>NZ_JBTNDW010000003.1:0-241085 GCF_054510775.1 Arthrobacter sp. TMT4-20 | reverse complement strand
AACGAACGTATCTCGACAAAGCTCAAGGGCCTGAGCCCGGTGCAATACCGGACCCAGGCCCTCGCGGCTTAGGATCTTACTTGGCCAGTCCAACTATCGGGGACCAGTTCATTCAGAGTGACTGAACTGGGACCCGCCTTTTGTGATGCAGTTGTGTCTGACTCAGGTCAGGTCGGCCGCTGTTGCGATTCTTCGCCCTGATCGATCAGGGCGAAGAAGGAGTCAAGCATCAGGTGAAAAGCTGCCTCAACTGCCGCCCGGTCGCGGTTGACCACGAAATCGTATTGCAGTCCATAGAGTGTCGAAATAAACAACCGGCCTGCCGAGTCTGCCCGCCTGGGCGCAACACCTTGTGACCGTAGCCAATCCTGGGTAAACCCGTGCCAGTAGTCGAACTTCAACGGCGCACTATCCCGGGGTGTAGGGCTGGCTGCGTCGTGGAGGGCAGCCTCGAACTCGAGCCTTTGCAACTGCCGGTTGCGTTCAATCACCGCCCAAGACCAAGCACTCTTGATCCATTCCTGAAAGTCCGCCCGGCTGAGTTCTGCGGGATCAGGCAACCTCACCGTTTCGTCGCGACGCTCAATGTAAGTGACGATCTGGTTGACCAGCTCCTCGCGATTGCCGAAATGGTAGACCAGCACGTAACTGCTGATACCAAGGCCATCTGCCAAAGTACGAAAGCTGAGTCCTGCAAAGGTCTTATCCAGCAAGTAGTCCAGGATCTGGTCAAGCAGTTCCGTCTTGCGCTCTGGGTTGGGTGGTCTGGCCATGTCTTGAATAGTACGTCGGCTTACCTCTCAGACAAGACCAGCGCACCCAGCGGCGACACCTTACCCCTTGACTGTTACCTGATCGACATCATCCGAGGCGTCAGTTTCCGAGGCCGGTACTGACTGGGCTAGTCGGGCGCCCTCGACATCCACGTCCGGCAGGATACGATCCAGCCACTTCGGCAGCCACCAGGCGTGCCTTCCCAGCAGGTACATAGCGGCAGGCACCAGGGTCATCCTGACCACAAAGGCGTCAATCAGCACCCCGAAGGCCAGACCAAACCCGATTGGCCGGACCATGGTCAGGTGGGAGAACACGAATCCGGCGAAGACCGCGACCATAATGATGGCTGCAGCGGTCACCACCCGTGCACCGTGGCTGAAGCCCACCCGGACGGCGCTCTTGGCGCTGCCTCCGTGGACCCAGGCCTCACGCATCCCCGAGACCAGGAACATCTGGTAATCCATTGCCAGCCCGAACAGGACGCCGATCAGGATGATGGGTAGGAAGCTGAGGATTGGTCCTGGGTTGGTCACCCCGAAAATGTCACCGAACCAGCCCCACTGGTAGATCGCTACGGTGGCACCGAAGCTGGCCAGCAGGGACAGCAGGAAACCTGCCGTGGCGATCAGGGGAACCAGGATCGATCTGAACACGAGGAGCAGCAGCACCAGCGACAGCCCGACGACGATCCCCAGGTAGAGGGGCATTGCTTCCATCAGCTTCTCTGAGACGTCGATGTTGGCTGCCGTCTGACCGGTCACCGAGATCAGTACGCCGGTGTCCGATTCAATGACCGGCGCTGAGTCGCGGAGCTCCCGGACCAGTTCTTCGGTGCTCTCGCTGGCGGGCCCCTCGGTGGGGATCACCTGGAAAATGCCGGTCCGCCCGTCGTCGCTGACGCCCGCCGGAACGGCAGCGGCGGTGTTGTCCACTGTGGCAAGGCGGTCGGCGACCTCGAGCTGTAGCTCGCTTAGCTGAGCGTCAGAGTTGGTGGCGGGAAGATTGGCCACCACCAGCAGCGGACCGTTGGTCCCCTCGCCGAAGTACTCCCCCGCCAGCTCGTACGCCTGGAACGCCGTCGAGTCCACTGGCTCCGAGCCGCCGTCGGGCAGGCCCACCCGAAGTTCAAGGGCTGGGAGTGCGATGACTGCAAGGGCCGCAACGCCCGCGATGAGGGTGAGGATCGGTTTGCGGGTGGCAAAGCCTCCCCAGCCACGACCGCTGGCAGACAGCTTGTCAGCCTCGAGCTGCAACTGCTCATGGGAGGAGTTGAGGTCGGATTCAGCCTCCGCTTTGGCCCACCGGCGGCGGGAGATCACTTTCCGGCCCATGAACCCGAGCAACGCCGGGGTCAGGGTGAGCGCCACGAGGACCGCGACAGCGACCGTACCGGCGGCTGACATCCCGAGCAGGGTCAGGAACGGCAGCCCCGGTACGGCTAGGGCCGCGAGGGCAATGATCACGGTGATGCCCGCAAACAGGACGGCGTTGCCAGCGGTACCGGTGGCCCGGCCAATCGACTCCTGCAGGTCCATGCCGCGAAGCAGCTGGGTCCGGTGCCGGTTCACGATGAACAGGGAGTAATCGATGCCGACAGCGAGACCGAGCATCAAGGCGAGCACGGGGGTAATGGAGCTCATCGAGATGACGCCGGTCAGTGCAAAGGTCACACCCACTCCGACCCCGACGCCGACGATGGCCATCAGCAGCGGCAACCCGGCAGCAACCAGGGTGCCGAGCATGACGATCAGCGCGATGACAGCAACCAGCAGGCCGACGATCTCTGCGATCCCAAAGATTTCGGAAATGTCCTGGACGATTTCCTTGCTGTAATTGACCTCAACGCCCGCTTCGGTGGCAGCGTCGGCTGCAACCTGGACCGCTTCGCGGGTTTCCGGGGTGACGGCGTCAATCTGGGAATCAAACTGGACGCTGGCTACCGCTGCGGCGCCGTCGTCGGACACGAACTTGATTCCGGAGGACGCCTCGAGGGTTCGCTCGGCGAGGTCGAGCTCCGCGAGGCCCTCCTCAAGCTGACCCCGGCCTCCTTCAATCTCGGCAAGCGACGCGTCGAGCTGGGCCTGGCCTTCCGCCAGCTGAGCCTCGATTGCCGCCGCCTGCTCGGGTGGGAGCAGATCCCGGCTCTGTTCAAACTCGGCGCGCTGGGCATCCAGCTCGGCCTGACCGGCTTCTGCCTGCGCGGCACCGGCTTCGAGCTCGGTGGTGCCCTGCTCGATCTCAGCGCGGCCCTCGTCGATGCCGGCCTGGCCGTCCTCGAGCTGCCGGGAGATGTCGAAGGGATTAATGACTGATTCGACGCCCTCAACCTGTTCAAGGTCAGCGAGCGCGTCCTCGACAGCGGTCTGCTGTTCGTCGGTCATTGCAGCATCGGGGGTCGTGAACACAATGGTTCCCATACCGCCAATGGCCTCAGGCATGGTGTCCCTCAGCTCATCCAGGACACGCTGTGACTCAGTGCCGGGAATGGTGAAGTTGTTGCTCAACGTGCCCGAGAACGCGGCCGCTGAACCTCCCACGGCCAACAGAATGGCAAGCCACGCGGAAACAATCCACCAGCGCTGTCGTGATGCAAACTTGCCTAAGCGGTACAGCAGGTGTGCCATGAAGTGTTCCTCGGTTCGTTCGGTTGTTGGAAAGCAATAAGGGTGGGCGGACCGGTCGGCGTTGATCGGCCTGGCGGTTGCGGCCGGCTTAGCTAGGGTTACTGAATCCGTCGCGCAACATCGAGAGGGCGCCGACAATCTGGTCTTCCAGTTCACTCGCTGAATCGGCGAGTGGTGCATTGGCTGTGGCGGCCCATACCTGCATTGCGGCCTTGACGCAGGAGAGCACAGCGCCAACGAGCGCGAGCAGGTAGAGGGGATCGAGGTTGCCGCCCAGTCGTTCGTTGACCGCCTGGCGGATCCGGGTTTCGGCTCGCTCCCAGGCATGCAGTTGACTGCGCATCAGTTCGGGACTTTCCTCGGCCATCCGGAAGAGTTCCCCGCAGACGCTGAGATTCTCGGTCTTGGCAATGGCCGCGAGCGCCGCGATCATGGCGTCAAAGAGGGGCTCGTCCGCTGGCCTGGCCATGAATTCGGCGGCAGCCAGTTCGAGAAAGGCATCAGTGGACGTGGTGAGCGCCTCTTCGGCGCTGTGGAAGTAGTTGAAGAAGGTGCGGCGTGACACGCCTGCTTCGGCGGCTACCTGATCCACGGTGAAGTTGCCCAGCCCGTGGGTGCGGGCAAACTCGAGCGCGGATACGGCGATGGCCCTTCGGGTGTCGAGCTTGTTCTGCTCGCGCCGGCCGGGCGTACCCGCGAGGACGGCACTCATCGCTACGGTTGGATCATTCACATTGTTACACTAAGTGCAATTTTGCATTCTGTGCAACCAGATTCGGTGTGCAACTCATCACGTTCACCCGTGATGGGCCTGCTGAAGCTGTCCGGCCCACGTGAAGATGGGCCGGACAGCTGGTCAGGACATCAGCCGGGACCGGATCAGGAACCGGACTCCTTCCGGAGCTTCGACGGAGAACCCGCTCCCCCGCCCTGGAACCACATCGACCGTGAGGTGCGTATGCCGCCAGTACTCGAACTGTTCACGGGACATCCAGAACTCGATCAGCTGGGCGGCTTCGGCCCCCTCACCGACGTTGAGGACTCCGAGCAGCACATCGGCTTCCGCCGTAATAAAGTCATCCGCCGGGTAACACATTGGCGAGGACCCATCACAGCAGCCACCCGATTGGTGAAACATCAGGGGTCCGTGAAGATCCCACAGCTTCCTCAGCAGTTGCACCGCTGACTCCGTGAGCGCTACCCGCGAGAAATCTTCCCCGGGCAGCTCTACGGTGGCTTCGACTGTCATCATCGCTCCTTCAGGAATCGCCGCTCCTTAAAAGAAGCCCAGCTTGTCTTCGCTGTAGCTGACCAACAGGTTCTTGGTCTGCTGGTAGTGGTCAAGCATCATCGTGTGGTTTTCACGGCCGATGCCCGAGGACTTGTAGCCACCGAACGCAGCCCCGGCAGGGTAGGCGTGGTAGTTGTTCACCCAGACCCGTCCGGCCTGGATCTCGCGGCCTGCACGGTAGGCGACATTCCCGTTGCGGGACCAGACACCAGCGCCGAGCCCGTAGAGGGTGTCGTTGGCGATCTGCATTGCTTCGGTGTAGTCGCTGAAGCGGGTGACCGACACAACGGGTCCAAAGATCTCTTCCTGGAACACCCGCATGGAGTTGGTGCCCTCGAAGATGGTCGGCTTTACATAGAAGCCCTCCGAGAGGTCGCCGTCGAGAGTAATCCGTTCACCACCGGTGAGGATTTTCGCCCCTTCCTGCCTGCCGATATCGAAGTAGGAGAGGATCTTTTCCAGCTGGTCATTGGATGCCTGGGCGCCGACCTGGGTGCTCGTGTCCAGCGGGTTGCCCTGCACCATTTTCTCGGTCCTCGCGAGGGCGTCGGCCATAAAGGAGTCATACATCGAGTCCTGGATCAGCGCCCGGGAAGGACAGGTGCATACTTCGCCCTGGTTGAACGCGAAGAGTGCGAACCCTTCAAGGGCCTTGTCATAGAACGCGTCCTTCTTGTCGGCAACATCGCCGAAGAAGATGTTGGGGCTCTTCCCGCCGAGTTCCAGGGTGACCGGGATGAGGTTCTGACTCGCGTACTGGCTGATCAACCGGCCGGTGGTCGTTTCACCGGTAAACGCGATCTTCCGGATCCGCTTCGACGACGCAAGTGGCTTGCCAGCCTCCACACCGAAACCGTTCACCACGTTGAGCACTCCCGGGGGCAGGATATCGCTGAGCAGCTCCATCAGCACCAGGATCGACGTCGGCGTCTGCTCGGCTGGCTTGAGGACGACGGCGTTGCCTGCGGCCAGCGCGGGGGCAAGTTTCCAGGTGGCCATCAGGATCGGGAAGTTCCAGGGGATGATCTGACCCACCACGCCGAGTGGCTCGTGGTAATGGTAGGCGGTCATGTTGTCGTCCAGCTGGGACAGGCGCCCCTCCTGTGCGCGGACAGCGCTGGCAAAGTAGCGGAAGTGATCCGCTGCGAGCGGGAGGTCAGCGGCGAGCACCTCCCGGATGGGCTTGCCGTTGTCCCAGGTTTCGGCGACCGCCAGCATTTCCAGGTTCTCCTCGATCCGGTCCGCTACCCGGTTGAGGATCGCTGCACGCTCAGCCACTGACGTCTTGCCCCACCCGGGGGCAGCCTTGTGGGCGGCGTCGAGGGCCAGCTCGATGTCTTCGGCGGTCCCCCGCGCTACCTCGCAGAAGGCTTTGCCGTTGACTGGAGAGATATTTTCGAAGTACTGCCCCTTGATGGGGGCAACCCATTCACCGCCAATCCAATTTTCGTAACGCGGCTTGAACGTTATCTTGGATCCATCTTGGCCGGGCTGGGCGTAAACAGTCATTGTTTAACTCCTTGGGTTCGAAAACAGGACGTCGTCGTCGTGTCTTCGAAGTGTAGGTACGCATAAGTTGCACGAAGGTTGCACCAGGCCCCTGCACCCGGCCCGCAGACCGGTCGGTCCGTCAGTCAGGAAAGACTGAGTTCCGCCTCGAGCCGTTCAACGTGCGCGACGACGGATGCCCGCCGCGGCGACCGCGGCGGAAGCACTTTCAGGGCGGCAGTCCACGCCTCGGCGTCGTCGGCGGCCTCGGGCAGCTGAAGATACTGCAGGACGGCGTCGACGGCGCCATCGGTCAGGACGGCTTCGCGGAGCAGGGAACTGACTTCGGTGCGGAGCCTCACGATAAACGGCGCCTCGGACCTTGGCAGGACTGGCCCTCGGTACAGGTTGAGTGCCATCCGGTGGGCGCCGCGTTGCAGGTAATCCAGCACCTGCGACGCATCGACGGGCAATTCTCGGGGTAGCCGGTACGGCCGGGAGCGCGGAACCAGCGACGGTAGGTGGGAGGAGAGGGCGCGCCGCAGCCGCAGCATCTCAGCGCGCACGGTGGTGACGGACACATGCTCCGGGTAGGCCATTACGGCGAGCTGTTCGGCGCTGAGGCCAGCCGGATGCAGGGCGAGCAGGGTGATGAGTTCCGCATGCCGTGCACTGAGTTCCACCGATTTACGTCCCAGGTGGACAACCCCGCGGTCCTGTCCCAGTATCTGCAGGCCATCCCGGTCGACAGCATTCGTTTTTGATGCGGGGAGTTTTCGCGCTGGTTGCTGGTCCTGCAGCCGGTGCAGGCTCAGATGCGCCTCAGCGGCAGCGACAGTCGCTTCGACCAAAGACAGCGTGTGTACTGCCACAGCGTCGTCGGTGCCGGTAATGTCCACAACGCCGAGCACCATCCCCGAATCCGGATCATGGACGGGGACCGCTGTGCAACTCCAGTGGTGAGCCTGGGGACTGAAATGCTCTGCCCCGGCAATCTGGACGCTCCTCCCGAGGGCCAGCGCCGTGCCCGGGGCGCTTGTGCCTACGGCAGCCTCCGACCAGTCCGACCCCGCGACGAACATCATTCCCTCAGCACGCCGGCGCAGGTCCCGATCGCCCTCGACCCAGAGCAGCCGACCATTTGCGTCGCCGACCGCCACCAGTAATCCGCTGTCAGCGCTGGGTTGCACCAGCAGCTTCCGGATAATCGGCAGTACCGCCGCCAGGGGGTGGCCTCTGCGGTACGCATCAAGCTCTTCATCGCTGTAAAACAGGGGCGCCTGAGCGGCGTCCGGATCGGGAAAGTGTTTCAGGGAACGCAGCCAGGATTCGCCCACCAGTGTGCGCACGCCCGAGGGCGGTGCGCTGCCGAGCCGCTCGTGAGCACGGTGGGCGCACTGCTGAAGGGATCTCGACGTGAGTCCCCCCGGAATCGGCAGTTGCTGCTGCGTCATCGACACCCCGCTTCTGGTCTCCCCGCCGGTGGGGTGGCATCAGTCTAGTGCCGTCGGCGCCCGTCTGTCGCGGGTGTTGTCGAGGAGTTTCCGGAACAGGATTTTGACACAGGGTTTGGCGGCGCATTTCGGCGGGGCGAAATGCCCCGGAGAGGTGACCGCCGGGACGTTAGAGGGCGTCCCCGGGCCCGACCGTCCAGGTGGTCCACCGCGGTGAGTCATCACAGGATTCAGGAATGGTCAGCGGGTCCTCGCTGCCCTCCCAACCGCTTCCGCCGAGGCCGACGGTCTCGTCCGCCGCGTACTCCTCGCCATCGAAGACCAGGGTGCCATCACGCCACTCAGGATTGGCTTCGGCGCGAAACACGGGAACCCACCGCTCCGAGAATTCCGGGCTGATCAAGTAGACACAGCCGTCTTCCAGAATCAGGCGACCAGCGATTCCCGCACCGTCGCCGCTCGCACCCGACTGACTGTAGGTAGCGAGGGGCTGGTCACCGCTGTCGGGCTGAGGGGACGGGCCGCTGCAACCGACGGTGAGCACCACCCCGGTCAGGGCGAAGGCGAAGCAGAGGATCTGGCGTGTCATTGCCACAGTCTAGGCGCGACACAACAAGGTTGGGCGGAGCGAGGTTGGGCGAAGCGAGGTTGGGCGGAGCCAGGCTGGGCACAGCCAATTGAACACAGCCAGGGACCCGTCGCCGTCGTCCGATCCCGGCCGCGGCGCAGCTCTTCTGCGGACCTACTCGTCCCGAGAGATGGCTATCATCTCGTCCCGGGGGACCACCTTCACACGTTCCCTGACGAGCTCCGCATTGGCGCCGCCGTCGTGCACAAAGTTGGCGCCCAACTTCAGTTCATGGGCGTCGAGCTTGAGCCAGCCGTCCCAGGTGGTGTAGCGAATCCCCCGCTCGGTGAGGAGGTCGATGATGGCCTGCTCCGATGGGTCCTGGGCCGGTGGGAGGTTCAGTCGGTCCTCGAGGAGGAAACCGATCGTCTCCAACGCGTCGCCCTTGGTGTGGCCGATCAGGCCCACCGGTCCGCGCTTGATCCAGCCAGTGGCGTAGATGCCGGGAACCGGGTTGCCCGCCTGGTCGATGACCCGGCCGCCTTCGTTGGGAATGACACCGCGCCGACTATCGAATCCAACTTCAGGAAGCTCGGACCCGAAGTAGCCAATCGCACGGTAGACCGCCTGCACGGGGTAGTCGATGAACTCGCCGGTGCCGCGAACTGTGCCTTCGCCGGTGAGCTCGGTGCGTTCGAACCTCATGTTGGCGACCTTGCCGGGGGTTTCCGGTGAATCGGTGATCTGGACAGGCGAGTGCAGGAAATGCAGGTGCAGCCGTCGGGAGGCACCTGTTGGTTCGTCGTCGACCAGCCAATTGGTGAGGGTCTTAACCATCGTCTTGGTCTGGTTGTTGCTGGCGATCTGCTGTTCGGAGGCAGCATCGAAGTCGAAGTCCTCCGGGTAGAGCACAATGTCCACGTCCCGGGAATGGGACAGTTCGCGCAGCTCCAGCGGCGTGAACTTCACCTGGGCTGGACCACGGCGGCCGAACACGTGCACGTCGGTGACGGGTGAGGCTTTCAACCCCGCGTACACGTTGTCGGGGATCTCGGTGGTCAGCAGGTCGTCGGCGTGTTTGGAGAGCACCCGTGCAACGTCGAGGGCAACGTTGCCGTTGCCGATCACCGCTATCTCCGTGGCGTTCAGTGGCCAGTCGCGGGGCACATCGGGGTGACCGTCGTACCAGGAGACGAACTCGGCGCCGCCGAAGGACCCGTCAAGGTCCACTCCGGGGATGTTCAGTTCCGCGTCCTTGATCGCGCCCGTGGAGAAAATGACTGCGTCGTAGAATTTGCGGAAGTCGGACAGCGTGAGGTCCCGCCCGTAATTGATGTTTCCCAGGAACCGAATGTCGCCCCGGTCCAGCACCTTGTGCAGCGCGTTCACGATGCCCTTGATGCGCGGGTGATCCGGCGCTACGCCATAGCGAATCAGGCCATAGGGGGCGGGGTGCTGATCAAAGAGGTCAATGCTGACCGCGAAGTCACCGCCCTGAACCTCCTGGGACTTCGTCAGAATGTCGGCAGCGTAGACCCCTGCCGGACCGGCACCGATGATCGCTACCCGCAGCGGACGCCCCGCAGCTGAGGTGGACACTGATTGGCCTTCTTCCCTAGTGGATCAACCGAAACGTACACTTAGCGCACAGTTTCCTATTCTAAATGCACCGGCTGATGCAGTCTAAACCTGTGATGCCCGTCTCCGTCGACCGGTGCCGCGCGGAGAGGAATCCGGCTGGAAGTGTAGGAGAGTGGAATAAAATCTGAGACAGCGGCGTTTGAGCCCACGTGACCCCCACCGATATCACCAGCCCGCGCCAGCCCCGAAGCGAAAACTCGACGGGCATCCTTTACGGCATCGGCGCCTACGGTCTTTGGGGTCTCCTCCCGCTGTACTTCATGATCCTGCTGCCTGCGACGGCAATCGAGATTGTCGCGAACCGTGTGCTCTGGTCCCTGGTGTTCTGCGCGCTGCTGCTGACCGTGATGAGGTCCTGGCGGACGATGTGGTCCGCCGCGTCGAACCCACGAATCCTCGGCACTCTGGCGATCGCAGCGCTGTTGATCGCTGTGAACTGGTTTGTGTATACCTACGGGGTCACCAACGGCCACGCGATTGAGGCGGCCCTCGGCTACTTCATCAACCCGATCGTGTCCGTGTTGCTCGGCGTCGTCGTGCTGCGGGAGAAGCTCCGCAGGCTGCAGTGGGCGGCGGTCGGCGTTGGCATCATCGCGGTGGTGGTGCTGGCCATCGGCTACGGCAACGTGCCGTGGATTGCTCTGACCCTCGCCTTTTCCTTTGGGTTCTACGGGTTCGTCAAGAAGCGGGTGGGTTCCAAGGTTGGAGCACTGTCCAGCCTGAGTATCGAAACCGCGGTTCTCACCCCGATCGCGGGTGCCGTGATGATCTGGCTGACGGTGTCGGGATCCGCGACAGTGCTCACCGAGGGCCCCGCACACTTCTGGATCATGGCCGCGGCGGGCATCATCACCGCGGTCCCGCTGCTCTTCTTCGGCGCCGCAGCCCGGAGGCTGCCGCTGACCACGATTGGGCTTCTCCAATACCTCGCGCCAGTGCTGCAGTTCCTGTTGGCGCTCTTCGTTTTCCAGGAAGAGATGCCGTTGGAGCGTTGGATCGGGTTCGGGCTGGTCTGGATTGCCCTGTCGATGCTGACCGTCGACATGCTGCACACCGTGCGAAAGAACTCCCGACCGCGCCGCTCCCGTGATGCCACGCCGGTCGAGGAGACCGCCGCGGTCTAGCCCGGTTGAGGCCAGGAACTCCTAGGCTGCCGGGAGGTTCCAGTCCCGCGGCACAACGATCATTGGCACAGGCAACGCCCGTAGCATCTTGTTGGCTGTCGATCCCAGGAATAGTTGGCTGCGCTTCGCGAGCCGGCTCGATCCGACGAAGACGATCTCGCCTGGATCCCACTCGATGTCGTCGATTGCCTGCTCGATGGTACGCCCGTGGGCAACCGTGATGGTGGTTTCGTGGCCTTCGGGAAGCTGCTCCCCCGCCCGAGCCAGCACTGAGTTGGCGTGCCGGTGTGCAAGATTAATTGCTTCACCGGTATCCGACTGCTCGTTGACGTCCAGCGCCACCAACGAGATCAGGCGCAGCGGCATCCCGCGGCGCGCGGCGGAGTCGACCGCTACATCCAGGACAGCCTCGGCACCCGCACGGGTACCGACGGCGCAGGTGAGTCTGGTCATCCGGTCGCGGTGCCGGTACCCGCGCGGAGCCAACCCGACAGGCACTGGCGACGAGTGCAGGACCGCGTTCGCTACGCTGCCGACGGTGAATCGACGGAGCAGGCCGTTGCCGGCGGCTCCAATGACGATCAGCCCCGCATCGAGGTCATGGGCGACCTCAAGGAGTCCCTCGGCGAAAGAGTCGGCGAGTTTGACGTGCGGCACTACTTCGACGCCCCCTGGAATCCCCTCGATCGCCTCATGCAAAGCGGCAAGGGCCCGGTTGGTGCCGGCGCCGACGCTGCCGTCCTGGGGGCGGTCGAGAACGGTTACCAGGTCGATGCTGGCTCCCTGCGTCCGAGCCAGCGAGGTGGCCAACGCCAGCGCGTCACGGCCACGATCATTGTTTGTAAAGCCAACTACATAACGCATACGGCGTGCCTTCCGGATCGGATTCTGACCGGCGCCCGGGGTTACCGCCGCAGATCTGCTCAGGCAACCTTATCGTGGACGGCAGGCACCGAAGTGCCCGCCGTCACACGGCACGGAGGGTTACTGCACCACGTTGGCTGAAGCACTCCCCTGCTTCAGTGTTTCACCGCGGAAGAAGCCAGGGTTGACCCGGTACATGATGAACATCAGCACAGCCCCAAGGAGGATGACCCCGGTCCCGAGGATGAACACCAGCCCCACCCCTCCGATGGACGAGCCGGAACCGTAGCCCGGGTCCATCGAGTCGGTGGCTGTCTTCACGAACATGACCAGCAGGATGACGCCGCCGAGCAGCGGCGCGAGGAACTTCAGCCCGAAGTTGCGGGCGCTGCTGAACGCGACAGCCCTGAAATACCAGACGCAGGCCATCGCCGTGATCCCGTAGTAGAAGCAGATCATCATGCCGAGCGCCGTGATGGTGTCATACAGGGCGTTCTCGGATACCACCCTGGTGACTACGTAGAACCCGGCAGCTGCGACCGCGGCGGCGATAGTGGCGTAGCTGGGCGACTTGTAGGTGGGGCTGATCTTGCCGTAGCTGGCCGGCAGTGCGCGGTAGTGACCCATCGACAGCAGGGTGCGGGCAGGCGACACGAAGGTGGACTGCAGGGACGCGGCGGAACTGCTGAGAACTGTCAGGGACATCAGGATGGCGAAGGGGCCCATCACGGGGCCTGCGAGGACCGCAAAAATGCTTCCCTGGTTGTCAGCATTTCCGGCGCCGAGTTCGCCGTCACCCACACCTGCATAGGTGAGGGTCGCCAACGCAACCGTCAGGTAGATCACCACAATGACCAGGACGGTGAGGGTTGCTGCCCGGCCGGGAGTACGCTCGGGGTCTTTGGTTTCCTCATTCATGGTCAGGGTGACGTCCCAGCCCCAATAAACGAAGATCGAGAGGGACACACCAGCGGCGAAAGCCGAGAAGGATTCCACCGCAAACGGGTTGAACCAGTCGGGGCTGATGGCCGTCGCGTCGAAGGCTGTCCCATTGGCGACGTGGGCAAAGGCCGCGATGGCGAACCAGCCCAGGACCAACAGCTGGAAGCCGACCAGCACATACTGCACGGCTTTGGTGGTTTCCATACCGCGGTAGGAAACCCAGCAAGCCAACGCGATGAACACCAGGGTGGTGACGATGTTCAATGGCAGGTTAAGGGTCAGATCGGCCAGCGAGTCGTTTCCGGTCAGCTGGGCGAGCATCAGGTAGAAGAAGTCGACAGCAACAGCTGCCAGGTTCGACAGGACAATAACTGTCGCGGCGATCAGACCCCAACCACCCATCCAGCCGATCCAGGGCCCAAAAGCCCGGGTGGCCCAGGTGAAGGAGGTGCCGGCGTCGGGCATTGAATTGTTCAATTCGCGGTAGCCAAGGGCCACCAGCAGCATCGGGATGAAGCCGACCAGGAAGATGGCGGGCAACTGCACCCCCACCTCTGCAACGGTGGGACCGAGCGCCGCGGTCAGCGTGTACGCGGGAGCGATGCACGATACACCGATCACCACCGCGCCCAACAGGCCGACCGACCCGGAGTTGAGACCTTTCTGGCTGAGTCCGGTGGAGGGATCTTTCGTTGGTATGGTGCTCACTGCTTCACCTCGGTGGATTGAACGTCCTTGCCTTCACCGGCATCGGACCGCTTGGTAACAGACCGCTCCGGCTGGTGCGACTGGTCCTCAACAGCTGTGTAACTTCGTGGCACCACAACCATGGGCACCGTCAATGCTCGAAGGATCTTGTTTGCAGTAACGCCGAGGAACAGGCGGCTGTGCTGCGCCAGACGACTGGAACCGACCAGGAGGATCTCGCCCTCGTCCCAGGCCAGCGCTCCGATCGCTTCCTCGACGGTGGCTCCCTGCGCCACTTCCACACTGACCTGCCCGCCGGCGGCGAGTGACGACGCCGCCTCGGCCAGACGCGTGTTGGCGTGCTGGTGCGCGGAATCCACCGCGACGGCGTCCGCTCCCCCATCGGTGCCCGTTGCCGGGTCAAGCGCCACGAGCGAGACCAGCCTGAGCGGGAGTCGACGTCGGGTGGCTGAGTCGACGGCCACCGCGATCACCGCATCCGCACCCTCCCTGGTACCCACCGCACAGGTGAGCCGGGTGATTGGATCGAGGCGTCGATAGCCCTGGGGTGCCAGGGCCACGGGTACCGGCGATGCATGCAGGAGGGTTCCGGCGACGCTACCGACGTTGAATCGTTTTCGCAGGCCTCGTGAGCTGGCACCGATGATGATCAGCGAAGCGCCCGAATCAACCGCTGCGTCGATGAGCCCGCCCGCCTGTGAATCTGCGCTGATGACGTGCGCGCGGGCGGTTACGTCGTCGGGGATCAGGGCGAGCCCTTCAGCCAGCCATTCCTGCAACTGGGCCGAGAGGATGCTCTCGAACCCTTTTTCGGGTGGATAGACCGCATTGAATGGGGAATGCTCGGGCATCACCATCACCAATTGGAGGTTCGCATCCTGGCGTCGAGCCAGGGCGACGGCGAGGCTGACGGCATCGCGGCCGCGTTCATCTGCTGTGTACCCGACGATGTAGTCCATCGGTCATGCTCCTTCGGTTGCCGCGAGGCCCAGGATGTTCCGGGCTGTGATTTGACCCATCCGGACGGCACCTTCGACGTGCTGATAGCCCTCAGCCGCCAGATCCGAGCAGGACCAGTGGATCGGCCCGACGGGGGTGAGCTGGTCAGGGCCATAACGGTGCAGACCGCCGAGGTCATAGCTGGTGGCGTAGGCGCCCCTGGTCCATTCCTCGGAGCCCCAGTCCGATTCGTAGTACACCTCGGGGGTGAGTGCCTCGGAGCCGAGGAAACCGGCAATGGACTCGAGGATCATCTGCCGACGGGCTTCGGGTGACAGCCTGAACACGGCGTCGGCCTTTTCGTCCGAGACGAAACCGACCAGCGTTCCGCGGGAATCCTCGTGGTTGGTGTTGTCGTACACCTCCTGCACGATCGAGGAGGCACTGAACCCGGTCCCGGAGAGACCATCGGCGCGCCAGAACGGTGTCGCGTAGACGGCATGGACCTTGATGACGAGCCCCAGGGACTGGTGCTGGTGCATCTGATGCTGGCGGCGAGGCAGCGGTGGCTCATAGGACACCCGCGAGTACAGGTTCGGCGGAACCGCCATGATTGCGTAGCGCGCCTTGACGGTGACGGTGTCGGACACCGCGGTGACGCCGCCGCTGTTGCTGCCGCCGCTGTTGCTGCCGCCGCCGTTGCTGCCGCCGTCTTCGTGCCAGCGCAGCGTCCGGACTGGGCTGCTGAGCACGACGTCATCCCCCAGACGATCCGCGAGGCGTTCCGACACCTGCTGCATGCCGCCAACCACCCGCTGGTCGAGGATGAAGTTCTCATCGACCAGGTTGGAGAAGGATCCTGCCGACGCAGCCATCAGCACAGCCTGCAGTGCTGAGAAGGCATGAGCGGGTTTGGTGAGCATTCCGCCAGCGATGAAGAGCCCAATATTGTTGCAGGCTTCCTCGTCGCTGGACTGCTGCCGTAGCCAGTGGTGGAAGGAGATCGTGTCAAGTGCCCGGGCTTCCGGGTGGTTCCACGGGGTTTCCGGGCCGGCCTCTGCTGCGAGGCGGTCCAGCAGTTCGATCAGCCGATTCATTTCCCCTTCAGTGGCGGCCGAGACGGGGAACATGTCTCCGGTGTAACGGGTGCGGGCGCCGTCGGCTCCGATGTAGACAGAGTCCCCCTCCCGGTACCTGTCGTAGGTTTCCAGTCCCAGCTCGTCGAGCATTCCTTTGAGAGCGGTCTGGTCTGGGGATACCCATTGGCCCCCAATCTCCAGGAGCGCGCCGTCGATGGTGTCGGTCCAGGTGCGTCCGCCGACCCGGTCTCGTGCCTCCAGGACAGCGACGCTCAGCCCTGCCCTCTTCAACTCCCACGCCGCGGTGAGGCCCGAGGGGCCCGCCCCGATGATTACGACGTCGCGTTCTAGATTCTCCACTGTTACCTTTCAGACAATATGGTCCACGCCACAAAATGAACGTCATTCATTTATTAGGGATACTGTAGCGATAGCCGGCAGTTTTGGAAAGGGCACACCCCGCACCCTCCGGGCTGAGTCAACAGACATGACGTGTTTGGCGACGGAAACTTGTCACTGGTGTTGACTCGATCCGGGCGGGTGCTGAACCCACCGGCAGGGACGACAGCAATGGCGGGGCAGTAGAATGAATCCGCAGCGAAGAGACGGTGAAGGGGCGGTCATGGGAAGTGTGGGAGCGCCGGTCAGCCGCCGTCGGGCGGGCCGTCCGCCGCGCGGACTGCTGTCACGGGACCTCATTACTGATGCAGCACTTGCCCTGATTGCCAGCCAGGGCTACGAGGGTCTCACCATGTCTGCACTAGCCCAGCGCCTGCGAGTGGCGCCGTCGGCCCTGTACAACCACGCTGAATCCAAGCAGGAAGTGCTGCGTTGGGTCGAAGACGAGGTGATGGCGAAGGTGGACTTCAGCGCTTTCGCCGCGGCCCCCTGGGATGAGGCGGTTCGCTCCTGGGCCTGGTCCTACCGAGGTGTCTTCGCCGCTCATGCACCGCTCATCTCGGTCATCGCCATTCTGCCCGTCACAGGCGCACCCGAGACGCTTGCCATGTACGAAGCGGTCACCAAAGGATTCCTCGACGCCGGTTGGCCGGCGGATCGGATTATCCCTGCCATCGTCGCCCTTGAGTCCTTCATCTTCGGATCAGCGTTCGACGTCGCCGCCCCCGAGGACATTTTTGAGTCAGGCAGCCTGGGGCCTGACTACCCTCTATTCACGGCCGCCGTCCGCCTTCGGGGCGGGTCCCAGGCCGACTCAGCCGACGCCGCGTTCACCGTCGGGCTCGAAGCCCTGATCACCGGACTGAAAGCGCAAGTGGCGGGCTGACGCCGTCGACCCCTGCCGCACAGCCCTTGCCCTACGCGCCGAAGCGGACCAGCGCCGTCGAACCCTGCCGAAGTCGCAGAAACCTGCAAGCGCCCCAGATATGTCTGGCGCGCTTGGCGATTTCTGCTGCGCTGGCCCATTTCTACCGCGTTGGCCGGACCCGACGGAGGCACCCGCTGCAGTGACAACCCACCA
Source organism: Arthrobacter sp. TMT4-20 (assembly GCF_054510775.1). Classification (NCBI taxonomy): domain Bacteria; kingdom Bacillati; phylum Actinomycetota; class Actinomycetes; order Micrococcales; family Micrococcaceae; genus Arthrobacter; species Arthrobacter sp. TMT4-20. The sequence continues at coordinate 224,106 of NZ_JBTNDW010000003.1, read as the reverse complement.
CAGTCGCGCACAGGTCGGCGAGGAGGAGCCGGGTGTGGTGGCAACCTCAGGCGGTTATCGACAATCGTTAGGTTAACGGTTATCGTTAGTAGCGATAAACGTTAACTATCGGAGGAACAGATGACTACAGCACCGTCCATACCCAGTCGGCGCAGAGGATTGAGGACAGCCGAACGAGCCGGGCTCATCGCAGTGCAGGTGATCGCTGGCCTCATGACCCTCCTGGTGCTGGGAGCCCTGGCGTTTTTCCTTGTGCTGGCCTCGCAGGGAAAAACTGAGTTATACCTGCCAGCTATTACCCCCGAAGGCTCACTCGCGGGGCTCGGGCCACAGGTCTCCGAGGCATACTTCGACTCGATCACCCTGAGCGTTGAGGGAGTCAGTGCTGCCGCGATGGCCCCCTATACGGCCACGATGAGCTTTGGCTTTATCTTTGTCGCAGCATCGCTGGTGTTCTTCCTCTACCTGAGCCAGCGTGTCTACAAAGCTAAACCCTTTGGCCGCCTCATAACCGTCGGACTGAGCATCATCGCCGTGTTCTTCGTTGCTGGCTCCTTGATTCTGCCAGCAATCTTTTCGCACGCTCATGCGGCCATCGTGGCGGATCTGGGCATCCCGCTCGCTGACGCACCGTTCACTACCGGCTATTACTTCGGCCCCATGGATGCTCTATCCCTGATCACTGGGATCTTCTGCGCACTGTTTGCCGGAGCCTTCCATATCGGTTCACGGCTGCAGCGCGACAATGAAGGGCTCATCTAGTGCCCCCCACCGAGTCGGAAGCCACCGGTATTCACTGCCGCCTCGACGAGCTCCTTGCCGAACGACAGATGACCCTTACCGAACTGGGGCGACGCGTGAACATGAGCATTGTTAACCTGTCGATTCTGAAGAATGATCGGGCACGCGCCATCCGATTCTCGACCCTCCAGGCAATCTGCGAGGTCCTTGACTGCCAAGTGGGTGACCTGCTGGAGAAAAGCACAAACCCTCCGCCAGCGGGGTAGGCTCAGGCGCTTCGGCGCAAGCCGACCATCCGAGCCAACCGCTCGGCGAAGGATGGCTGCACCCGCGGCCGCGCGCAGCACGCAGCCGTCGTTCCCGCCGTTGCTCCCGCCAAACGCAGCAGAAACCGGCAAACGCGCCATATATTATTGGCGCGCTTGCCGGTTTCTGCGGCGCTGGCGGTTTTCTGCAGCGCTAGCGGGTTACTGCGGCGCAGGCCAGGGTCGACGGCGCCGACCCTGGCGCAACAGCGTGTGCTCTACTTGGCGGCGCGGATAGCAGCCTCGAGGACGTCCAGCCCGTCGTTCAGCAGCTCATCACCAATCACTAGCGGCGGGAGCAGCCGGACCACATTGCCGTACGTGCCACAGGTCAGGATGATGACACCCTCCTGCAGGCACGCGGCAGCAATGGCCTTCGTCGCTTCCGGGTTTGGTGTCTTGGTCCCCGGCTTCACGAACTCGATGGCAAGCATCGCGCCCCGGCCGCGGATCTCACCGATGATCGACTCGGCCCCAAGATCCTCCTGCAGGCCCCGAAGCCGTGACGTTGCCAGCTCCTCGATAGCCTGAGCTCGGGCAACGAGATCCTGTTCCTGCATCGTCTCGATAGCGGCCAACGCGGCAGCGCAGGCCACCGGGTTGCCACCGAAGGTGCCGCCGAGACCGCCGGGGTGAACGGCGTCGAGCAGGTCGGCCCGGCCGGTGATTGCCGAAAGCGGCATGCCGCCGGCGATTCCCTTGGCCATGGTGATGATGTCGGGCACAACGCCCTCGTGGTCGACGGCGAACCAGGCGCCGGTGCGGCAGAAGCCGGACTGCACCTCATCGGCGATGAAGACCACTCCATTGGCCTTGGCCCACTCGGCCAATGCTGGCAGGAATCCTTCGGCGGGGACGATGAAACCGCCCTCCCCCTGGACGGGTTCGATGATGATGGCGGCCAGTGAACTGGCCCCGATCTGCTTCTCCATCATCGTGATGGCGCGCTGAGCCGCTTCAGCCCCGGTGATCGAGGGGTTTTCCTCGCGGAAGGGGTAGCTCATTGGCAGCCGGTAGACCTCGGACGCGAACGGGCCGAAGTCACCCGAGGGCCCACCCTTGTACGGCAGTGACTTGGCGGTCAGGGCCATCGTGAGGTTGGTGCGGCCGTGGTAGGCATGATCGAAGGCGGCGACGGCGGTGCGACCGGTCGCCAGGCGCGCCACCTTGATCGCGTTCTCGACAGCCTCGGCACCCGAGTTGAACAGCACAGTCCGCTTCTCGAAGTCGCCGGGGGTCAGCTCGGCCAGCTTCTCAGCCACGGCAATGTAGCCCTCGTAGGGCGTGACCATGAAGCAGGTGTGGGTGAAGTGCTCCACTTGCTCCTTGACGGCGCCGACGACGGCGGGATCCGACGCGCCAACGCTGGTCACCGCAATGCCGGAGCCGAGGTCGATGAACGAGTTACCGTCGACGTCGTGAATGATGCCGCCGTCGGCGTCGGCAACATACACCGGCACGCTTGAGGCAACGCCCTTGGCCACCACTGCCGCCCGACGAGCGGCAAGCTCGGTGGACTTGGGGCCTGGGAAGTCGGCGATGATCTTGCGCTTTTGCTCGAGCCGGAACTGCGGCTGGATCGCTTGGGTGGTCATAGTGAAACTGCCTTTCTAAACATCAAGCGCGCTCATGACGTGCTTGATCCGGGTGTAGTCCTCAACGCCATACATCGAGAGGTCCTTGCCGTAACCGGAGCTCTTGAAGCCTCCATGCGGCATCTCGGCGGTGAGAAGAATGTGGGTATTGATCCAGACTGCGCCGAAGTCGAGGTCCCGGGACACCCTCATGGCGGTGCCATGATCGGTGGTCCAGATGCTCGACGCCAGCGCGTACTCGACGTCGTTGGCCAGCTCGACCGCCTCGTCCTCGGTGGTGAACTTCTGCACGGTGATGACCGGGCCGAAGGTTTCCTGCTGGACAATGTCGTCGGTCTGGCGGGCACCGGTGACGATGGTCGCCTCGTAGAAGTAGCCCTTGTCCCCGGAGCGCTTGCCCCCAATCTCGACCTTGCAGTGCTCAGGAAGGGCGTCCATCACCGCATTGACCGAATTGAAGTGGTTGATGTTGTTCAGCGGGCCGAAGTAGTTCTGGGAGTCGTCGGCGTTGCCGGTCTTGAGCGTTTCGGTGTGCGCCACCATGGCGGCCACCAGGTCATCGTGGACCGAATCCTGAACCAGCACCCGGGTGATCGCCGTGCAATCCTGGCCCGCATTGAAGAACGAGAACTCAGCGATCGCTGCTGCGGTCTTCTTGATGTCGGCGTCGGCGAAGACGACGGCGGGGGCCTTGCCTCCCAACTCAAGGTGAGCTCGCTTGAGCGACTTCGCCGCTCCGGTGGCGACGGCGATACCGGCGCGGACCGATCCGGTGATTGAGACCAACCCGGGCACGGGATGGTCGACCATCGCGGCCCCGGTTTCCCCGGTGCCCAGCACCACGTTCAACACCCCCGGTGGAAGGATGCCCTGGGTCAGCTTCGCCAACACCAGGGTGGACTCGGGTGTGGTGTCGCTGGGCTTGAGGACCACCGTGTTGCCGGCGGCGAGCGCAGGACCGATCTTCCAGATGGCCATCAGCAGCGGGTAGTTCCAGGGTGCAACCTGGGCGACTACCCCAATGGGCTCGCGACGGATATAGGAGGTGTGGCCCTCGACGTATTCGCCAGCGGACTTCCCTTCCAGCAGGCGAGCGGCGCCGGCGAAGAACCTCAGCTGGTCGGCACCCACGGCCACTTCCTCGGCGGCAATCAGATCGCGCACCTGCCCGGTGTTGCGGTGCTGCGCATCGACCAGTTCATCGCTGGCCGCCTCAAGCGCGTCGGCGAGCTTCAGCAGCATGAGCTGCCGCTGGCTCGGGGTGACGTGCTTGAACGTCCTGAACGCTTGAGCGGCCGCTGTCATGGCGGCGTCGACATCCGACTTCAGCGATACTGGCGCCTTCGCCACGACCTCGCCATTGGTGGGGTTGACGATGTCGAGCAGCTCGGTGCCAGCCGGTGTGACAAACTCGCCGTTGATAAAGTTTTGGAGGGTGGTTACCACGGTATTCATCCCTTTTCTATGATGGGCTGACGGATCACTGCGGATCCATCACAGCGTAAATCCATTGCTGACCCTACGCCTCCTCTTATTCCCCGGCCTAGGGTGATGCGCACAACAACCTGGGGCGCCTGTCATGCACCCGCACAGTGTCACGGTCCTATAGTTGAGGCATGGCCATCACCCTTCCCACCCTGCTTACGGCCGCCGGCCTCGGTCTCCACACCGTGGGGGCCGCCGTCGTGCCGGACATCCCCATCCAATGGGTCGCGGTAACCGAGCTCGAGGATCCTCTTCCATTCCTCAGCGGCGGCGAGGTGGTGCTGACCACCGGCCTCCGGCAGAAAACGACGACGGCGCAGCGCTCCTTCGTGCGCCGAGTCCATGAGTCGGGGGCGCTGGGGATCGGCTTCGGCACTGGGCTTGGGCACCGGCAGGTCCCCGCCGCCCTGGTCGACGAGGCAGATTCCCTGGGGCTGCCCGTGTTCCGCGTCCCCTATGAGACCCCGTTCATCGCCATCGGGAAGATTGTCGCTGACTCGCTCTCAGCCGACCACTACTCCAGGCTCGAAAGCCTGTTGAAGGGTCATCAGGTTCTCGCGTCGGCCCTGCTCGGGGAGGGTGGCCTCCCCCAATTGCTGCGGGAGCTTGCCACGATGCTCGGCACCGACGTCGTGCTGTCCCAGTACGGCGCCCAGCTGTTCAGTACTGAGACGACCGGAGGAGCCGGGTCTGGCGCCCCCGGCGGCCACTGGCATCGGCTCCCGGTGGCCACCGGCCTGAAAGACCGCTGCACGCTTGCCATCGCGGAGCCTTACAACCCCAACGCCATCGTCGCCTACGCGCAGAGCCTGATCAGCGTCGAGTTGAGCAACCAGGCCCGACGGCGGGCCAGTGAACGCGCAGTGGTTGGGCAGCTCTGCCAGGACGTGGTCCGCGGCACCCTGGCAGGTCCCGACGCCGTCGCGCGCCTGGGTGGCGCTGGCATCGACACCGCACTGCGCCAGGTGGTGGTGATCGTCGAAGTGGCCTCCGGGCAGCGTCGGGCGCTGCGAACCCTGCCGACACCGGCAGGGTTCGCGTCGGGAGTGGAAGCGCTGGTTGACGAGCGGTTGGTCATCGCCGTTCCTGACGGTGATGGACCCGTTCTCAGTCAGCAGATGGGCGCCTACCTCCACGGTGCCGGGCTGACCGCGAAGGTGGGGTATGGGGGTGCCTATGCGCAGGCCAGCGGCTTCCGCTGGAGCTATTTCGAGGCGCGGGAATCGTTAACTAGGGGCTTGCCCGTGAACACCCCTGACCGGCTGAGTCTGACCTCCCTGCTGATGGCCAGCGAGGATGTGCCACTCGCCGATCTCGCTGCTGAAGCGTTGGATCCGGTCGTGGCGTTTGACCAGCGCCATCACGCCGAGTTGATGGTGACGCTTGAGCGGTACCTGATGCTGAACGGGTCGGTCGCGGCGGTCGCTGAGGCGTTGCAGCTTCATCGGAACACCGTGCGTTACCGGTTGCAGCAGATCCAGGACCTGAGCGGCTACGACCCGGGCATCACCGCCGACCGGGTTCACCTGTACCTCGCCCTGAACGTGCGGGGGCTCCGGTAGCCGGGCAGCGGCGACACAAATTGTCCGAAAAGTGCTGGTCTTTCGTCAGACGGCGTGGTCAAATTACGTCAGCCAGACAGCACCGCTCCCAGCGTCGCGCATCCGGCGGATGCCGCTCAAGGGGGACTTGAGGGCCTTTCTCAAGGAAGAGACGTGGTCTCATGACGCACCGTAATCGACTGATGACCTTCGGCACGTGTGCCGCACTGATCGCTGGTTCTACCTTTCTAGCTGCCTCACCCGCAGTAGCCGCGCCCGCCTCGGCCTCCTGCGTTGCTGCTCAGTCTGCGCTGGGGGCTGCCCTGGACTCCGCGTCAGTGGACATCGGCCTGGCCTACGATCTGAAAACCGCGCTGGCCGCCATCGAGGCCGCTTCCGAGGCACTCGATCAGGCCTGGATAGACGCCGACATCGCAGCAGTTCATGAATACGCAGCGTACGACGCCGCGATTGCAGCCTTTGACACGGCGGCGATGGCACTGGAAACAACCCAGGCTGCTCTGGACGCGGCACAGACCGCGAAGTTCCTCGCCGATGACCGTGTTGTGGCTGCCGCGCTGGCGCTCGCTGACGTGGCAGACGGCGACGACGTCGCTCGCCTCGCCGCTGAAGCAGAGCTCGCCGCCGCCCGGGCCTTCCAGGTCGAGGCGACAACCGTGCTGGCTGCACGGCAGGCGGAACGGGACACAGCACCCGAGGCATTCGCTGCGGCTGATGAAGCGCTGATGGAAGCACAGCTGGCACTGGAAGATGCGCTCTACACCGAAGCAGTAGTCGCGGCCGAGAACACCTACTACGCCGCAATCGAGACCATCGAAGCAGTTCTTGCCGCTCTGGGCGGCGCCGGCACCGGCACCAGCATCGAAGAGGTCCAGGTGCTGGTGAACGCTGCGCTCGCTGCCTGCGCTGCGCCGGGAACGGGAGAGGGTGCCGGCGAGGACTTCGAGGTGCCGGTTGTCGTTGTCGCACCCACCGCCCCGGCGGCGCCCGGCCCGATCGGCACCGGGACCACTGCGGCAGCCGGGAGGGGTTTGAACATCCAGACCGCAGCTGCTGACCCAGCACCTGACACTGCAGGCGCCCTGACCTTTGGCGGGGCGGCGGGAGCGGCGTTGGTGCTTTTGTCAGGTGCTGGCGTGTGGCTCCGCCGCTCCACCCGGGCCTGAGCATGCGCGGCTGGCGGGGCCCCCCGGCCCGGTGGACCGGTCTGGCGCTGTCTGCTGCCCTGATCGTTGCCGCTACGTCGGTGGCGGGCGAAGCCTCATCTGAACCTGTCACGTTCGACCGCCAGACCGTAGCCGCTGCCTTCGTTCCAGTCCAGCCGGCCGAACCGCCAGCGGCAACGGCAACGGCTGCACCATCGGTTCCCGCCCCGGAACCAGCCGCGTCACCGCCTGGCTGGCTCACTGTGGAGGCCGCAGGGATCGACCAATCAATCCTGCCCCTCACCCCCTCGGCGGAGGAGCTTGCATCACAGTCAATCGTGCCGCCGTTGACCGAGGATGCCTACTGGCTGACATCCTTCGGGACACCCGGGCTGGCGTCGGAAGACACCACCTACATCACCGGCCACAGCTGGGAGGGCCGTGACGCCCCCTTCAACCGACTGAGCACCGACGCCAACGTGGGCGATTCGATTGTGCTCACCACCGAAACGGGTGTTCTCGACTACGTCATCGATTCGGTAACCACCCACGACAAGAACACCCTGAAGGACAGCGAGATCTGGAATATCGTGCCCAACCGTCTGGTGCTGATCAGTTGCTACACCGAAGACATTTGGGGCAAAAACGTGGTCATCACGGCCAGCCCTGCGGGCAGCGTCTAGAAGTCGTGCCGGTTCAGTACATTGCGGTTACCGCGTCCGGCGTTGCCCAGACGCTTGAGCCGCTGGGCGGACTTGACCGATTCCTTCCGGCTACGGTCCGGGCTGCTGCCGATCGCCTTCAGCATGAACAGGACCGGCTGACTTACCGTGCGGCTCACGCCGTATTCCGGCTCATGGCGGCTCGGCTGCTCGGTGCAACCCCGTCGGAGGCCGCCGCGCTGCCGGTAACACGCTCCTGCCGGACCTGCGGCTCGGGCCTGCATGGCAAACCGGCCATCGAGGGAGTGGAGCTGAGCCTGTCCCGTTCCGCGGGCTCACTCCTGGTGGCCTCGGCTCCCGCCGGGCACCCCATCGGTGCCGATATCGAGCACATTCCCGACGCCGTCTTCGACGGGTTCGACGCCTACGCCCTCTCGGTTCCGGAGCGGGAACAGCTCCGGGCCGACGACGTCGATGCGCGGCTCCAGCTGTGGGTCGCCAAGGAGGCGGTGCTGAAAGCAACCGGGCATGGGCTCAGCATCGAGCCCTCCACCTTTTCCATCGCAGGCAATTCCTGCACGGGACTGGCCGCTGCGGAGCACCTGAAACTGACCTGGGTCGGCCCACCTGTTGGGTATGCTGCGGCGATCGCTGCGCCCGCCGCTTCGGAACTGGCCGCAACGGAGCTGGTCCAGTTGACGATGGTCCAGTTGGTGTAGCCGAGCAGGAACCAGGTGACCTGCAGGCGCCCAGCTATTTACCGGTCGCGTGGTCGAGGCAGTACGGTGTCCACGGCCGGGCTTCAAGGCGTCCGCCCGCAATCATTTGGCCGCAGCTGGCACACACGCCGTAGGTGCTGGCGTCGAGCCTTGCCAGCGCGGCTTCAATCTCTTCGGCCCTGCCTCGTGCGTCCCGGGCCAGAGCTGACATCTGTGAAAGTTCAGCGGCGATGGTGGTCCCCTCGGGGTCGTGTTCGTCGTCGACGTTTGAATTGTCCCGGGCCGCGCTGACCGAGCGGCTATCGGCATCCAGTGCGGCGAAACTCGCGCGGGTGCGGGCGAGCTCCGCGCGCAGACGCGGACGGTAAGGCTCAAAGTCTGTCTCGGCTGCCATGGCGCAATAGTACGGTGTCACCGGCCCCGGTCGACGACATAACGGGCGAGTGATTCGGTTGTCAACCCACCCGGGTGGAGCTCCATCTGGTAGTCCAGTCCCATGGAAAGGGAGAGCAGTCGACCACCGCTAATATTTGCGGGAGATCAGGACCTGTTCAATTCTTCGGAGTCGACCAGCGAATCGTCTATCCTAATAACTGCCGGCGTCCCGCTACCTGGGATTGCCGCTCGGCTGAGAACCGCCCGGCCAGCTGGCGGCGCGGCAAGAACGACAGGGACTTATGGTTGAGCGGTGCATTTCCACAGCAAACAGCAACGGTGCGACCCTGTGCACCCCGTACCTTACGGAACTCCCAATCACTGGTGCTGCCATCTCGGTTTTCGGCGGAGCCGTTCAGGAAACGATCTGCTGCAGTGATGACATTGCGCGCAGGCTCGATGAGTTGCAGTTCGAACTTGGGGAGGGTCCCCGCTGGGAAGCAGCCTCAAGTCGAGTCCCGGTACTGGTCCCGGATACCGCAGAAAACTTGCACACCCGGTGGCCTGTTTTCGGTAACGCGGTCCGTGCCACAGAGGTGAAGGCGATGTTCGTCTTTCCCCTTGTTCTTGGCGCGATCGATATTGGAGTCGTCGAGCTGTACCGGACGAACCCAGGCAAGCTCAGCGGAGCGAACGCTGCGGCGGCGGCGGTCCTCACCGATCAAACCTCGTGGAGGTTGCTGCGTCGGATGTTGTCCAGGGAACCCGGCCACGACGAATCGTTTGGGGGCAATGACGACACCTCACTATCGCGCCGCGAGATTCACCAAGCCACCGGAATGGTCCTGGCGCAGGCGAACATCACAGCCACTGACGCTCTCCTTCTGTTGCGGGGATACGCCTTCGCCGAGGGGCTCCAATTAAAAGAGGTAGCAGCTGCGGTTATCGAACGCCGGCTGGACTTTACGCCGAAACCTCAATAGCGGAGTAAACTCTATTCATGGTGACTTCGACCCGCGCAGAACGCGTCAGCGCTGCTTTCGTAAAGATCGCTGACACGCTGGTCGACGACTACGACGTTCTTGATCTTCTCCATGCTCTCGTGGAGGAGTCGATCGACATTCTCAACGCGACTGCGGCCGGGCTATTGCTCGTGGACCAGCACGGCGAGCTCCAGGTCCTGGCGTCCACCAGCGAGGAAAGCCAGCTGGTCGAGGTACTGCAGCGCGAAGCTGGCGCTGGACCCTGCGTCGAGGCTTTCCAGACCGGAAAAGTTGTCACGGTTGACAATATTGCCGACCTCGGTGACCGTTGGCCCGATTTCAAGCAGGCAGCCCTGTCACAGGGATTTCGTTCGGTACATGCCATCCCCATGCGGATACGAGGCAGGACAATCGGTGCCCTCAACCTTTTTGGTGTGGATGCTGGCGCACTGTCCGTGGAAGATGCAGCGATTGGGCAGGCACTCGCCGACGTTGCCACGATCAGTATTCTGCAGGAGCGCGCGGTACGCGAAGCCGGGGTCATCAATGATCAGCTCCAGCGCGCCCTGACCAGCAGGATCCTGATTGAACAAGCCAAGGGCGTGGTGGCCCAGTTGAGCAATGTCGATATGCATGAATCGTTTACCCGGATCCGCAACCATGCCCGCCGGAACCACCTCACGTTGCACGACACGGCGACCCAGATTGTCGATCGGTCGTTGTCGCTGTAGCCAGCCCGTAGCAGTCGCAGGCAGGCGTCAGGCAGGCGTCAGGCATGCATAGTGCACTTTAACTGAAAATGCGTTGTCAGGTTGCCGTCAGTTAGCCGATGTACCTATCCGACTCACTGACCGCGGTTTAGCTACCATATGGTCACCTTCCAAGCGTCGTTTGACTGTCTCAGAACTCATTACTCATATACCTCCCCGAAATACCGACGATCTTGAGGATTCGCTGCGCTGCCTCAGCTTGTGAGTTGGAACCGGATGAGTAAAGAACGTCCAGAGGGAAGAACCTTTTCGCAGCGAGAGATGTTAAAAGAAATCTGCCCCGTCCGGATACTTCCATGGAATGTTTTTCCACTCAACACGGCGCCGGGGTCTGGGGCAGTACACTCACTGTAGACCCTCGCAGGCAGCGCGTCTATGGCTGCTGTGGTCTATCTGCTTCCACAGTTTCAGGGGCTGCCATTGTCCGGCGGATATCGTCGAACACCGCCCGCGACTCACGCAGCCAGGGGAGCCCCACAAATACGTGGAAGGCACCCGGGTACCGGTTGAACGCTATGACGCGGCCGGTGTCACGCATCACCCGATCGAACGCGATGGCGTCGGCCATGCAGATGTCCCGGCTCCCCTGATAGAGCGTCACGGGCGGGAGCTCAGCCAATGCGGCGGGCGGGGCGAAGATCGGGCTCAGCAGCTGATGTTTGGGGTCCTCGCCTGCCGCCCACCATTTTCCCGCCTCGACTGCGCCTGGAACCGCAAGCATGGGATCGACCCGGTCGTACTGCGGAATGGCTGGGTTTGTGCCTGTGACGTCCAGCCAGGGCGAGAAGAGGATCAGGTGGCCCGGCTGTGGCAGGCCGAGAGCCGCGAAGTGCAAGGCCTGGCCGACCGCCAACCCGCCGCCCGCCGAATCCCCGGCCAGGACGACGTCGTCGGCGCTCGTTGTTGAGAGCACCAGTTCGTAGACGGCGGCGAGATAGTCGTAGGTTTCCCTGAAGCTGTGTTCGGGCGCCAACCGGTAGAGCGGCACAGTCACCGTTGCCCCGGTGGCCCTGATGAGCGCTGCAATGATCCACCAGTGCGGGCGGGCCAGTTCGTTGATGTAGGTCCCACCATGGGTGTAGATGATGTGGCGTCCGGGGCCCGCCGACCGGGGACGTAGGGTGAGGGTGCGGACGCCGTCGACCGCCAGCTCCTCGACGGTGCAAAGCCGCCGCAGGGCTCGGGGCAACGGCGCCGGAGTGGGGTAGGCGCGCTGCAGGTACCGGGCCCGCATCCATTCGAGCGAGTTGTAGTGCCGTTTCGTCGAAGTCCAACCCAGCAAGGCGTTGACGACTCTCATGGGTGCGCTCGCTGCAGGTTCGGCGGCCGACTGGGGGGTAGGGCTCATAAGCTCAACTTTGCCACGAGCCCGGCCCCGGGCTGGCCTTGGAGCTCGCCCTGATTCTAGCGACAGGGTCTGGCACGGGGCCTGGCGCTGGGGTGCGCCGGTCCATAGGGTATGAGGATGGCAAACCCATCGCACACCAGCCTCCAGCACAGCTGGCAGGGCGAGGACGACCCCGGCCGGCTGGACACGGCCACCATCAACCTCGAATCCGACCGGCTTACCGCTCACGGCACCTCCAGGACCACAGATTATGCGGTGAGCTGGGCGCTCGCCACGACGTCGGGATGGGTGACCCAGCGGCTCACCGTCACCGTCCATGGCCAGGGGTGGAGCCGTCACCTGGAACTGGTGAGATCGGAGGACGGCCACTGGTCCAGCGATACGCAGAGCTCCGGTGCCGTCGATCTCCCCCCGCCCGGGATCACGGATCCCGATGGACTGGCCGCTGCGCTGGATTGCGATCTGGGCTTGTGCCCGGTGACCAACACGATGCCGATCCTCCGACTCAACCTGGTCTCGGACGACGACGCGCCGGCAGACGAAACCGAACTCACCATGGCGTGGGTTGAGGTGCCGAGCCTGCGGGTAATCCCCAGCGCTCAGGTGTACAGCCATGTGCGACCGGCGCGGCCCGACAGTCCTGCGATGGTGTTGTATAGCTCCGGCAACCGCGGATTCACTGCCGAGCTGACTGTCGACGACGACGGCGTGGTGGTCGACTACCCCGGCCTGGCCCGGCGGATACGCTAGCTCCAATCAGTCGGGGCAACGCCATTTGACTCCACATTGGGAGCCTGTGCTGGGTAAACTCAGACTGGCCGGGATTGCAGCTGGCACGGACCAACCACGCGCACCCCGGACAGTGAGGAACCCATGACCAACGCCGTCGACGTTGCCCTGATGATCGATTTGCTCGGGGTCTTCTTCTTCGCGGTGTCCGGCTCTCTCCTTGCCGCACGCAAAGGCTTTGATCTGGTGGGTTCCCTGCTGCTGGCCTCCCTCGCCGGATTGGGCGGCGGGGTGGCTCGGGACCTGATCATCGATACGGTCCCTGCGGCCTTCTCCAATCCCTTCTACTTGCTCCCACCGGTGCTCGCGACCCTGCTGGTGTATTTCCTTTTCTCCGGCGTCGAACGGGTCAGCAACCTGCTGGTGGTGTTCGACGCCGCCGGCCTGGGCCTGTTCTGCATCACCGGCACGGTGAAAGCGCTGGAGTTCGGGCTTCACCCGGTGGCGGGTATCCTCCTCGGCGTGACCACGGCAGTTGGCGGTGGCCTGCTACGTGACGTGGTGGCCAATGAGGTGCCCCAACTCTTCGATCCCCGGGACATTTACGCGCTTCCGGCCATGCTCGGGGCCGGTCTGACCACCCTGCTGGTCAGCAACGGCTGGTTCAATGTGGCGACCGGCGGCGTCGTCGCTGCATTGGTCTTCACCCTCCGGGTCCTCGCATGGCGCTTCAGCTGGCGGGCGCCGCTGGCAGTCCTGGGCTGGAAGCGCTCGGGCACTGCATAAGCCACCGCACTGTGGGGGCTAGGATGGATGTATCCCCCAATCCCACCCCTGGAGTTTCAATTGACTGAGCTATTCCTGGACAAATTCCGTGCCCTGGTTCCGGCGTACTTCGATGACCAGTGGTCGGCGGAAGATGGCCTGTCGAAGGAAGAACTTCAGGACCTCATGGAGGACCAGGATTTCGATCTTCCCCTCGCTCTGCGCGACTTCTACCTCGCCGTCGGGGCCGTCGAAGACATCATGGAGGCTTACCACTTCTTCTGGGATCCCGATGAGCTCACGATCGAGGACGGACACCTGCTTTTCCTCGAAGACGAAGAGGAAAAGTACACCTGGGGTATCAGGGTGGATCAGTTGGATGTCCCCGATCCCATCATTTGGCGTCGGAACAACGCTCGCGGTACCTGGAAGAGTGAAGAGGGCACGTTCAGCGAATACGTTCTCGACATGTTCGAGTGGGTGTTCGAGGAAGACGCGGTCGAGGAGTGACCGAGTGGGTGCGGCATGCTCCTGACAATTACCGGTGCCCCTTCTGCGACCTCGCCGCCGGGGATTTCGCAAACCCAAAAAACCTGTGCGAGCCCGGCGACCTGATCTACTCAGATGACCTGGTGTTGGCGTTCATTGCCTCCCACGGCTTCGACCCGCAACCCGGCCACGTGTTGGTGACTCCCCGGGCCCACTTCGAGTTGCTCTATGAGCTGCCCGACGACGTCGCCGCCCGCATCATGATCGTCACCCGCGACATGGCGGTCGCCATCAAGCGGGCCTGGTCACCTGACGGCATCTCCACCCGCCAGCATAATGAGCCGGCCGGCAGCCAACATGTCTGGCACTATCACCAGCATGTGCTCCCCCGCTGGCACGACGACGGTTTCTACTTCACCCCGAAGCGACCCGTCGTTGATCCTGAGGTGCGGGCCAGGAAGGCAGCCGAGCTGCGCGCCTGCCTATAGCGTGCACGGCGCTGCGCTGTCATGCCGCGCCTTCGTGCCTCCTTGGCTGTGCTGATTTCCCCGAGTTGCGAAGTCCCACATGCGTATCCCGGCCCGGCACAACGGTTGCCCGCCGATTTCCGGTCCACTACCTGGGGCAACCTGCGCGGCACCGGCGGATTTCCCTGCCCGAAGACCCCACCATCCAGCAATTGACAGAAATTTCTGACATACCCTTGTGACCCCGAGCACACCTGATATAGGATTTGTGTAATTCCTATATTAAAGGTGCTCGATGTTGCAGACCCATCAAAGCTTTGCTGTTACAGATCTTCACCGGCTCGCCGTTTCGATCCTCGTGTCCTCCGGTGTTCCGTCCGACGACGCTGACCTCACCGCTCGATCACTTGTCCAGGCAGACCAGCGAGGTATCTTCTCGCACGGACTGTTGCGTCTCCCCCTTTACGCGGAAGCGATCCGACTCGGCGGGATCAACCCAACACCGACCCTGTCCTACTCTTCGAAGGCCAATGCGGTGGCCGTGCTCGACGCCGACGCCGCACTGGGCCAGGTAGCCATGCAATCGGCCGTCGACAAGGTCCTCGAAATGGGTCGAGTCCAGGGGATCGCGGCTGTTGCTGTGCAGAACAGCAGTCACTATGGCGCCGGTGCCTTTTGGAGTGACCAGATGGCCTCAGCCGGATTTCTCTCCTTCATCACCTCCTCCACCGGCCCCGTCGTGGCACCCCATGGCGGCACGACCAAAGTATTGGGAACAAACCCGCTGACGCTCGGGGCGCCCGCCTCCGCCGACTGGCCCCTCACCGCTGACCTGGCCACCAGCAATGGGGCCTATGGCAAAGTGATCGCCGCTCGAAACGAGGGACAGCAGCTTCCAGAAGGCTGGGCTGTCGATACCGATGGAAACCCCACTACCGATCCCGACGAAGCCGCCGCCGGCTCGATGATTCCTTTTGGTAACCACAAGGGATCGGCTGTTTCAGTGCTTCTGGAAGCCTTCGCCTCCTCATTGACGGCAGCTACCTACGCCTACGAGACCGTTGACATCTGGTCCAGTCCATCATCGCGGATGAATAACGGACACCTCATCGTGGGTATCAACGCCGAGGCGTTCACGAGCCGCAGTCACACCGAAGCAAGAGTTGCAGACCTCCAGCAACGGGTCCGTGACGCCGGTCCGGCGAGCCGTGAGATACACGCTCCTGGCGATCCAGAGCGTAGCAAGGAGGGTGCGGCCGCCACCTCGGTCCGCCTTCCCGTATCCACAGCGGAACAACTTCGTGAACTGGCACTCAAACTTTCTCTGAACATCAACATCTAATCCATACCCACAACGAAGTATTCCCGGAAGGAATCCAGCAATGAAGCTCGAAAACTCCACGCCCACCAGCCGTCGTCGTTCCACCGCCACGATCGGTCTCGCTGCCTGCGCAGCGCTCCTACTGTCAGGATGTAACGTCGGCACACCCGTGGACCGCGACGAGGTAGGCCAGGCCGATACTGATGCCAAGACACTGCGCCTTGCCCATGTCTACGAAGCAGGGCACCCTGTAGAAGAATGCGGTGTCGCAGCGCTCAAGGAGGAACTAGAGGGTAGCGGTATTCAGATCGAGAGTTTCCCTGCAGCCCAGCTCGGCAACGAGTCAGAGTCCCTGGAACAAGTAGCCTCTGGCGCGCTGGACATGGCGATCGCTGGCCCGTCCTTCCTCGGCGTGTGGGAAGAGGATGCGGCTGTGCTTGACGGCGCCTACCTGTTTGAAGACGTCGACCACTTCGAGGAAACCGTCGAGGGCGAATCCATGGCAACCGTCTTCGATAACCTCTATGAAAGCTCTGACATCCGTGTTCTCTCAAGCTGGTATTACGGTACCCGTCACGTAACCGCCAACACGGAGATCAGTGAGTCTGCTGACTTCAACGGTCTGAAGATCCGTACCCCTAACGCACCGCTGTACCTCGAGAACATCGCGGCTATGGGCGGCACCGCCACACCGATGGCACTGGACGAGGTTTACCTCGCCCTGCAGCAGGGAGTCATTGACGCCCAGGAAAACCCCATCCCAACCATCTCAACGGCCAAGTTCAATGAGGTTCAGGACTACATCAACCTCACCGGACACATGATCCAGGGGGTCATGATCACCACCGGACGCACCGTCTACGAGGGTTTGACCGATGACGAACGTGAAGCACTAGAGGGCGCGATGGCTGTCGCCGCCGATGACACTCGCGTGTGCATCGAGGAGCAGGAAGAGGGCATCCTCGACGAATGGCGCGCGGGCAACGGGATTCAGGTGAACGAGGACGTCGACCGCGAGTCCTTCGCCGCCGCCGCCGAGGAAGCACTCCTGCAGCAGCCCTGGGGTGAGCTGTATCGAGAAATCAAGGACGCCCGATGAGTTCAGACTCTTCCAGGGCTGGCGCCCCTAACGAAAACAACATTGCCACCGGGGCCCATGTTCCTCACGAACCCGATCTGCCGGACTTTGCCGAACAGCGCAGCAAGCTCTACCGGGGCTTGGTGAATGTTGAACGGATCGCGTGTTGCACGCTCCTGGTGTCCTTGCTCGGCCTGATCATGCTGCAGGTGGTGAGCCGTTATGTGTTCAATACACCGTTTAGCTGGACTGAGGAACTAGCCAGGTTCATGCTGCTCTGGTTCACGTTCGTCTCTGCCGGTTTTGTCATGGCACGGCGGATTCACATCGCCGTGGATCTCTTGGCCAGCAAGTTGGGTCGAACCGGAACGATCGTCCTGGATACGTTCGCCCTTCTTACCGTCCTGGTCACCGCTGGCGTGCTGGCCGTCGCGGGGGCCGAGTTTGCATCCGGCGCCAACCGGCTCCAGGCTCCCGCTACGGGCCTGCCAATGAGTGTGGTCTACTTTGCGGCCGTCACCGGTTTTGCGCTGATTTTCCTGCATGCTGCCCTGCACATTTTCCTCAACATCCGCCACCCCGAAGTTGTCCCCGATGCCATGGAGAACCTCGAACGGGAAGCGGCCTAGGACACGATATGACCCTTCTCATCATGCTCATCGCTCTGCTGGTGCTGCTCGCCCTGCGCGTGCCCGTCTCCTTCGCTCTTCTGATCCCGTCAGTGGCCTACGTCATCATGGACCCGACCGCACGGATTGGTACAGCGGTCCAGCAGACTGTTTCCGGTGTCGATAGCTTTGCTATCCTCGCCGTCCCCATGTTCATCCTCCTCGGGAACCTTGCCAATGTATCCGGGGTGACCGACAAGCTCTACGATGCAGCCGTCGCGGGTATCGGGCATCTCCGTGGCAGCCTTGGCTACGTCAACGTGGCGACGAGTTTTGGTTTTTCGTGGATGAGCGGTGCAGCTATTGCCGATGCCGCTGCCATGGGGCGGGTGCAAGTTCCAGCTATGGTTCAGCGCGGCTACTCCCGTGAATTTGCGCTGGGGGTGACTGGCGCTTCGAGTCTCATCGCACCCATGATTCCGCCGAGCATTCCGGCGGTCATCTACGCAGTCACCGCCGGGGTTTCTGTGGGGGCCCTTTTTATGGCTGGCATCCTGCCCGCTCTGGTGCTGGTATCAGCCCTCTGTTTCACGGTCTGGATTCTTATGCGGAAGCAGAACCATCTGCGCCTGCCAAAGTCGACCTGGAAAGTGCGTGGCCGCACCACGCTTGCAGCTCTTCCAGCAATGGGATCGGCGGTTGTCATTCTGGGCGGCATCCTCAGCGGCGTGTTTACCCCCACCGAAGCTAGTGGGATCGGCGTCGTTTACATCTTCATCCTCGCCATTGTGTACCGCGCGCTCACCTGGCGGAAGCTGTACCGTACCCTGCTAACGACGGTGGAAACTTCCGGCTCAGTGCTCCTGATCGTGGCTGCCGCTGCGTTGTTCGGGTGGGTGCTGGCTCGTGAACAGGCACCCCAGGTGGCAGCAAACCTCATCCTGCAGATCACCGATCAGCCCATTGTGTTCCTGATCCTGGTCAACGTCCTGTTGCTGATTGTTGGCTGTGTTCTGGAGCCCACGGCAGCAATCCTGATTCTCGTACCGGTTTTGCTTCCCGTCGCGGAAACCTTCGGTATCGATCCGATCCACCTCGGCATTATGGTCATCTTCAACCTCCTCATCGGGCTGATCACGCCCCCTGTGGGGCTGGTGCTTTTCGTCCTGTCGAGCGTCACCCGCATACCAGTGCCGACGGTTATCAAGGGAATTCTTCCCTTCTTCATCCCCATGGTCGCCACTCTGCTCGTCATAACCTTTGTCCCGGCGCTCACCGTTGGATTGCCCACGCTACTGGGCTTCCTCTAACCCCAACTGTCTGCAAGACCTGAACCTTTAGGAGTTCCTATGTCCCGCATCACCTCAGTGCGCACGTCCGATGTGCGCTTTCCAACATCCCTGGACCTGTCAGGGTCGGACGCCGTCAATGTCGACCCTGACTATTCAGCCGCCTACGTTGAAGTGGTGACAGACTCCGGCGAGCGGGGCTACGGTCTGGTCTTCACCTGTGGGCGAGGCAACGAGATCATCACTGCCGCCATGGACAGCTATGGGGCGCTTTTGATCGGCCAGGACACCGATGAGCTGGTCAACAACCTCGGCGACGCCTCCAAACGGCTGATCCACGATTCGCAGATGCGCTGGCTCGGTCCCGAGAAGGGTGTTTCCCACATGGCCTGCGGAGGCCTGATCAACGCTCTCTGGGACATCCGCGCACGCCGAGAGAACAAACCCCTCTGGCTCTTGCTCAGTGAGATGCAGGTCGAGGAACTGGTCAGCGCCGTTGACTTCACCCACATATCCAACGCCCTGACCCCGCAGGACGCCACCGACCTTCTTCAGCGTGGACAGGAGGGCAAGCAGGAACGGATCGCCGAGCTCAGGCAGAACGGCTATCCGGCGTACACCACTACCCCTGGCTGGCTGGGGTATAGCGACGAGAAGCTTGTGCGTTTATCCAAGGAAGCAGTGGCTGATGGATTCGGCATGATCAAGCTGAAGGTTGCCGGGAGCATTGCCGATGATCGACGTCGCCTGTCGCTCGCCCGGGAAGCAGTTGGCCCGAACGTCCGGATCGCTATCGACGCCAATCAGCGGTGGGAAGAACAGGATGCTATTGACTGGGTCAACCAGCTGCAGGACTTCAACCCGTACTGGATAGAGGAACCCACCAGCACCGACGACATCCTGGCCCACGCCGCCATCCGGAAGGCTGTCCACCCGGTCAAGGTGGCGACGGGCGAGGCGGTGCAAAGCCGGATCATCTTCAAGCAGCTGCTTCAGGCCGGTGCCATCGACATCATGCAGATCGACTCGACTCGCGTCGCGGGTGTGAACGAAAACATCGCCAATCTCCTGCTCGCAGCAAAGTTCGAGACCCCGGTGTGCCCACACGCGGGTGGTGTGGGCCTGTGCGAACTGGTGCAGCACTTCTCATTCTTCGACTACGCAGCAATTACCGGAACCATGGAAGACCGAGTCATCGAGTTCGTTGATCACCTTCACGAGCACTTCGCTGAGCCCGTCATCGTGACCGGTGGACGCTATCAGGCGCCGAAGCGTCCGGGTGTGGGTGCTGAGATGCTGGACGCCTCGACCACTCGGTGGACCTTCCCTGCCGGCGCTGGCTGGCAGGAACTCAACGCACGCTGATCTGCAGATCCACCCGAAGGAGAACCATGACCGCTATCACCCTCCCCATCGCAGTCACCACCGAGGACGTCGACCACGCGGCCCGGGCTGCGCATCAAGCCTTCTTGCACGTTGCTACTGAGGCCCCCTCCCTCAGAGCCAACAGATTGACCGCTGTCGCTGCTGCACTACGGGCCCACGCCGGCGAACTCGTTGAGCTTGGTCAGGCCGACACGCACCTGGCACCCGCCAGGCTTCAAGGCGAACTCAAACGCACCGCGTTCCAACTAGACCTTTTTGCCGAAGAGGTCATCGCTGGCATTCCATTAGATGCGACGATCGACCATGCCGATGCTGACTGGGGCATGGGCCCTCGACCTGACATCCGCCGGGTCAATGTTCCCCTGGGGGTAGTCGGAGTGTTCGGTGCGTCCAACTTTCCGTTCGCCTTTAGTGTGATCGGCGGAGACTCCGCCTCGGCGTTGGCGGCTGGATGCGCGGTTCTTCACAAGATCCATGGAGGGCATAGAACGCTCGCCGTGCGAACAGCCGAGATCGTCACCGAAGCTCTCCGGGAGAGCGGCTCGCCAGACCACCTGTTTTCGGTGATCGAGGGCAGAACCGCGGCCGAGGCACTGGTGGACCATTCGCTGGTGAAGGCTATTGGCTTCACCGGGTCCACGGCTGGCGGGCGCGCGCTTTTCAACAGGGCCAGCTCACGGCCGGAACCCATCCCGTTCTACGGCGAGCTCGGCAGCATCAATCCGGTCTTCGTGCTCCCCCAAGCGTGGGAAAGCCGTTCGCAGTCAATCCTCACCGGCTATGCCGCATCGTTCACCGCCGGGATGGGACAGTTCTGCACCAAACCAGGGGTGCTGTTTGTTCCTGACACTTATTCAGAGGAGGACCTCCGCGGCGTGCTCGAACCGGAGTTGGGACATGCAGCGTTGAGCGAGCTTCTCACGCCTGGACTGCGCGAATCCTTCGGTCACGCTCGTGATGAGGCGGCCGCCCACGATGGAGTCACCGCCCTGATTCCCGGATCGGATGACCTGGTACCTGCTCCTACCGTTCTGCTTACTGACAGCACAGTGGTCGCTGCAAATCCTGAAATCCTGCACCTGGAGATGTTTGGACCGGCCACCCTAGTGGTTCGGTATCAGCAACCGGAGGAATTGCCGGGCCTGGCAGTTCTGATGGAGGGTCAGTTGACGGCGTCTATCCATGCGGACGACGCCGACGATGCTGCGTCGCTCATCGACGCGGTCACCGGTATAGCGGGCCGGGTGCTTTGGAATGGGTGGCCGACGGGGGTGACCGTCTCGTACGCACAACAGCATGGTGGGCCATACCCGGCCACCACCTCCCACACCACGTCCGTGGGGACCGCAGCGATCGGTCGCTTCACCCGGCCCGTCGCCTACCAGGACTTGCCCGACCGTGAGCTACCCGTCCCCCTCCAAGAGGCAAACCCGTGGAACGTTGCCCGCCGCGTCGACGGCAACGTCGTCGTCGCACAGTCCCAGTCCCAGTCCGGGAGCGTTGAAGGATGAGCGGCTTGCTGCCCGAGGACGCTAGCGCCGCCCTCCTGGTTGGACGCCTCTGGGACCCAGCGACCGGGGGGCCACGCCCGATCATGGTGGATGGTGACACGGTCGTCGATTTGTTCGACTTTGCCACGACGGTATCTGACCTCCTGAATCGTGAAGATACGACTATGCTCCTCGAGCACGTCCGTCAGTCGGATGCGCAACGCTGGAACCTCGCCGAGGTCATCAGCGCGACCTTCGAGAAGGCTGATCCTGACTCGATGAGCGGTGCCTCACCATCTCTGCTGGCACCAGTAGATCTCCAGGCTCTTAAAGCCTGCGGTGTCACGTTCGTCGACAGCATGATCGAACGCGTCATTGAGGAACGCTGCGCGGGTGACTTCACGCTGGCCGAACAGATGCGCACGCTGGTGCTGGATGCTCTCGGTGGGAGTCTTGAAGGACTCCGTCCAGGATCCGTCGAGGCTTCCCGGGTGAAGGCGGTACTGGTGCGCGAGGGATTCTGGTCCCAGTACCTGGAAGTCGGCATTGGACCGGATCCCGAGGTCTTCACCAAGGCCCCGGTCCTATCCGCAGTTGGCACCGGGGCTGACATCGGTATCCCGGGGTTTTCTTCCTGGAATAACCCCGAGCCAGAACTGGTACTCGTGGTGGACAACCAGGGCCGTATCCGCGGCTGCACCCTCGGCAACGACGTCAACCTTCGCGATGTCGAAGGCCGCAGCGCCCTGTTGCTCGGCATGGCGAAGGACAATAATGGCTCGGCAGCGCTGGGTCCTTTCGTGAGATTGTTCAACGATTCTTACACGCTCGACGACGCACGCCACGAGAGCATCCAGCTCACGGTTCGCGGGGCCGATGGGTATGTCCTGACCGGAACCAACAGCGTTCAACGGCTCAGCCGCCCGTTCGAGGAACTTGTCGGTGCGGCCTACGGCAAGCATCATCAGTATCCCGACGGGTTCGTGCTATTTACCGGGACATTGTTCGCTCCCAATGAGGACCGCGAAACACCGGGGATGGGATTCACCCACAAGGCCGGCGATGTCGTGGAAATCGGTAGCGATCGGCTGGGTAAACTGACCAACATGGTGAAACCCACTGAAGATCTGGACCCGTGGAAGTTTGGAATCGGCAGCCAACTCAGCTACATCCTCGCTCAACGAAACACTCACCCGGCTGGTGGGAGATGACCAGTTTTTCCTCCTCGGACGTTGAACACCGCGGGAGATCCGGGGCACACGTGTATTGGAGACTTCGAGCGAAGATCCTGGACCTGCAGCTCCCGCCGGACGCCAAAATAAACATTGATGCTCTTGTTCGGGAGCTCGGTGTGTCTCAGACTCCCATTCGTGAGGCCTTGAGTCAGCTTGAGGGCGACCGGTTGATCGTCAAGACACCCGGCAAGGGTTACCGCACGACGGCGCTACTTGAGACAGCAGAACTTCGGGAGTTGTTTGAATTTCGTCTGCTGATCGAACCGTGGGCGGCACGGGCGGCCGCCGTCAATCGTCTCAGCAACCCGGCGCGCATCCTTCACGCATCCCTTGACGAGTTCGAGGCCGGCGCATCAACCGACGGCAGTATTCGTCACCAGCTGGTAGCGCACGACACCATGTTTCATGATCGGATCCTTTTGGCCAGCAGCAACGAGTTCGCCCTGCATGCCTACCGAGCGACTCACTGCCACCTACACCTTTTCCGTCTCCATCCAGCCGATTATCAGGGAACCAGCACAGTGGAGGAACACCGAGCGATCGTTGATGCCATCGCACTGTGCGACCCCGACGCTGCGGAATCGGCCATGCATCGACATTTGATCGGTGCGTACCACCGCTTCGCGGAAGCCTTCTCTCAGGAAGATTCCGAGCTGAGAGTTCCGCCGCCAGCCAAGCTCTGCTGACCATCCATTCAACGAAGAATAAGGACAACCATGGCAAACACTTTCAATGGCGTGCGCGCTCTCGTGACCGGCGGAGCGTCTGGAATAGGTGCCGCGGTCACCGCCGAGCTGGTGGCCCGCGGTGCCCGGGTCGCTGTGCTTGACCTGCAGCCCGACAATCTGCCTGACGGCGTCGTCGGTTTCACCTGCGACATCGGTGACAGCGCTTCGGTTAACTCGGCAGTGGCGTCGGTGGCCAGTGAGCTCGGGGGCATCGACATCGTCGTCAATAATGCGGGGATAGGCGCAGCCGGGACTGTGGCCGACAATGCTGACGACGAGTGGCTCCGCGTGTTGAACATCAACGTTGTTGGGATCGCCCGGGTGTCACGGGCGGCACTCCCCTACCTCAGGGAATCGGCTTCCGCAGCCATCGTCAACACCGCTTCGGTGGCAGCGACCCATGGCCTGCCGCAACGGGCGCTCTACTCTGCGAGCAAAGGGGCAGTGGCCGCGCTCACCCGAGCAATGGCAGCGGATCATATGCGGGACAACATCAGGGTCAACTGCGTCAATCCCGGCACCGCAGACACCCCATGGGTTGGCAGGTTACTTGCAGCTGCGACGGATCCCGCCGCTGAGCGCCAGGCGCTGGAAGCCCGCCAGCCGCATGGTCGGTTGGTGTCCGCCGAAGAGGTGGCATCATCAATCCTCTTCCTGGCCGACCCGGCCAATGGCTCCACAACCGGAAGTTCCCTGACTGTCGACGGCGGGATGCATTCTCTGCTGCTCCGCTCTGATGCCTAGACCACCTGTTTACAACGCGACAAAAAGGAGACTTAAAATGGAACTGATGAGATTGGGCGAGTCCGGCCGGGAAATCCCTGCGGTGCGCCAGGACGGGGAAACCTATGACCTGCGCGGACTGACCGCCGACATTAACGGCGTGTTCCTCGGGGAGGACGGCATCGGCCGGGTGCGTGATGCATTGGCTGCCGGCACCCTTCCACCGCTTGAGGGGGCCGCAGCGATGCGGGTGGGAGCTCCGCTGACGGGTATTGGCGCCGTCGTCTGCGTGGGCCAGAACTATGCGGCGCACGCTGCCGAGACCGGCGACCAGCCGCCCAAGGCCCCGATCATCTTCTTCAAGCATCCCAATACGGTCGTCGGGCCGAACGACGACGTCGTCATCCCGCCGGGCGCCCAGAAAGTTGATTGGGAGGTGGAGCTTGCCGTGGTCATCGGCAAGCGGGCGTCCTACCTGTCCAGCGTCGAGGAGGCCCTCGACTGTATCGCCGGGTTCACGATCAGCAACGATGTCTCGGAACGCGACTACCAGATCGGGCACTCGGGAGGCCAGTGGTCCAAGGGCAAGTGCGCGCCGACCTTCAACCCGATGGGACCAGCCTTGGTGCCGGTCGCCGACGTCGCGGATCCGCAGGCACTCCGGCTCTACTCAACCGTCAACGGTGACCCCAGACAGGATTCCACGACAGCTGACATGGTGTTCAGCGTCGCCGAGATCATTCACAACCTCTCCCAGTACATGGCCCTGGATCCCGGTGACGTGGTGAACACCGGCACCCCCGAGGGTGTTGCCCTGTCCGGCCGTTTCCCCTACCTGGCGGCCGGAGACATTATGACGATCGGCATTGACGGTCTGGGCGAGCAGCGCCAACACGTCGTCGGGTCCTAATTGGCGCAGGTCAGGTCGACAAGAGGAGCCGGGGCTAGACGTCCCGGGTGACGACGGCCTGGGCGAAAGCGGTCAGCGCCTGCTTGACGATGCTTTCCGGCAGTGGTTCGAGGGCGGCGACGGCGTCGTCGGCCCACTGCTGAGCGACCTTCCAGGCGTCCTGGGTTGCCGGGTGGGTACTGACGGCAGCGACGGCGGTAGCGAGCGACTCGTCCGAGGTGAGGTCCCCATCGACCAGGTCGACAACATGGGCGGCCGAAGGGTCCCCGGCAGCAGCGGCCTGGCGGATCAGCAGAATCGGCAGCGTCGGGACGCCCTCGCGCAGGTCGGTGCCTGGTGACTTGCCGGAAGTGACCTTGACGCCAGTGACGTCGATGACGTCGTCGGCGAGCTGGAACGCCACCCCCACCTTCTCGCCGTAGGACAGCATGACGTCGATGACCGACTGCGAGGCCTGGCCGAACAGCGCGCCGAGCTGACCCGACGCCGCAACCAGCGACCCGGTCTTGTCTGCGATGACCGACAGGTAGTGCTCCACCGGATCTTCGTCCTCGCGGGGCCCGACCGTCTCGTGAAGCTGTCCCAGGCAGAGCCGTTCAAAAGTCCGCGCCTGGATCCCCAGGGCCCGGCCGCCCAGCTCCGACACCAGGATGGAGGCACGGGCGAAGATCAGGTCACCGGTCAGGATGGCTACCGAGTTACCCCACACCTCGTGGGCCGTCGGCGCACCACGACGGTACGGCGCCGAGTCCATGACGTCGTCGTGATAGAGCGTGGCCAGGTGAGTCAGTTCGACGACGACGGCGGCCTGCACCACCTCGGGGCGGCTGGCATCCCCGAGGTGCGACGCCAGAATGGTCAACAGCGGCCGGATGCGTTTGCCGCCCGCTTCAACGAGGTGGCGGCTGGTCGCATCGGCGAGCGGATCGGAGCTGGCGATGGCTTCCCGGAGCTGCTTCTCGACCTTGGCCAGGCAGGTGGTGACCGCGGGGCCAAGGTGAGGATCCTCGGCGATCAAGGCAAATCCGGGCGGAAGCCGCAGACCGGTAGCAATGGCTCCGGTGGCAGTGTCGAGCTCGGCGCCATCGGACAGCGAGTGTCCAGCACGGGTCCAGCCGGGGTTCGCAGATTCTGTCACTGTCTAAGACTAACTAGTAGAGCGCGTGGAACTGGCATGCGTCCGCGCGCGCGGATGGGATTGGTTGCTGACGGCCGGCACCAGCTGCTCCAGCAGGTGAATGACGCGGTCCTCGAAACCTTTGCCACCGGAGTCGGTCAGGTTGGCGAGCATCCGCACCACAAAGCGCATCAGCACCGGGATCGGCATGCCGGTCCGCAACGCCAACCGCAGAATGGCCGGCTTGCCGATCAGCTGAGCGAAGATGGTGCCGAGGGTGAAGTGGCTCCCCCACAGCCCTCTGATGTGTGGCGCGTAACCGGCCAGGACCTGATCGCGGCCCAGGGTTGAGCCGACCTGTTCGGCGTTGATGATGAACTCGGCAGCGTACCGGGCCGACTCCATCGCGTAGGAGATACCCTCGCCGTTGAACGGGGACACCATTCCACCGGCATCGCCGAGCAGCAGCATCCCCGGACTGTAGTGGGGTGTCCGGTTGAAGCCCATGGGCAGGGCGGCCCCGCGGATCTCGCCGACCTGCTGCTCGGGAACGAAACCCCACTCAGCGGGCATCCCGGCGGTCCAGTCCCGCAGCACCTGCTTGTAATCCAGCTTGCCGAACTCGGCAGAGGAATTGAGGATACCCAGGCCCACATTGGACGTGCCATCCCCCACACCGAAGACCCAGCCGTAGCCGGGAAGCGGCTTGCCGGTCGCGTCGGGGAGCTCGAGCCACCCTTCCATCCAGGGGTCCTCATGGCGCGGACTGGTGAAGTAGGTGCGTACCGCGACGCCGAGCGGGCGATCATCGCGCTTCGCCAAGCCCAGGCTGACGGCCGTCCGGGTCGAGTTGCCGTCGGCCGCCAGGACGGTGTCAGCGTGAAACTGCCGGGTCTCCCCCGTCTTACGCCCGGACGAGTCCAGGATATTGACGACGACGCCGGTCACCCGGCCGGCGTCGTTGCGGATCGCTCTGGTGACGGAGTGACCCTCAAGGATGATGGCGCCCGCCGCGCGAGCGTGTTCGGCTAGTTGTTCATCGAATCCGAACCGGGTGCGGACCAGCCCGTAATCGGGGAAGTCGGTTAGCTCCGGCCAGGGCACCTCGACGGTGCGGCCGCCGGCTTTGAGCCGCAGCCCGACGTTGCGGCGCCATCCCGCCGTCTCCTCATGGGGCAGGCCGAGCAGCTGGATCTCACGGACTGCGCGGGGCGTGAACCCGTCTCCGCAGACCTTCTCACGCGGGAAGACCGATTTTTCCACCACTGTCACGTCTACCCCGGCACGCGCCAGGTAGTAGGCAGCGGTTGAGCCAGCGGGGCCAGCCCCGACAATCAGTACCGACACTTAGTTTGCTGGCCGCGTGCTGCGGCGGCTGAGGCGCGCCTGTGCGGGTGCTGTAGCAGTGTCAGCGGGCTTGGTCGCGCGATGGACGGCGACGATACCGCCATTGAGATTGCGGTAGGCCACGTCCTGCCACCCGGCATCAGTGAGCCAGCCAGCCAGTGCATCCTGATCCGGCCAGGCCCTGATGGATTCCGCGAGATACACGTAGGCGGTCGGGTTCGAACTGACCTTCGTCGCAATCGCGGGCAATGCCCGCATCAGGTACTCCGTGTACATGGTGCGCCACAGTCGAACGGTTGGTTGTGAGAACTCGGCGATCACCAGTTTTCCGCCGGGCTTGGTGACGCGCAGCATCTCCGCGAGCGCCTGCTGCGGACGGTGCACGTTACGGAGCCCGAAGGAGATGGTCGTCGCGTCAAAGGAGTTGTCGGCAAACGGCAGATCGGTGGCATCGCCGGCAATGAAATCAATGTCCGGGCGACGGCGTTTGCCGACCCGCAACATGCCGAGGGAGAAATCGCAGGCGACGACGTACACCCCGTTGTCTGCGTAGGGCTCGCTGGAGGTGCCGGTTCCGGCGGCCAGGTCGAGCACCTTTTGGCCCTTCGCGGCTCCTACCGCATCCACCACAATGCGACGCCAGCGGTGGGTCTGTCCGAGGGACAGGACGTCGTTGACCACGTCGTATTTGGGCGCCACGTCGTCAAACATGGCTGCAACTTCTTCGGGACGCTTTTCCAGTGATGCACGGTTCACCCTTGTATTGTCTCAAACAATTGACAGGTCCATAATCGGGGCGCGGGCGACCGGGTTCCGGGCAACCGGGTTCCGGCGGTGGCACGGCCAGCCCGTCCCTGCCACTGCCGGGCAAGAGTAGGCTTGGAAATCATGAGCACTCCGTCCTCCATCGCGGTCGCGCCGCCGCTGACACCAGTGCGCGGTCTGCGCAGCATCACCATTCCCCGGGGACAGCTCGACGACAGTACCGGCCTGCTCGACTATGTTGCCCGCAATGACGTTCACACCTGGGTGCGCCGCGGCGATGGCCTGGTTGCCTTCGGTGAAAGCGCCCGGTTCACGACGGCGGGCCCCGACCGGTTCATTGAGGCCCAGGAGTGGTGGCGCACCCAACTCGACGCCGCCGACGTCGACAATCCGCTCGCCGTTCCCGGTTCCGGACTGGTGGCCTTCGGCTCGTTTGCGTTCTCCAAGACCTCCCAGCATCAGTCCCGGCTGATTGTGCCGCGCATTGTGGTGGGCTGCCGCGATGGTCACAGCTGGCTGACCTACATCACCGACGACGAAGGCGCGGAAGTAACCGCCGACGCCGCCGAGGCGGCGCTGGCTGAATACCTCGACGAGACGGCCATCGAACGTGTTCCTGACGCCGCTGACCGGCTCACCCCGGGAATTCTCTCCGAGGAGCAGTGGATGACCGCCGTGGAGCAGGGGATCGAGCACGTTCGCAGCGGCGAGCTGAGTAAGTTGGTGCTCGCGCGTGACGTCGTCGCCGAGCTCGGTTCTCCGGTGGCGACCGCCCAGGTGCTGCGCGAACTGGCGGTCAGGTACTCGGACTGCTGGACCTACTCGGTGGACGGGCTGATCGGTTCAACACCTGAAATGCTCATAAAAGTTGAGAACTCGACGGCCCAGGCCAGGGTCCTCGCCGGCACCCTGGACCGCAACAATGCACCGGCCGATGATCCGGACTACGCGCAGCGGGTGCTCGCTGGCTCCGAGAAGCAACTGCATGAGCACCAGATCGCCATCGACTCGCTGACCGGCCAGTTGGAGCCATTCACCAGCACCATGACATCACACAGCGAGCCGTTCGTCCTCGAACTACCCAACGTCTGGCATTTGGCTTCCGATGTCACAGCGCAACTGGAACCGGGCGCCGATGGCAGCGTACCGACGTCGCTGGCCCTGGTCGGGGCGTTGCACCCCACTGCGGCGGTCTGTGGGACACCGACGACCGTAGCGGGAGCCCTGATCCGGGAATTGGAGCATATGGAGCGCGGACCCTATGCCGGGCCAGTGGGCTGGATGGATGCCCGGGGCAATGGTGAGTGGGGCATCGCGTTACGCGGCGCGGTAATCGAGAGTCCAACCCGGGTGCGAATGTACGCGGGGTGTGGCATCGTCGCTGCATCGAATGCCGCAGCTGAGCTGGCGGAATCGTGGAGCAAGTTCAGGCCCATGATCGAGGCCCTGGGCATCCGGCGGTAGCATTCCCCGTCCCCAGTACTGTCAGGTCCCGATGGTTACCAGTACGCAATACCTGTAGCCTGTGATGCACATCTCCATGCGGCTAGAATTTGAATCGAAGTTTTCCCGTCCACCAAAGAGGTATTTGCATGTTTGCCAAGCGCTCATCCGTTCCCAAGACCCTCGCCATCGCGGCCATCGGTGCGCTAGCACTTAGCGCCTGCGGTGGCTCCGACGAGCCAGCCGCCGATGATTCGGGCCTCGGCCTGATTGCTGAGGGCGCGCTCACCGTATGCTCGGACATCCCCTACGCACCATTCGAATATGAAGAGGACGGCGAATACGTCGGCTTCGACATGGACCTGATGCGCGCCATCGCCACCGGCCTGGACCTCGAGCTTGAGGTGGTCGACGTCGGCTTCGACGGCCTCGCCAGTGGCGCGGTGCTTGCGGCCGGCCAGTGCGACGTCGGTGCCAGCGCCATCACGATCACCGAGGAGCGCGCGGAGAACATTGCGTTCACCGAGCCGTACTACGATTCCCTGCAGTCCCTGCTGGTTCCCGTGGACTCGGATCTTGCCTCGATCGACGATCTTGCGGGCGAGTCGGTGGGTGTCCAGGCCGGAACCACCGGTGAAACGTACACCCGCGAGAACGTCCCTTCCGACACCGAGGTTGTAGCCTTCCCGAGCGACGCGGAACTGTACTCAGCTCTTCAAGCCGGCAACGTCGCAGCCATCCTGCAGGACCTGCCGGTGAACCTCAGCCACACCGAGGACGGCACCTACACGATCGCCCAAGAGTTCGAAACCGATGAGCAATACGGTTTCGCACTGCCCAAGGAAGGCAGCGAGGATCTCCTCGAGGCCGTCAACGAGCAGCTCGCCGAGCTGCGGGACAACGGCGAGTACGACGAGATCTACAACACCTACTTCTCGGAGTAGAAACCCCGGCCCGGAACCGGTCCGGGATCCTCGGATCCTGACGGGTTCCGGGCCGACAGCCCCCGAGAAAGATTGGCTCCCGACTTGAAACGCTCAACCCGCAGACGTCTGACCCGCGGCGCCCTGTACGCACTCTTCATCCTCGCCGTCGCCGTCGTCGTCTGGCTCGCCGATTGGGAGGCGATCCAAAGCAATTTCTTCGACCTGGACGTTGCTGTCGAGGCATTCCCCGAAATTCTGACCGTCGCGGCGAAGAACACAGTCCTCTACACGGCCATCGCGTTTGTCGGTGGGCTGCTCCTCGGCCTGATTCTGGCGCTGATGAAGCTCTCTCCTGTCCTGCCCTATCGCTGGGCAGCGACCGCTTACATCGAGCTGTTTCGGGGGCTCCCCGCTCTGCTGGTGATCTTCGGTTTTGCGTTCGCGGTGCCGATCGCCTTCGGCTGGCGTCCGCCGGGCGGTAGCGCCGGTGCTGGCCTGATCGCCCTGATCATCGTCTCTTCCGCCTACATCGCCGAAACCATCCGAGCGGGGATTGAAGCTGTTCCGCCAGGCCAGGTGGAGGCCGCCCGGTCCCTGGGGATGCATCCATCGTGGACCATGATCTCGGTCGTGCTGCCGCAGGCGTTCAGGATCATCACCCCGCCGTTGACCAATGAACTGGTCATCCTGATCAAGGACACCTCACTCCTGTTCATCGCGGGCATGGCTCTGGGCGACCGCGAGTTGACCACCTTCGCCCGTGACATGGTCTCTTCATCCGCCAACGCCACGCCGTTGGTCCTCGCTGCCCTCCTGTATTTGATCATCACCCTGCCGCTCACCCAGCTGGTGGCCAAGCTTGAACGACACAACAAGAGAGGGCGGTGAGCCCTGTGACTGAAGCAGCGCTCCGCAAGGGCGTGCCGGCCATCGAGGTCCGCGACCTGCACAAGAGCTTCGGGGACAACGAGGTCCTCAAGGGCATCGACTTCCATGTGGATCAGGGTGAGGTGGTCTGCGTGATCGGCCCGTCCGGCTCCGGGAAGTCCACCCTGCTCCGGTGCGTCAACCGGTTGGAAGAGCCCACCAGCGGCACCATCCTTGTGGAAGGCGTCGATATCACGGACGACGAGACGGACCTGGACAAAGTACGCACCCGCATCGGCATGGTGTTCCAGCAGTTCAACCTCTTCCCGCACCTGAACGTGACCCGTAACCTCACCCTGGCTCAGATCAGGGCGAAGAAGCGCAGCAAGTCAGAGGCAGGTGAGGTCGCGGCGCGCAACCTCGCCAAGGTGGGTCTGGAGGACAAGGCCATGGCCTTTCCGGCCCAGCTTTCCGGCGGACAGCAGCAGCGCGTGGCAATTGCACGTGCGCTATCCATGGACCCGGACATGATGCTCTTCGACGAACCCACCAGCGCCCTGGACCCCGAATTGGTGGGTGACGTGCTCGATGTGATGAAGCAGCTGGCCAAGGACGGCATGACCATGATGGTGGTCACCCACGAAATGGGCTTCGCCCGTGAAGTTGGGGACCGGGTGGTATTCATGGACGGCGGAGTGGTGGTCGAGCAGGGCAAACCCGAGGATGTCCTCGGCAACCCGCAGCATGAACGCACCAAAGAGTTCCTCTCGAAGGTTCTGTAACCACTCGGTTGGCGGCAATGTCCTGCGCCTTTGGTCCCCTAGCGGCGGGCCGGAGTGCGTGGGACGATAGGTCCACCAGACCCACCTACCCGCGGGAATCCTCATGCCCTCACCCATCCGGAACCCAAGGCTTCGCGCAAGACTCCTCAGCGTCGTCGTGCTGTGCTGCGCCCTACTGGGTGGGATGCTCGCAGCCCAGCCCGCAACGGCCGCCGTCCCCGTGGCGAACCCGAACAGCTATCACGTGCTGGTCACCAAGTCACGGCCGCTGAACCCCCTGAACTACATCGCACCGGATCTGGTCTATTTTCCCGGCACCAACTATGTACTCCGGCGTGCTGTCTCGGCGAATCTGGAAAGCCTTTTTGCTGGCGCGCGTAACGCTGGGGCACCACTGAGCGTGGTGAGCGCCTACCGTTCCTACGCCGAGCAGGCATCCCTCTACAACAGCTATGTGGCGCGATACGGGCAGGCAGTGGCCGACACCATTTCGGCACGCCCGGGGCACAGCGAGCATCAGACCGGACTCGCCGTCGACGTCGGCAACGCCAACGGCTCTTGTGGCCTGGGTGCCTGTTTCGGGACCACCGCGGGGGGCAAGTGGGTCGCTGCCAATGCATGGCGGTACGGGTTCATTATTCGCTACCCGGACGGTTACCAATCGACCACCGGTTACACCTACGAACCGTGGCATCTGCGCTACGTGGGGCTGCCACTAGCCACCGAGATGAAGACCCGCGGCATCCCCACGCTGGAGCACTATTTCGACGGTTCCAACCCGACCATCAAGAGCCCAACGGACCTCACCGCAGTGGATTCCGCAGGGGTGCTGTGGAATTACCCACCCAACTGGACCGGCGGATTCGCGCAGCGCGCCCGGGTGGGCAGCGGCTGGGGCGGTCTGAAGGCCGGGTTCACCACCGACTGGAACTCCGACGGCATCCAGGACATCCTCGCCCAGTGGCAGGACGGGAAACTCACGCTCTATCGGGGGCTCCGGGGCGGCGGTTTCCAGTCACCCATCCGGATCGGCAGCGGCTGGGCCAACCATGAGATCACTGTCGGCACCTGGTGGCGGGGGAGCCGGTACCCGTCGGTGGTCACCAAGGACGGCGCAGGACGGCTGTGGCACTACGCAAACAACACAGGCGGAGCCCTGTCCTCGCAGGCCCGGGGGCAGATCGGGTCGGGGTGGCAGAACCTGAAGATCACGCTGGCCGACTTTGACCGGGACGGCAACCAGGACGTGCTCGCCACCCGCACCAACGGTGAACTGGTGCTTTACCGGTCCAATGGAAAAGCACGTTTCATCTACGAGAGTCGACGTACCATCGGCTCCGGCTGGCAACACATCGAAAGCGCACAGGCCGTCTCGGGTTTCCGGGGCCCAGGCTCCTACGGGTTGACCGCTCGAACCAGTTCCGGCGCCCTCAGGCACTACCCGATCAACTCCGGCGGCTGGGGTGGGTCTTTCACCATCGGTTCGGGGTGGCAGAACTACCGGCTCTTTCGGTAGGCCCACACCGCACGGTTCCGGCCTACGTCCCGACCGCGGCCTAGACCACTCGGGCGACGCCTGCCTTGATCGAGGCGTGCAGTGCGCGGAGGCCCGATCGGTTGGCCCGGACCTCGATCACCGAGCGGCCCTTGATGGGTGGCGCCAATGCTGCGTCAAGGCCAGCGGCCGAGGTGACCAGTGAATGCCTGACGCCGTACCCATGGGCCAGCGCCTCGAGATCGGCGGTGTGGGGGGTGCCGAAGAGACGCTCTACGACCCTGCTGTGGCGTTCGAGGTTCTTCTCCTCCCCGTGTTCCAGGAGACCGAAGATGCCTCCGCCGGCATCGTTGAGCACCACTATCTGCAGGTCGGCCTCATCCTCGCCGGGCCCCAAAAGCAGCCCACCGGCGTCGTGCAGAAAAGTCAGGTCACCGAGCAGCAGGCGCGTGGGGATACCGGTCGCGAGCGCGATACCGGTTGCGGTGGAGATGGTTCCATCAATACCGGCGAGGCCGCGGTTGGCGTAGACCTCCAGGGGGTGCCAGCCAGGGGACGCGATGAGATCGGCGTCCCGGATGGGATTGGAGGATCCGAGCATGAGATTTCCGTCAGTGCTTTCCCAGACGGCGTCTGCCACGTGGAGCCCGGTCAGGGAGGCGCTTTCGGCGAGGGTTGACCGAAGAGCGGCATCAGCGCGGGCACTGGCCTGTTGCCACCGCCCCAACCATCCGTCCTCGCCCTGACCGGCGAACTGCAGCAACTCATCGAGGGTGGTGATGATCCGCTCCCGGCGTCGGCCTGCTTCGAACCAGGCCACCGGCCCCGGGAGGTAAAGTGCCTGCTGCACCTCCGGTCGGGACAGCAAGGCTGCTATTGGTCGTGAGAGAGTGGGCCGCCCGAACACGATCACCCGCTCGACGTCGGGCCCCAGATGTTCCAGCAGCAGCCGGTACTGGGCAACCGCATTGGGACCGAACCGGGCGTTCGAGGAGGGCTCGGCGAGCAACGGGAGGCCGAGGTGCTGGGCGAACACCGCCGCCAGTTCCCCGGCGCCGTGGCCTGCGACTACCACGGTTCGGGCGGTCAACGTCGGGAGGGCGGCGTCGTGAGTGGCGGCGTCATGGGTCGCGGTGTCGTCGTCGGACTGGCTGGTCAGCGGCAGGATGGCGTCGGTGGCAGGAGCGGTGGCTGGCGGGAACCCTACAGGAGCCCCGTCGTGGCTCACAGCACCGGGGGCCATAGCGCCGGGGACTACAGTGTCGGGGTCTACAGTGCCGGGGACCAGCGGGTCGCGGAACGCGAGGTTCAACTGGACCGGACCACGTGGGCCTGAGGCCCCCAGCGCCTCGGCCAGGGCCCTGGCAACGAATGCCGAGGGATCATTGCTCGCCGGGACGTCGAGTGCGCATCGCACGTGCGAACCGTAGAGGTTGACCTGGTTGGTGGTCTGGTTGGCGCCGCTCCCCCGAAGCTCGTCGGGCCGGTCCGCTGACAACACCACCAAGGGCACGGCCGCGTGGTTCGCCTCCATGACCGCTGGCATCAGTTCCCCCACGGCGGTACCCGACGTCGTCAGCACCGCAGCGGGTCGCTGCGATCCCTGCGCCAGGCCGAGCGCGGTGAACCCGGCAACCCGCTCGTCGATCCGGACATGCAACCGCACCGCACCCGCGGCCTCAGCCTCGGCCAGCGCATACGCCAGAGGGGCGCTTCGGGATCCCGGTGCCACGACAACGTGGCGGACGCCCGCCGCGGTCAAGGCGGCAACGGCTAGCCGGGCGGCGTCGACGGAGTTCAGCTGCTCATTCACGCTTCAATCCTCACACATCGGGTTCCGCGCTCGTCCCCACCCGGAACGCGCTCCCCCGCCCGGATCGAGTCAACACATCTGACAGGATTCCGGCGCCAAACCCGCTATCTGTGCTGACTCGATGCGAAGGGCGGGGAGTCCCGGCGGAAAGTGGGGCTAACGGTTGCCTGTTGCCTTCGCTTCCCTGCCGCCGCGATCGTCGTCACTGTGCAGCCTGCCCGCACCGCGGCCACGACCGGGACGTTTGTCTTTACCCGGAAGGACTTGTACCACCGAGGGGCGTGGCACCGCTGCGTCGCCGCGGCGCGGTTTACTGCCATCAGCAACATAGTCGGGAAACAGGGAGGTCTGGTTTCCCCAGACGCCGTTCTCCCCCGGGTGCTGGACTGCAACGAAAACGTGGCGGTCCTTGTCCCTGATGATCGGCCCACACGTCTCGCCGTCCCGTGGTACGGCGAGGAACTGTTCCACCTTGCCGCGTTCCTCCCCTTCGAGGGTGACCTGAAACAAGCCATCGCAGTACCCGATGGTGCCCGGCTGCCCGTCAGTGGAGATCCACAGATTGCCGACCGAGTCGAACGCCAGGTTGTCCGGGCATGAAATCGGCGAGACTTTCTGCGCTGGAAATCCGCTGAAGTACACGGTGGGGTCATTGGCCGGGTCACCGCAGACCATCAACAGGTTCCAGGTGAACCGAGCAGAGGTCTGGTCTCCGCCGTTCTCGGTGATCTCAACGACATGTCCCGACCGGTTGGCGGTTCGCGGGTTCGCCTCGTCAGCGGGCGAGTTGGCGCCGACACCGCGGTTGGTGTTGTTGGTGCAGGCCACGTAAACCTTGCCGGTGCTGGGGTTCGGCTCCACGTCTTCGGCCCGGTCCATTTTGGTGGGACCCACCTTGTCGGCGGCCAGCCGGGTATAGACCGCTACCTCAGCAGCGCTCATTCCCGGGACTGCCGACTTGTTGTTGACGATCAGTGGCAACCACTCGCCGACGCCGTCAAACTCCCCGTCGGTGGGCAGATCGCCGGACCCATCAATTTCGGGGGCCGAGTTGCCCTGAAACCGCGCCACGTAGAGCGACCCCTCGGAGAGGAGCGTCATGTTCTTCCGCCGAGCTGCGGGAGTGCCGGCGGTGTCCATCCGGTTCAGGGAGACGAACTTGTAGAGGTAATCGAACCGCTCGTCGTCACCGGAATAAGCCACCACCCTGCCGTCGCCAGCCACGATCACGTTGGCGCCCTCATGCTTGAAGCGGCCAAGCATCGAGTGCTTCTTCGGCGTCGAGGTCCGGTCGAAGGGGTCCACCTCGACGATGTAACCGAAACGGTTCGCTTCGTTCTGGTATCCCTTGTTCCGGGTATCCAGCCGAGGTTCGTCGGCCTCCCAGCCACGGGCCGTCGGAGACGCGGTGAGCCCGTATCTACGGTCCGAGGCACTGGTTCCCGGGCTGACGAAGTAGCCGTTGAAGTTTTCCTCCCCTGACAGGATAGTTCCCCAGGGGGTGGTTCCGCCGGCGCAGTTGCCGAGGGTTCCGAGAATGGTTCGGCCCGCGGGATCATCAATGGTTTTGACCAAATCGGATCCGGCTGCGGGACCCGTCAACTCGTAGGGGGTGTCGAGCAGGAAGCGACGGTTCAACGGTGCGCCCTGAACATACTTCCAGGCTTTCGAAGCGTTGTGACGCTCCAGTTCAACCACTGTCAGACCGTGCGCTGCGCGGCCGATAC
This sequence comes from Arthrobacter sp. TMT4-20, assembly GCF_054510775.1. Lineage (NCBI taxonomy): Bacteria > Bacillati > Actinomycetota > Actinomycetes > Micrococcales > Micrococcaceae > Arthrobacter > Arthrobacter sp. TMT4-20. The sequence goes on along the minus strand of NZ_JBTNDW010000003.1, from coordinate 186,916 downwards.
CCCGCACCTCCGCGGCCGGCAGACTGGGTGGCACCATGATGGGTTCGTTGGTGTACTCGTGATTGACGAACATCACGGCCCGTTTGCCCTTGCTTCCCGGCAGATCCAGAATGTCCGTGTAATCGCAGTTGTAGCCAAACTGCAGTTGCTGTGCGGCCTCGGACTGGTTGAAGACGTCGAACACCGGCGACTCACGGAACAGGGGATCGCCCCAGCGGATAATCGGTTGCCAGGTGAAGCCCTTCGGCACCGTGAAATCATCTACCAGAGCATCTACCGGACGGATCGGGGCGAACTTCAGGTTGCTCCGGGGCCCCCGCTTTTGGAGGGCGACGGCGGGCGCCAGCTGGGGATCTGTCGGCACCCGGGTGCCTGTCTGTCCACCAACGATGAGGGCCAGCGCCCCGACGGCACCGACCCCAAGCACGTTCCGGCGGGAGTACTCAGAGGAGACGACATCCCTGAAATAGCTGTTGTCGGACGTGTTGCAGACTGCCGAAGCGCACGCATTGTCACACTTCAACGCGCACGTCACCGCGCTGCGCTTTCCATTGGTGTGGCCAAGCATGGGCAAAAAGCGCTTCTTCGTGTCACTCATGTGGTGCCTTCCAGCAGTGGAGCGGGGTGAGCAGCTTCCACACTGACAAGGCCGGGCTAACACTGCGGGCAGTCCAGGTGACAGGAAGGTGAACTTTCGCCTCCGCTCAGCCATTCCGCAGGACTTTCGCCGGTTTCGGCCCCCCGTCACCCCGGATCCAAGAGGCGGAGGGGGTGGGAGATCTAGGCGGAGCCGAGGAGGGCCCGGGTGCGTTCGAGCCGGTCGAGCCACCAGGCGGTCCGTTCAGGAGCTGCCGCATAGCGCTCCAGCAGGTCCTCGGAGACCTGGACCTTGCCCACCGCCAGCCAGCCGCCGTCGGGCACCAGCGACCGTTCGGTGACGTCGCCGCGCATGAGAGAGACGGTGCCCAGTCCGCAGGCGTACGGCAGCTCCGGCAGCGCGGCCGCGAGCGCCACCCCGGCACTGATTCCCACCGATGTATCCAGGGCGGAGCTGACGACGGCGGGAAGCCCGGCCTGCGCAACGATGTCCAGGGCCCGCCGGACCCCGCCAAGTGGCGCAGCCTTGATGACCAGCAGATCGGCAGCATCTTCGCGTGCCACGCGCAACGGGTCGGATTCTTTCCGGACGGACTCGTCGGCTGCGATGAGGACGGGGATCTCCCGACGGCGTAACTCGAGCCGGGCGGCGCGGAGCCCGTCAATGGTCATCACCGGTTGCTCCGCATACTCAAGGCCGTGCTCGGCCAGCACCGTGAGGGCGGTCACCGCCTCAGCAACAGTCCAGCCGCCGTTGGCGTCAACGCGCAGCCCTGCAGCCGGTAGCAGCCGCCGCACCTCGGCGACGCGGGCCAGGTCGTCGGCAAGGGTCTGGCCCCGTTCGGCGACCTTCACTTTGACCGCGGTAACCGGACCGAACCGGGCAAGCACCGATTCGACCTCACTGGCTGGGACAGCCGGGACCGTCGCGTTGACTGCAACCTTCCCGCGAACAGCAGCGGGGAAGCCCTCCCAGCTGGCCTCGATGGCCCCCCGTAGCCACGGCGCGGCCTCGGCGTCGTCGTATTCAGGGAACGGGCAGAACTCGCCCCAGCCGGCCGGCCCTTGCACCAGCAGCGCCTCACGGTGCTGGACCCCGCGGAAGGTCACCCGCATGGGAATCGAGACCACACGGGCGACTGCGAGAAGCTCGGCGGTTGAGGGAAGTGTACTCACGGGTTCAGGCTACGCGACCGGGTTCAGGCAGCGCGACGGTGCTCTTCACCATCCCCAGGACGTCGTCGCTCAGGGCACCGGCCGGAGTGCCGACTGGACGATCACCGTGTCCGGCCCGAACTCGCGATCGTAGCGTTCCTGGCGGGTACCGTCGTCATGGTCGACTGCGACAACCAGATAACCGTTCGTTATCGACGAGTAGATCACCGGGTCGCCCGACGCCCGGATGTCGAGCTCGATCCTTTCAAGGGTGGCCTCGTCATTGGATCCGGGGTTCGCTGGGTCCAGTCGAGGATCGAAGTCGGCTATCGGGTCGTACAGCGAGAGCGGGATGGGTTCCTGGGTCCGGGTGAAGGCTTTGCCGTCCCAGGTTCCCTGGACGGCGTAAGTGCCCCACGTCACCCCGGAGGCGGTTTCGGACTGCTCAACGGCGTCCCAGTCCCAGTTGAGCAGGTCCACGGGGCCACCACAGTGGGGCGGATAGGACTCCCCGACTCCGCCAAGGCAAAGCTGGGGAAGACCATCGCCCTGCTGCCAGACGGTCGTTTGGGCCAGCACCTCCCCTGTCGCCGCGATGCCGCTGGACGGGGATGGATCAGGCACTACCGGATCGGCGGGGCTCGAACCGGTAGGCGCCGACGCCGGAACCCCGACGGCACCGCACGCAGACATTGCCACAGCGATCGCGGCGAGCGATGCCGCCAGAAGCCCAGTATGCCAACCCATGTTCTCATTGTGCGTAGCCGGGCCGGCGTCACGGCCTGCCGGAAGATCACGATTGGATTGCAGAAGTGCAGCGCCGGTATGGAAGTCTTGCAGGGTGAGCCCACAGAAATCCGCGAACCCGACGGGGAGGAAACTTCCCGCCGCCCGGAACCCATCACTGTTCCTGATGGGTTCGCTGGTGTGTGCCGTGGCGCTGGGCTGGACCTATTGGGCGTTCGTGCGGACCAGCACCGGCCAGTTCGCGGACGAATCGGCCTGGCGTGAGGCTGGTTTCGCGGCCCCCGACTCGCAGCAACCCTTCCTCCAGTTTCTGGACAGCCTGCCGGCGCTGTCGGTGCTGTTCGCTGCGGCGGTCATCCTGTTCGTGACGCTACGCAGGCAGCGGTGGTCGGCAGCGGTGATCGCCCTGGGAACCATTGCCGGGGCCAACCTCACCACCCAGGTCCTGAAAAACCTGTTGTTCGATCGCCCCGACCGGGGCGTACCGACGCTCGACTTCAACTCGCTGCCGTCCGGCCACACCACTCTCGCCGCGTCAGCTGCTGCAGCGATTTTCCTGGTGGTCACTCCGAGGTGGAGACCGTTGGCTGCCGCAGTCGGTGGCACCTATTCGGTGGCGGCCGGGGCCGCCACCTTCCTCAACCTGTGGCATCGTCCCGCAGACGTCATCGCGGCCTTCCTGGTGGTGGGTGCGTGGACCCTGCTGGGCGGTCTGCTGATCATGCGGCTCGGCAACGCCTGGAATGTGTGGTCCGGCTACGGCGAGCATTGGGCGGCCTCACGGTTGTGGCTCACCTTCTGCTGGGCTGCGGGAGTGGCAGGGCTCGCCCTCGGTGTCATCCTGTACCTGTATGTCCAGCTCATCGGACCCGCGCCCGTCCCCGGGACAGCACGCATTCCCCTGTTCTTCTGGTCCGGGCTGTCAATGATTGTTGGGGTGGGGTTCACCCTCAGCGCTGCTGCCAGCTGTCTGTTCAGCCATCAGGCACGACGCCGCGTGGGCTAGCTCCGGGCGAGCGACGTCGGCCGGTGCGGTGGCACCCAGAACCACAAGACTGCCGCGGCAAGGAGGCCCAGCCCGCCAGTCGCCCAGATGCCTGCGGAGAGGGTCGCGACGGCGGTGACCGCCGCAAGAACCCCCGGGCCGGTCATGGTCCCGACATCGCTGAGTAGCCGCCAGATTCCAAGGAACTGGGGCCGGCCGGGATTCGGTGAGAAGTCAGCCCCCAGGGTCATCACGATGCCCGAGCCGATACCGTTGCCGAATCCGATCAGGAGCGCCACCAGCAGCAGCCCCACTGCATCGCCGGTGAAGGGCAACAGGATCAGCGCTACGCCCATAATGAGCATGCAGGGTACGGCAACCCACCGCCGCCCCTTGACGTCCATCATCTTCCCGGCCGGGTAGAAGATCAGCATGTCGATGGCGCCGGACAGGCCATAGATCAGGGCAGTGGTGGTGGCGTCCAGACCGATATCCTGCGCCCAGAGCGGCAACACCGCCTGTCGGGTGGCCCGGATGGCGGCGATCAGCAGGACACCAATGCCCACCGTCGCAAAAACCCTGCGGTGGGATCGCAGAATGGACCGGACTGTCGGGGCCGACGACGGCGGGTCCGCTACCTGCTCGAGGGCAGTGGATCCGTTCATGGCTAACCGCCCGGGGGCGACCAGCTCAGGCACCCTGCTGCTCAGGGCGGCAGCAGCGAGAGCGGCCCCCGCCCCCACCCAGTACGCACCAGCCAATCCAGCGAAGCTCATGGCCAGAGCCGCCGCGAAAGGGCCGAGGAAAACGCCGATCCTGGTGACACCGCCGAGCGTGGACAGCGCCCTCGCCCTGAAGTGGATGGGAACGGCTTCGGTGAGGTAACTCTGGCGGGCCAGACCGAAAACGGCACCGGCCATCCCGATCATGAAGATGGCTGCGGCGAACACGGCGAGGTTGGGGGCCAGCAAGGCCAGTACCATCGCCGTCGAGCACCAGAGTGACGCCCCGACCAGGGCCCACCGTTCACCGAACCGGGTGGTCAGGAGCGTTGCGGGCACGTTGGTGACCAGGGAGCCGATCCCGGTGAGGGTGATGATCAGTGCCGCCGTCGCAATGTCAGCCCCGAGGCTGCGCGCCGAGAGCGCTATTACTGGAAGGATCGCCCCCGTCGCCATCCCATAGAGCAGCGACGGGCCGTAAGCGCCGACAGCGATCGACTTGAGGTTGAACGATTCGCCCGGCACGCTTCTACTGTAGCCACCGGCGCCGTTCGCCCTCTTATCGATCAGGCCTCAGGGGTACGCCGCCCCACGAGAATCATCCCGACGACGGCGAGGACTCCGGCCGCCCCCTCAGCGACCGCGCTGAGGGCCTTTTCGAAGAACCAGATCGGCTCGTACATGGCGGGGATGGGCCCGATCGCGGGCAGCTGGACGTAGGTCGACACCACCACAGCCGCGAATGCTGATAGAGCCACCACCGCGGCAACGAGGTAGGACAACCGGCTGCCCCTGAGCAGGACGTAGAAGGCAGCGAGCACCGCCGCGGCCGCCTGCAGCCAGAACAGGGTGCCACCGCCCATCCCCCCTGGATACGCGATCTGATAGTTGGCGGCGAGTTGCACATGGACGAACGCATCGATCGCCAGTCCGATGGCGATCACCACGCGGAGACCGACTAGAACCGGGCGGTTGTGTGCGAGTGCCCGATTGCTCATTCCTCGACGACCAGTGTGCTGATCATGCCTGGGTGCGGCGTGCAGAAAAAGGAGTACTCTCCCGCGTCCTCGGGTGCCGTGAAGGTGACAGTCTCGTTGGGGCCGAAGACTGAATCGAACAGGCCCTCCTCATCCGAAGTGACAGTGTGGCCGACAGAATCATTGTTAATGACGGTTACTTCGGCGCCTGGTGCCACCGGTCCGGAAACTTCGTACTCAAAGTCTGTGATGGTGATGACCACCTCTTCGGCCGCCTCGGCCGGAGTTTCAGCTGATTCGGTGGTCTCGGCTGGCGCGGCGGCTGGGCTGGAGGCCGCCGGGCTGGTGGTGGTAGTTTCCGGTTCCGGGGCCGCACTGCCAGATTCCTCCGACGCGCCACAACCGGCAACTCCCACCAGTGCACCGGCCAGAAGTACTCCCATAACGCTCTTTCGAATATCCATGATTAGCCTTTCCCTCAGAATCCCGATCAGAGCTGTTTTCCAAAGCCCTGGGCACCGTTAGCACCATGATCCTCTTCATTATGAGGTTCGTCACGGGTGAGGGCGCGGATTGCCCGGCGGGAGCCTGGGATCAGGACTTGGAGGCCTGATGCCACTTCCAGTGCGCGAGGGTCCGTAACCGGATGAGCAGCGCCCGGGATTGTTCGGGGCCGTAGGGCAGGATGGGGATGGCCTTGGTCATGTCCACTGATGCTTCATCCATTGCCACCTTGGTGACCCGCACCGCGGTGCGCATTTTATATAGCTGTGCCGTGACAAATTCGACGCCCACGGGGTTGCCGTGCCCCGGGATGAAAACGTCATAAAGGTCCTCCAGTGCTGCGATCTTGCCCAGGGTGCGGATCCAGTCCGCAGGATACGAGTCTTCAAACCCCGGGTCACCGCCTTCTTCGACCAGATCCCCGGTGAAGAGTACGTTGCCTGCGCCGATCAGGAGATCGTTATCCGTGTGGCCTGCCCCCAGATGGAACAGGGTCACGCTGATGCCGCCCAGGTCCAGGTCGACGGGGCCACCGTCCACCACCTTGTTGGCGGGGTGGATGGCTGTGTGGGGACCGGCGTCGTCGGCCATGGCTGGCTCGAGCTCTGCGACGAACTGACGCTGCTGCTCTCCGGTCTGCGCCAGGTCTTCCGCGCAGCGTGCGGTGGCCCAGATTTCCTCGACCCCCTGTGCGGCGAAATACGCATTGCCGAACGCATGGTCGAAGTGGGAGTGGGTGTTCACAGCTGTCACCGGCAGGTCCGTGAGTTCTCGGACGGCGTCCAGGATGACGGCGGCCTGCGCTGGGCCGGCACCGGTGTCGATCACGAGGGCCCGCTCGGTGCCGACGACGAGACCCGGGTTGATCCGGTATCCAGCGTCACGCAGTATCCAGGTCTGCGTTCCCACTTCCCGCCAACGGGACTCGGTCTCCTTCGACACAGTGTCTACTGTTGGCGTCTCAGACATGGATTCCTCTCAACAACGATGGATGTGGTGGCCGTTCTACGCGCCGCCGGCACCCAGCAGCAGGACAGCCTGCACTGGGGCGTGATCGGACGGCCACGCCCCACCGTACCGGGTGACGTTGATTCCTGCCCGCAGGACGGTGAATTCTGGGGTGGCAAGGATCCAGTCGATCCGCTTGGCGCCGCGCTGCGGCTTACGATAATGGGGGAAGGTGCCCCATTGTTCGGTGAGTTGACGGTGCGCGGCGGTCCAGGTGTCACGCAGCACCCCCGACCCGGTCAGGATCGTGTAGGGCCCGGACGGCGCATCAATGTTGAAGTCCCCCATCACGATGCCCGGGAGTTGAGAGTCCCGCACCAGGTGTCGCAGTGTGTCCGCCGAATAGAGGCGGGAGCGGCGGGACAGATGGTCCAGGTGGGTGTTGATCACCACGAAGTCCTCCCCGGTGCCCAGATCCTTGAACCTGGCACGGACCGCGATCCGGGGGATCCGGTTTCCCCACGACGTCGAACCGGCAACGGTTGGTTTGCTTGAGAGCGCAAACTGCTCCCAGTCGAGCAGCGCCAGCCGGCGCCGGTCGTAGAAGAGCGGGCACTGCTCACCATTGCCATCGTCGTTGCGCCCCCGACCGATCCCGGCGTAGTCGGGTCCGAGCCCGGCCCGCACCGCGTCCAGCTGGGTTGGGAGTGCCTCCTGGACGCCCAACAGGCTGGGCTGCTCATCGCGTAGGAGCCGGGTCACCAACGGCGCGCGAACCGCCCAGGAATCCCGGTTGGTAGGCAAAAGGTGCGGCATTGACCGTCGGATGTTGAAGGTCATCACGTGCTGCTCAGGGGCTGCTACCGGGCCGATGAGCGGTACGGTCACCGCTGGGCCCCTCGCTTCAAAGGTCTGCAAGCACGGTGCCCGGATTCTCGATCGCGTCCGCCACATACCGCAGGAACCCGCCGGCAACACCGCCATCACACACCCGGTGATCGAAGGTCAGAGTGAGTTCGGTGATTTTCCGTACAGCCAGGGCACCGCCCACCACCCACGGCCGGTCAATGATTCGGCCAATACCCAAAATCGCAGCTTCGGGGTGATTGATGATGGCTGCGCTACCGTCGACTCCAAACACGCCGTAGTTGTTCAGGGTGAACGTCCCCGAGGTCAGCTCGGCGGGCGTGGCTTTGCCGTCCCGCACGACGGCGGTAAGGCGGCGGATCTCAGCATCCAGCCCGCGGGCGCTCAGCGTGTCTGCGCGTCGAACGCAGGGCACCATCAGACCCCGATCGGTTTGAGCGGCGATCCCCAGATTCACCCCGTCGAAGCTGAGAATTTCCTGGCGACCCTCATCGTCGGTGACGATTCGGGTGTTCAGGTCCGGATACTTTGCCAGCCCGGCTGTCACGAACCGGGCCACGAAAGCCAGTAACCCGGGGGTCTGGTCGGGATTTGTTGCCTTGAGTGAGGCCCTGAGGTCCATCAGGGCGGTAGCGTCCACATCGACCCAGACCGTTGCCTCGGGGATCTCCCGGCGGCTACGGGCCATGGTGTCTGCCACAGTCTTCCGCACCCCCTTCAGTGGAGTGCGGGCGGCAATCTCCAGCCCCGACTTGCGATCAGTATCCGCACCCACCGGATCAGGGGCGACGCTTTCGCTGCTGTTGTCGGTGGGCGACCCGGTGATTGTCGCGGAGCCGGTGGCACGGCTGATGGCCTGCTGCACATCCTTTCGGAGCACCAACCCGCCAGTGCCCGAACCGGTGAGATCGGCAGGGGCCAGGCCCGCATCACGGGCCAGTTTTCGGACCAGCGGTGAGATGAAGAGCGGCGCAGCACCAGTCGGCGCGGTTCCCGAGGGTGCAGCGATCTGCTGCTTTGGCCGCCGCCGGCGCCCGGAGGTGAGTCCGCCGGGGGTGCCATAGCCGATCAGGACGTTGCCCGATCCTTCATCGGCAGCGGGAGCCGCAACCGGCTCGGAGGATTCGGGCGGGGTGATTCCGGCTCGTTCTTCTTCGCGGTAGGTTTCCTCGGCGACCGTGGGTGGCGCCTCGCCCGTCGGCTCGGCCCCGCTGGGGGCGCCTGCAGGGCGCACCGAGATGAGTGGCTTGCCGACGTCGATGGTTTCACCGGCACGACCGTGAAGTTTCTCGACCACACCGGCAAAGGGTGACGGCACCTCAACCACGGATTTGGCGGTTTCCACCTCGGCGATGGTCTGATCCACCACCACGACGTCGCCCTCGGCAACCAGCCAGTTCACCAGCTCCGCTTCGGTAAGTCCTTCGCCCAGATCGGGGAGGTTGAAGACCTGAAGGGCAGTGCCCGGCGCGGGTGCGCTGGTGGCCATAGCACTCATGCCTGATCCTCCCACTGCAGTTCGTCAACGGTGTCCAGAATTCGGTCAACACTTGGTAGAAAGAAGTGTTCCAGCTTCGGCGATGGGTACGGGACATCAAACCCCGTGACACGCCGGACCGGGGCCGCCAGCGAGTGGAAACAGCGTTCCTGGATGCGCGCAACAATCTCTGCCGCGACCGAGGCGAACCCGGGCGCCTCAGCAATCACCACGGCCCGGCCGGTCTTGCGGACACTGGCGCACACGGTCTCGTCGTCGAACGGGACGATGGAGCGCACGTCGATAACCTCCAGCGAACGCCCCTCCTCCGCCGCGGCCGCCGCTGCGGCCATCGCCGTGGGTACCGAGGGGCCGTAGGCGACCAGGGTGGCGTCGGTGCCCGCCCGCGCAACGACTGCCCGGCCGATGGACGGCGCGCTGGAGGAGGACTCGAAGTTTTCCCGGAGTTCCTCAAGATCCAGCACTTCCTTGGACCAGTACAGTTTTTTCGGTTCGAGGAAGACGACCGGGTCCGGGTAGCGGATGGCTTCACGCAGCATGGTGTAGGCGTCCCGGACTGTTGCCGGGGCCAGGACCGTCAACCCAGGCGTGTGGGCATAGTAGGACTCCGACGAGTCGCAGTGGTGTTCAACTCCGCCAATGCCGCCTGCGTAGGGGATGCGAATCACGATCGGTAGCTTGACCTTGCCTTTGGTGCGGTTCGGCATTTTTGCGACGTGGCTGACTACCTGTTCAAAGGCAGGGTAGGCGAACGCGTCGAATTGCATTTCGACCACCGGGCGCATCCCGTTCATCGCCATGCCGACGGCCATCCCCATGATTCCGGCCTCGGCCAGGGGGGTGTCAAAGCACCGGTCCGTGCCGAACCGGGCGGTGAGCCCGTCGGTGATCCTGAAGACCCCACCCAGCGCCCCAACGTCCTCACCAAACATCACCACCGATGAGTCGGCAGCCATGGCATCGGCGAGCGCAGCGTTAAGCGCCCTGGCGAAGGTGACCGGCTGGGCGGTGGATCGTTCCGCCTGCACAGTGGTGGAGTCGTCCCGCAGGCGTTCAGTGGTGTCGGTCATGGTGTCACTTCCTCGGCGGAATTTTCCCGGCTAAGTTCCCCGCGCAACAGTTCGGCTTGTTCGCGCAGCTGGCTCGTCTTCTCCGTGAAGACATAATTGAACAGATCGTCAGGGTCGACCACCGGATCCGTATTGAGTCCGTCCCTGAGGGTGGCCGCCATCGCCTCGGCGTCCGCCGCAATGCGGGTCTCGCCGTCGTCGTCGAGCAGGTTCAACCCGCGCAGGTAGGTGCGCATCCGGCTCAGCGGATCCTTGGGGATCCACTTCTGAACATCGTCCGGGGATCGGTAGCGGGAGGGGTCATCGGCATTGGTGTGGGCCTGCATCCGGTAGGTGTGGGCTTCGACCAGGGAGGGGCCGCCGCCGTCGCGCGCCCGGTCAACCGCCGCGCCGAGGACTGAGAGCAGGGCGGCGAGGTCGTTGCCATCCACTCGCTCGCCCGGCATCCCGTACCCGATCGCCTTATGCGCCAACGACGGCGCGACGGTTTGCGACTTCAGGGGCACCGAAATGGCGTACTCGTTGTTCTGGATGAGGAAGACCACCGGGACGTGGAAGACCGCCGCGAAGTTCAGGGCCTCGTGGAAGTCGCCTTCGCTGGTGGCGCCGTCGCCGCACAGGGCAAGCACCACGGTGTCCTCGCCCTTCAATTTGGCCGCATGAGCGACCCCGACCGCATGGAGTAGCTGGGTAGCGAGGGGCGTGGCCTGCGTGGCGACCTTGTGCTCCAGCGGGTCGTACCCGGAGTGCCAGTCACCGCGCAGCAGCGTGAGAACTTCGAGCGGGTCCACACCACGGGTGATCACCGCGACCGTGTCCCGGTAGGTGGGGAACAGCCAGTCCTGGCGATCGATGACGACGGCGGCCGCCACCTGGCATGCCTCCTGGCCGTGGGATGAAGGGTAGACAGCCATCCGGCCCTGTCGTACCAGGGCATTGGCCTGATCGTTGATGCGACGGCCGATGACCAGTTTCTGGTACGCGCCCAGCAGACGACTGCTGTCCGGAAACGGGTAGGAATCGTTCGGGACCTTGACGCCGTTCGGGTCCACCAATTGGACAGGAACCGCCGAGGGAAGCATTTCGGCGTCCTGTCGGTCCGAGGTGTCTGCCGTGCCGTGTGCGAGTTTATTGCCGCTCGAGATGGTCATCTCCGCCTCCGTCATACCGCCCACTGGGGCGGCGGTTAGCTTGATCCCGCGAACCCGGATGTCGCCGAGCACTGGATGTTGTGTCACCCAATTATGGACTTCGGTTCCTATTCGTATCCACCAAACGGTAAAGTTCCAGACTGATGCTCATTTAGTCCCCAAGTTGGTGGACGGATTGTAAATGTGAGCTGCGTTACGTGGAAAGGTGTAGACAAAATGGTGGATCAGCCGTTGGACGAGGTGGACCGGAGAATTCTTGCCGAGCTCACCAGGGATGGCCGCCAGTCGGTCACCGTAGTGGCGGAAAGGGTGCACATCTCCCGCGCACACGCCTACTCCCGTATTGCCCGACTCACGGATTCGGGAGTGCTAACCAAGTTCACTGCGCTAATTGACCCGATCAAGGCAGGACTGCGGTCATCCGCCTACGTGACCCTCAAGGTCCAACAGCATGCCTGGCGGGAATTGCGTGAACAGTTGCGGCTGGTCCCTGAGATTCACCACATCGCACTGGTAGGCGGGGACTTCGACGTCATTCTGTTGGTGCGGGCTGAAGACAATGTGGGGCTGCGCCGGGTCATTTTCGATCAACTGCAGTCCATGCCAGGCGTGATGGACACCCAGACGTTCCTGGTGTTCGAGGACATTGACACTCGCTGACCCGGGCAGGCGCGCAACCCGGGGTGTCTCGGGGGCGCTGGGTGGTGTGGCCAAGGGGCGGTCTCTGACTGGTGGTGACATCCCGTTCTGAATGTCATCCTCCCCCATGAGACGCTGCGAAACCGCTCCTTGGCCACACCACCAGTAAAAGTCATTGCCTCAGGAAAATACTTTGAATTCGCCATTGTTTCTAAATGTTTCCCGAAAAGTTATAAACTTTTTGCATCCAAACACACACTTGCCGTGGCCGGACCGTTCTCCGTGCGGGCGGCGGTCAGCCTTTGAACACGGGTTTGCGCTTCTCCTGAAAGGCAGTGAACCCTTCCGCGTAGTCGTCGCTGCGGCACAACTCACCCTGTGCAACGTTTTCCGCACTGATTGACTCCCAGAGCCCCAGCCGCCGGTCGCGGATGCCAGCTACCAGTTCCTTCGAGGCGCGGAAAGCCCCCGTTGCAGCGGAGGCGACCCGCTGGGCGGTTTCGCGGGTGCGCGGCAGCAGATCTTCGGCGGGCATGACCCGGCTAAACAGGCCGGCGGCGACGGCGTCAGCCCCACTCATGAGCTCGGCCGTATAAATCAGGTCCAGGGTGCGGTGGGCGCCAAGTCGTTCGGTGAACAGCCAGTGCCCGCCCGAGTCGAGGGTCGCTCCAAGATTGGCAAACGGTGACCCGAGTTTGGCGTTTTCGGCGACGTAGACCACATCGGTGGCGACCAGCAGCCCGAGCCCGACGCCGAGGCACGCACCATGGGCGGCCGCAAACGTCGGGGCGGGGAAGCCTGCCATCTTCTGGAGCAGGGGTGTCACCAGCCCCTCCAGGTAAGCGACGGCGTCGTCGGTCTCAGGATGGACATTTGAAATATCGCGTCCAGCGCAAAACGCCCGGCCCTCGCCGCGCAGCAGCAGTGCCCGCACCTTTCCGTCGGCCGCGGCGGCGGTCGCTTCGTCGTAGGCCCGGGACAAGCCACCGAGTGCGTCTTCGTCGAGCGAGTTGAGTTTGGCTGGAGCGTTGAGCACAATTTCCGCGACGTTGTTCTCAATGGTCAGATCAATCATGGTCAATGCCTTCCGGTCTGGTGCCTCCAGCCTAGCGGTGACCTACCCGACTTCGGCTTCCAGCGTGCCACGCAGGACGCTCACTCCTGAGTGCAGCGGGTCACCGTCGAGGGGCTCATCAGAGACGTCGACGATCGGGAAGGCCACAAGGTCCACGTTGTCGGGGATCACCAGTGAACTGGTGCCTCCCCCGATCACACCGAGACTATACATTTGCTGCAGGTCTGGTGCGATCAGCCAAACTTCCTGATATCCGTCGGCCTGATCCTCGGTCACGGTGATCTGCAGGGTGCGCACGCCGTCGTCCGACGTAGACACACTGGCGCTGCCCCCGGCGGTGAAGCCAGCCAGCGGGTCCAGCTGGCTTTGCGCAACAATATCCGGGGCGGCTTCCGCTCGTACCTGCTGAACCGCCCACACAGCTCCAGCACCGGTCAAGACTCCGGCGGCGACGGCGGCGATTAGGAATTTCGGGGTGAAGGTCCGCTTTTCCGCCCGCAGCTGTGACAACTCGGAGACCGGTGCGGTGTCCTGCACCGGGGAGGGCGACGTCAGCGGGTCGGTACTGAGTGCAGGCTGCAGGCCCAGTTCCTGATGAATAGCAGCCCACACCTGCGAATCCGGCGACTCCAGCGGTGCCGCGGTGATATCGCCGCGAGCGGCAAGCACCACGCCGTTCAGCTCCCGCACCTCACTGGCACACGCGTCGCACCCATCGAGGTGAACCTGCGAGTCTGTATCCAGTGGTTCGTCCAGGGCAGCCATGCTGAGGGTGCCCGGGTCAAGGTGTTGCATTCCAGGTCTCCAATCGGCTGCGTAGTTGGGTGAGGCTTCGGCGAATATGGCTCTTGACAGTGCCGAGGGGCAAATCGAGCCGGGAAGAAATTTGTTGGTGCGTTAAGTCTTCGTAGAAGGCGAGCCGAAGGATTGATTGCTGCGGTTCGCCTAACAGTTCGAGTTCTGAATTGAGCACCACCCGGTTGGCGACGCTCTCTATCTCGTCGGCGCCCCTTTCCTGCTCCCTCGGACCGCCGACGGTGTGGACCCGCTGCACCAGGCTGTCAGTTTTTTGCCGGGCGGCCTGGGCATCGGACACCAGGTTCCGGCTAATACCAAGTAGCCACGCAGGGAGGCTCCCCGCGTCGGGGCTATACCCTGAACGAAAGCGCCAGGCCCTGACAAATACTTCCTGGGTGACATCGGCGGCTGCTGACCGGTCTCCCAGTGAACGAAGCGCCACCGTGAAAATCAGTGGCGCAAAACTTCGGTAGGCAAGGGCGAGGGCGTGCTCGTCGCCCGCTGAGAATTCGACGTCGCGCTGTGGTGTCCACTCATGGCCTGGAGGTGTCAAAATACTCTCCTTACGCCGCGGCCGCGTCTCTTATGCCCCCCGCTGGGCATCCTCTCCGCTGGGTCACTGCATTCTGACCCGTTCAGAGCGGGGAGGCCGTCAGCACAACATTATCCTCATAATCATCCTTGTCTACTAGCCAGTCTCCTCCGCAGGTAATGATCACCAGCTGATGTTCCCCATCACGCTGGAAAATTTCTGAGGTGTTCAGGGTTGCCTTCGGCTCGTGTCTGACGCCGGTCACCTCATATTGCACCGGCTCCGCGTTCTCGCGACCGACGGTGATCAGGGTGCCTACCGGCACGTTCTTCAGCTGGGTAAAGGGCATCACTTCCGTCCCAATGTCGATGTGGGCCGCGAGAACGGCGTTGCCCGCTGCTGACCCCGGCGCCGGGCCGTAGCGATACCAGCCCGCCTCATAGAAGCTCTCCGGTATTTCCATTTCGTTGTCATCCTCAATCCCGACGTCGATGACGCCGACCTGGATGTCGGTGCCTGCGATATCCAGCGAAACGGGCGACGGCGTCGCCTCCGCCAGAGCGCCGGTGGCCGGGCGGATGGCAACCCCCGAGGTGACGACGTCGCTCGCCGGGAGGTCGACGTCGTCGGGCGGTGCCTGCACGGTCGCCGATCCCGAGGTGGTGGCCGGGCTGGTGGCGGGGGCGGGGGCGGTGGCCGGGGTGGTGGCTGACTGCGCGTCAGGAGTAGGTGATTGGGCAGCTGGCGTGGCGCACCCGCCAGCGAACAGCCCAAAAGATGCGGTCAGGAGGACGGCTACGGAACGACAGGATTTGCTGGGCAACGGCTTGAGCTTTCAACGGGTCCGGTCAGACGGACTGCTTAGAGGGTGACAGACAGGTGGGCAGGGTGAGGAACGCGAGGGGCCCCACCCTGCCCACACTGGCTTATTTGTCGGCGCGGGCGGTCCGGACCCGTGCGGCGACCGCTGCACCCGAGAGGAGCAGCAAGCCGAGGGCCCCAGCTCCGATGATGGCTACGGTGTTGTCCTGAGCTGGACCGGCCTGGGCACCGGGTACAGCTGCGGGGTCGGAATGCAAACCCTCGATGACCTGGGTGGCGAGGGCGAGATTGCCGTCCTCAAGGCTTCCCCAGGCATAGACGATCGTCGCGGTGCCTTCGCCGAGGGTCAGGTCTGCTGGACCGATGACCGGATCAGTGGTTCCGGTGGCAGCAACCGAGGCGGAGATGGTTCCTGGATCAGTGGTCAGGGTCGCTTCGTCCGGGTTGCTGAGGTTCTCAACCACCACCGCGTCGCCGGCGAGGACGTCGACAGCTGGGGCGGCAGCGGTATGGCGGACGGTCAGCCGTGACTGTCCGGCCTCGACCGCTGAAACGTCATTCGTGTAGAAGTTGGCGGTCGGGGCGCCCTCGGCATCGAGGTTGGCCGTGGCCGTGTAGTTTCCACCCGCCGCGAGGGTCACCGCCACTGGACCAATGACCGGTGCGCTGGCGTCTGCGGCATCGGCAGCTGTCACGGCCAACTCGTAGTCACCTGCCGGTAGGTTCAGGGGTCCGGCAAGTTCACCGGGGGTAAAGTCGTCGAGGGTCAGGTCACCGTTGACATAGACGTCGACCGTGAGATCGGGGACAGCGTGCAGAACTGACAATGAGGCCGTATCGGCGGTCTCGGTGGCTACCGCCGGGGCGGCAACCGTGGCGGCGCCGAGCACGGCGACAGCACCTACTGCATAAAGACTCTTTCGCATTTTCTTGCTCCTCACTCGGGCCCGGGTGGGCCACCAGATGCTTACACCCGGTACTACCGTCGGCGAGGGCACTTTGGATGCAGCAGGGGCAGATTTTCTGGAAAGACTCAGGCGTCGTAGTCGACCGATACTGCGTCACTGGTCGGCCGGGACTGGCAGGTGAGGACGTAGCCCTTCTCTATTTCGTCCGCCTCCAACGCGTAGTTTTCTTCCATTTCAACCGTGCCGGTGACCAGCTTGGCACGGCAGGTACCGCAGACCCCGCCGGCGCAGGCGAAGGGCACATCCGGCCGGACCCGCAGCGCCGCGTTGAGGATCGATTCCCGCGCGTGGGTGGGGCTGGTGACCTGGCCTTGCAACCCGTCCAGGTTGAACGAGATGGTGAAGTTCTCGCCGCCGTCGTCGGCACGGACGGGGCGGCCAATCTGGCCTTCGGGACGGGTGGGTTCGCCGGTCGAGAAAAGCTCAAACCTGATCTTTTCGGGGGCGACGCCGCGCTCCCCCAGGGTGTCGCGGCACAGCTGGACGAGTTCAAAGGGGCCGCAGAGGAACCATTCGTCGACGTCGTCGGTCCGGATCACGGTGCCCAGCAGTTTTTGCAGCTTGTCCGCATCGATCCGTCCGCTCAGCAGCGGGGAGATACGCTGCTCGCGGGACAGCACATGGTGCAGCGCGAACCTGGCCGGATAGCGGTCCTTCAGGTCGGCGAGCTCCTCCAGGAACATGACGTCCATGGCGGCCTTGTTGGCGTAAATCAAATCGAAACGCACGGAGGCGTTCGCGGCGAGGACTGTTCGGGCGATGGCGATCACCGGGGTAATGCCTGAGCCGGCAGCCACTGCGACGAAAGTTGTTTCCCCGGCGACAGCCAGATTTCCCTGCAGGTCCTCGGGCCGGTTGAGCTCGTTCATCTCGTGCTTCGAGATGAACTGGCCCATCGGGCTCATCACGTCGAGCCGGTCACCGGCCTTCAGCGACTCGTTGGCCCAGCTGGAAAACACGCCACCGAGATCCCTCTTGATGGCCACCCGGATCTCACCGGGCACCGGTTCGGCGCAGATGGAATAGCTGCGCCGCACCTCCACCGGGGCGCCGTCGACGTCGAGCGTGGTGCGCAGCGCCACGTACTGGCCCGGGAGGTAGTTGTACTTGTCAGCCAGGTGGTCGGGGACGGCGAAGGTCACCTCGATGGCGTCTCCGGTGAGGCGCCGGACCTCGGCGACGGTGAGCTCGTTGAAGGCCGTACGGCGCTGGGTGGATGGGGCTAGCTTGACGGCCATTTAGAGCACCTTGAAGTAGTCGAAGGGTTCCTTGCAGTCCTGGCAGACGTAGAGCGCCTTGCAGGAGGTGGAACCGAAGCGGGTGAGTTCGCGGGTATTCAGGGAGGAGCATTGGGGGCATTTCACGCTGAGACCCACCCTGACCGGGCCTGCCGCGGCCATCCCGGAGGGCGGGGCGATGCCGTACTCGTCGAGTTTCGCTTTGCCGGCGCTGGTCATCCAGTCGGTGGTCCAGGCCGGCGCGAGCGTGAGTTTGACCGATACGTTCTGATACCCGTGGCCGGCGAGCGCGCTGGTGACGTCGTCGCGGATCGCATCCATAGCCGGGCACCCCGAATAGGTGGGAGTAATGGTTACGGTGATGGCGCCGTCGTCGTCGATCTGCGCCTCGCGGAGGATCCCCAGATCCTCGATGGTGAGGACCGGGATCTCAGGGTCCACCACAGTGGCGGCGATGTCCCAGACCTTCCCGGCCTCGGCACCGGCGGGCCGGTGGGCGGTGTTGGTACTGGTGTTGACTCCAGATGTATCAATGCTCACGGTTGTCGCCTCCGTTACCAGGTGGCGCCGGGGTGCTCGCGGGCGAGTACCTGCATTTCGGCGAGCAGATAGCCGAGATGTTCGCTGTGTTTGCCGTGGCGTCCGCCGCCGACCGCGGCAGGCACCGCAGGAATCTCGAGTTCGGCCTCAGCGAACAGGGAGGCGAGAAGGGAATCAACCGGTGCGCGCAGCGTGCTCGGGCGAACTGCCGCGTCGCCGAGCGTGTCGATGAGCTGGTCGTCGACGAACAGTTCCTCCACATAGGGCCAGGTCAGTTTGAGACCGGCAATCATGCGGCGGCGCGACTCGTCGGTGCCGAGGGCCAGGCGGAGAACCCACTGGCTGCTGTGGTCGCGGTGGTAATCCACCTCTTTGACGGCCTTCGCCGCGATGGCGGCGAGGGTCGGATCGGTCGAATGCATCAGCCGCGAGTACAGCTCGAACTGGTAGTGCGAGACCACCAGTTGGCGGGCGATGGTGCGGGCGAAGTCGCCGTTCGGCTGCACGAACAGGTGGGCGCAGCGGAACTCCGGTTCGCGCCTGAAGTAGGCAAGATCGTCCTCGGTCTTGTCCAGGCCGTGGCCAGCGTAGCTGAGGAAGGAACGGGCGTGACCGATCAGGTCCAGGGCAATGTTGCCGAGGGCCACGTCCTCTTCCAGCTCCGGTGCCCGCGAGATCCACCAGCCCAGCCGCTGGGCGAGGATCAGCGAGTCGTCGCCGAGACGCAGCGCATATTCCGCGACGTCGGTGCTCGGCTTCAGGTCCGATGCGGCAATGTCCTCCGGGCGCAGCGCGTTGCCCGGCGTGGTGCGGGTGGCGCTGGCGTTCGATTCGCTCACAGGTGCTTCACCCCATCGCTCTTTGTGTAGTACGTGGCATGCCGGTAATCCTTGCCCTGCGGGGATTCAAAGAACTGTCCCTTGGCATCAGGGTCGCTGGTAATGATTGACGACGCCGGCACCACCCACAGGCTCACACCTTCGTTACGCCGGGTGTACAGGTCACGGGCGTTACGGACTGCCATCTCGGCGTCGGGCGCGTGCAGCGAACCCGCGTGCACATGGGACAGACCGCGTGATGAGCGCACGAACACCTCCCACAAGGGCCAGGGCTGGCGTTTCTCGGGAGCCAATGGAGCCGGCGCTGTCGAGCCGTCGTCGCCTGTTGTTGAACCGCCGGTCATCTAGGCCGCCTTCTGCTGTGCTGTTGCTGCCCGCTTGTCGGCGTAGGCTGCCGCTGCTTCGCGCACCCAGGCGCCGTCTTCGTGGGCTTCCCGACGGCGTTCCATCCGCTGGGCATTGCAGGGCCCCCGACCGGCGAGGACTTCCTTGAACTCGTTCCAGTCCAGTGGGGCATGCTCCCACTGCTGGGTGTCTTCGTTGAACCGGATCTCGTCATCTGGGAGGGTCAGGCCGAGCACCTTCACCTGCTCGACCATCATGCCGACAAAGCGTGAGCGCAGTTCGTCGTTGGAGAATCGCTTGATGTTCCAGGCCATCGACTGCTTGGAGTTCGGCGAATCGTCGTCGGGTGGGCCGAACATCATCAGTGACGGCGCGTACCAGCGGTTGACGGCGTCCTGGGCCATTTCCTTCTGGGCGGGGGTGCCGTTGGCCAGTTCCAGGAGGATCTCGAAGCCCTGGCGCTGGTGGAAGGATTCCTCCTTGCAAATCCGCACCATGGCACGGCCGTAGGGCCCGTAGGAGGCGCGGCAGAGGGGCACCTGGTTGGCGATTGCGGCGCCGTCGACCAGCCAGCCGATGGCACCCATGTCGGCCCAGGTGACGGCCGGATAGTTGAAGATGCTTGAGTAGCGGGCCTTGCCGGCAATGAGGTCCTCGGTCATCTTGTCCCTTGGCGTGCCGAGGGTTTCGGCCGCCGAGTAGAGGTACAGGCCATGGCCTGCCTCATCCTGGACCTTGGCCATGAGGATGGCCTTGCGCTTCAGCGACGGTGCGCGGGAGATCCAGTTGGCTTCAGGCTGCATGCCGATGATCTCGGAGTGGGCGTGCTGGGAGATCTGCCGGGCGAGGGTCTTCCGGTAAGCCTCGGGCATCCAGTCGCGGGGCTCGATGCGGGAGTCCTCGCTGATGAGCCGTTCGAACTGTTCCCGGCCAGCTCGCTCGTCCTCGGTTTCAGTCCTTGCCTCGGACCTGTTCCCGGACGGCATCTGGTCAACTGCTGGCGCTGTTGCCATGGTGGTCACCTCACTGTGAGCGTCGAAAGTACGCGGGGTCGGCCGCAAATTAATTACCGACCGTTCGTTCAGGATATCGGGAGGGTGCCCGGACAGTCAACAGCCGCCGTCAGCCTGCCGCCCCCACCCGCGGGCGCCACCCACTGTGCCTCTCCGCGCTCGGGTGTGCAGGACTAGGTAGACAGGCTGACTAGTTAGTGCAACTATGTAGTCATGAGCGACAGACAATGGCCCAGCGAGTGGATGAGGGGAGCCTTAGGCATGAGCGTCCTCAAGGTCCTGGAGGCCGGACCCACCTACGGGTACGCGATCGCCACGGCGCTGGAGGAAGCGGGACTCGGCTCGATCAAGGGTGGCACGCTCTACCCGCTCCTCACCCGATTCGAGTCGGCCGAACTGGTCACCACTCAGTGGCGCGCGGGCGACGGCGGCCCGGGTCGGAAGTACTTCTCACTCACCGACGCCGGCCGCTCCGAACTGGCTCGGCAGACCGCCGAGTGGCAGGCCTTCACCACCCGGACACTGACCCACCTGAACGGAGACACCCCGTGACCGACACCAAGAAAGACCAGCAGTGGCTGACGGATTTTGTCCTCGAGCTCTCGCACCGCGGAGTCGGCGGACGGGACATCGGCGACTCCAAGGCATCAGTCGAATCCCACCTCGCCGACAGCGGGGAATCAGCTGAGGAGGCGTTTGGGAGCCCAGTTGACTACGCCCAGGCTCTGGAGTTCGCCGACACTCCGGACGAGAGCCTTCCACCGGTGCTGCTGCCGGCTCTGCTCGGCATCTTCGGTCTGATGCATTACCTGCCTGCCATCGCCGCAGTCGCGCAGGGACAGCCGGTGAGGTTCACCGGCACCGAATTCGCACTGTTCCTCGCCCTCGGGGTATCCCTGGTGCTGATCGTGAAGAACATCTTTCGGTTGGTGAAGCAGTGGTGGTGGCTTCTGGCGATCTGGATGGCTGTCGTTGGTCTTGGTATCCTCGCCTCGCTCCTCCCTCTGCTGCTTGACCTTCCCGAGCTGGAAGCCAACGCGGGCGCAGTAGCAACAATCACTGGCGTCCTTCTAGTGGGCGCCGGATTCTGGACCCGAGCGGCGATCAACAACAGCGAGGGTGTCATCACGCCACCCAATGCGGCGTCGACCGACGACAAAGACGGTGCGGTAGAGCGCGTGATGGTCGCTTTGGCTCCGTGGCTGATGGCCATCGGAGCAGCGATATTCACAGTCGGGGCTTTCCTGGCCGCGTAGCTCAGCTATTCCAGGGCCCGGACCAGCTGAAACCTGCATGCCTGACTCTCTGGCAGGATGGTTTCCATGACTGCAGAGACGCACTTCCCCGCCCCTCCCGTTGCCAAAAAGGTGCCGACGGAACGCACCCACCACTCGGATACCTTCGTGGACGAGTACGAGTGGCTGCGGGAAAAGGAAAGCCCCGAGGTCCTCGCCCACCTCACGGCCGAGAACAGGTACACCGACGCCGTGACCGCCGGCCAGGAACAGCTCCGGCAGGACATCTTCACCGAGATCAAGAACCGGACGCAGGAAACCGATCTGTCCGTGCCGTCCCGCAAGAAGGGCTGGTGGTATTACGCCCGCACCGAGGAGGGCAAGCAGTACGCCATCAACTGCCGGGTCGCCGCCACTGACACTGGTGATCTCGCCAGCGACTGGACGCCACCGGAGATTGTCCCCGGCAAGCCGATTGAGGGCGAACAGGTGATGCTGGACGGAAACGCGGAGGCCGAAGGGAAGCCCTTCTTCTCCCTTGGCGGGCTGGCTGTTACCGAGGACGGGAACCTCCTGGCCTATTGCGAAGACAACGCGGGCGACGAGCGTTTCACCCTGCGGATCAAGGATCTGCGTACCGGCGATCTGCTTCCCGACGTGGTGCCGAACATCTTCTACGGGCTGGCCTTCTCCCCCGACGGCACCCAGGTGTTTTACACGGTGGTCGACGATTCCTGGCGCCCCTACCAGGTCAGATCCCACACGCTCGGCACCCCGGTGGAGCAGGACACGGTGGTCTATCAGGAGGACGACGTCGCCATGTGGACCGGCTTCGACCTGTCAGCCGACCGGACCCAACTGCTCATCGGCATCGGTTGCTCCGAGTACAGCGAGTACCGTGTGCTGGACCTGACCAACCAGTCAGCCGGCCTGCTCACCCTGATTCCGCGCAGTGAAAAGGTCCTCTACGAGGCCGATCCGGTAACGGTCGACGGCGAGCGCCACTATGTGCTCACGCACAACCGGAATGCCCGGAACTCAATGGTCAGCCTGGCCGCGGAGTCCGAGTTCGCCAAGCCACTCTCCGACCAGCGGTGGAACACGGTGGTGGCGCACGACGACGCCGTCCGGGTGGGCGGCGTCGCCGTCACCTCCACCCACCTGATCGTCTCGGTCCGCAAGGACACTATCGAACGTGTCCAGGTACTCCCGCTCGCCGGGCTCGGCGCGGCCGACCAGCCCGCCCCCGAGGAGCCAGGGTTCGATGAAGAGCTCTTCACCTGCCACCTGGCCGACGCCGAGTTCGATTCGCCGATCATCAGGCTCTCCTACACCTCCTTCTTCACTCCCCCACGTGTCTACGACTATGTCCTCGACACCGGAAGCCTGCTGCTGCGCAAGGAGACCGAGGTGCGTGGCGGCTACCGCCCGGAGGATTACACGGCGGAGCGGCAGTGGGCCACAGCGGCTGATGGCACGCTGATCCCCCTGTCCGTCCTGCGCCGGGCCGATCTCGCCGACGACGGCGCCAACCCCGCACTGGTCTACGCCTACGGCAGCTACGAAATCAGCATGGACCCGGGCTTTTCGATCGCCCGGCTGTCACTGCTGGACCGCGGGGTCGTCTTCGTGGTGGCGCATATCCGGGGCGGCGGAGAAATGGGCCGCACCTGGTACGAGGGCGGCAAGAAGCTCAACAAAAAGAACACGTTCACCGACTTCGTCGATGCGACCCGGCATGTGGCGGCGTCGCCCTATGTCGATCCCAGCAGGATCGCCGCAATGGGCGGGTCCGCTGGCGGGCTGCTGATGGGCGCGATCACCAATCTGGCACCCGACCTGTACCGGGCGGTGGTGGCACAGGTGCCGTTCGTCGACGCGCTGACCACCATCCTCGACCCCGAACTGCCGCTCTCGGCACTGGAGTGGGAGGAATGGGGCAACCCGATCACCGACCCCGCGGTGTATCAGTACATGAAGGAGTACACCCCCTACGAGAACATCAAGGCGACCCGGTACCCGCGGATCGCGGCGGTGACGAGCTTCAACGACACCCGGGTGCTCTATGTGGAGCCCGCCAAATGGGTGGCCAAGCTCCGCGAGACCACCACGGGCAGCGAGCCGATTGTGCTGAAGACCGAGATGGACGGTGGCCACGGCGGTGCGAGCGGACGGTATGAGCGGTGGAAGGATGTCGCCTGGGACTACGCCTTCGTGGCGGCGGCCCTTGGTGCCGAGGAGCTCCGGACCACCAGTTCCGCCGGGTAGACCACCGGGTCGGGGTGGGTGCCGGGAGCCTCAATCTCCTCGAGCAGCATGGCGCCGGCCTTGGTTGCCATCTCCACCATCGGCTGGGTGATGGTACTCAGGGCCGGCGACGCCAGGGCGGCAATGCTGTGGTTGTCATACCCCACCACGGCGACGTCGTCGGGTACCCGTAGCCCGCGGGACCGCAGGACCTCCAGCACACCGACGGCCATCAGGTCGGACGCGGCGAAGATCGCGTCGGTGCCGGGGGCAGCGTCGAGCAGCCGCCGGGTCGCCTCGGCCGCACCCACGGTGGTGAAGTCGGCGAACTCGACGGGGCTCGGCGCCGCCCCGGCGTCGCGCAGCCCGTCCTGCCAGCCCCGGAGGCGGTCGACGGCGGCGGTCATGTCAGCGGGTCCGGCGATGGTGGCGGGGCGCTGGCTCCCCGCGGCGAGCAGGTGCTGCGCTGCCTGGGTGCCGCCACCATAGTTGTCGGTGTCGACGTACGTCAGTCCGTGCTGGCTCTGCCAGGGCCTGCCGATGAAGATGATGGGCAGGCCACTCTCCGCCAGCGGCCCCACCCAAGTGTCCCCCTGGTGGTGCGACACCACGATGGCCCCATCCACGTGCCCGCCCCGCAGGTAGCGCACGGTCCGCGCCGCATCGTCGCTGCGGGACATGAGCAGGACCAGCTGCACATCGGTTTCCCGCAGCGACTCGGTGACGCCGGTGATGACCATGGCGAAGAAGGGGTCCATCATGACGCGCATGTCCGGTTCAGGAATGACCAGCGCTATCGACGCGGTACGCCGGGTGACCAGTGACCGTGCCGCACGGTTGGGCGTGTAGGCGAGGGCGACGACGGCGGCGTCCACCGCAGCCTGCGCCTCCGGGCTCACCCGGCTGCCCCCGTTGATGGCACGCGACGCCGTCGACCGGGACACGCCAGCCGCCGCCGCCAGGTCCTCAAGGGTGGGGCTGTATTTCGCTCCCGGCGGGTGGGCGAGTCCGGGACGCCCGGCCCGTGGTTGCTGATCATTCATCACCTAGAGAATACGACACGATGACCTGCCAGCGGGGCCTACCTGCTGGTGGCCAGCACGGTGTCCCCCGGGCCAGTCACCGCCTCCGCGGGGCCGGGTCCCACCTGGTGCACCGGGCCGGGGGTCCGCAGCGCGTTGGCCGCGGCGGCCCGGGCATACCAGAGGGCGCTGGCCTTCGGAGTCCGCTGCTGAGTGTCATAGTCCACCCGGACCAGACCGAAGCGCTGGTGATAGCCCCACGCCCATTCGAAGTTGTCCAGGAAGGACCACGCGAGGTAGCCGCGCACGTCGGCGCCGTCGTCGATCGCTGCCCGGACCGCCCTCAGATGACTGTCGAAGTAGGCCAGCCGGTCCTGGTCGTCAACGAACCCCGACCCGTCAGGCACGTCATCGTAGGCAGCACCGTTTTCGGTGACGTAGACGGGGATGCCCGCCGGCCCGGTGTACTCCTCGTGGATGCGGACCAGCAGCCGGCGCAGGCCGTCGGGCTGCACCTCCCAGCCCATCCCGGTAACCGGGAGGCCGCGCGGTGCGGACCGTACCCCGTCGGCTGCGACATACGGCGACGCGACCGGTCGGCCCTGCGGGGCGTGCCCGCCGTCGTCGTTGGCAGGATCGACCGACGTCGTCACCGCCTCGCCGTGATAATAGTTCACGCCCAGCAGGTCAAGAGGCTCGGAGATGACGGCCAGGTCGCCGTCGTGGATGAACTCCTCCAGGCCAAGGTGGCGGACGTCGTCGAGCACGTCCTGGGGGTACTGGCCCCTGAACACCGGATCGAGGAAGATCCGGTTGAACTGGCCGTCGATGCGGCGGGCGGCGTCGACATCGGCGTCGCTGTCCGGGTCGACCGGATCCGGGACGGTGAGGTTCAGCGTCAGCCCCAGCTGCGCTGCCGGGTCACGCCGGCGCAGCTCCTGCGCCGCCAGCCCGTGGCCGAGGAGCAGGTGGTGCGCTGCGGCGAGCGCGGCGCGGGGGTCCTGCCTGCCGGGCGCGTGAATCCCCGCCGCGTACCCGAGGAACGCTGAACACCACGGCTCGTTCAGGGTGGTCCAGATGCGGACCCGGTCGCCGAGGGCTTCATGCAGCACTGCTGCATACTCAGCGAACCGGTAGGCGGTGTCGCGGTTGGCCCAGCCGCCCTGCTCCTCCAGCGCCTGCGGCAGGTCCCAGTGATAGAGGGTCAGCCAGGGCTTGATGCCGGCGGCGACCAGCTGATCCACCAGGCGGGAGTAGAACTCGATGCCCTCGGTGTTCGGCGTCACCCCGTCCGGCATGCACCGGGCCCAGGAAGTGGAGAAGCGGTAGGCCTGCAGGTTGAGCTGTTTCATCAACGCCACGTCGTCGGCTGAGCGGTGGTAGTGGTCGCAGGCGATGTCACCGTTGTGCGCATCGGCAACCGCTCCGGGCTCCCGGGAGAACACGTCCCAGATGGAATCCTGCCGGCCGTCCTCGTGGGCTGCCCCTTCAATCTGGTAGGCCGCCGTGGCCGCACCCCAGAGGAATCCCTCCGGAAAGGTGATGTCTGTGTTGGTCATCCTTTGACTGCTCCTTGCATGATTCCTGAAACGAGTTGGCGTCCTGCGAGAACGAATACCAGCAGGAGTGGGATGGTCGAAAGCACTGCACCGGCGAGAACCACAGAGTAGTCAACGAAGTGGGCTGCCTGGAGTAGCTGCAGTGCCACCGGAAGAGTGGGATTGCTGGGGTCGAGCACGATGAAAGGCCAGAAGAAGTTGGTCCAGGTGGCCATGAAGGTGAAGAGGGCCAGCATGGCGGCGGCTGGCCGAGCGGCCGGGAGCCCCACGTGCCAGAACGCCCTGATCATCGACGCCCCGTCGACCCGCACCGCCTCGATCAGCTCATCGGGCAGTGCATCCCGGATGTACTGGGTCATCCAGAACACACCGAACGCCGTCACGAGGGCTGGGATGATCACCGCCCACAGGGACCCGGTCCAGCCAAACCTGGACATCACAATGAACAGGGGCACCACGCCGAGCTGGGTGGGGACCGCCATGGTGGCGATCACAAACACCAGCAGCCACTTGCTGCCCTTGAACTTCAGTTTGGCGAAGGCGAAACCGGCCAGCGTCGAGAAAAAGACCACCGAGAACGCGGTCACGCTGGAGACCAGCAACGAGTTCCCGAGCGCTGTCCAGAAGGGAATGCTGTCCAGCACCTGCGCCGCGTTGGCCAGGAAGTTACCGCCCGGCAGCAGGGGGATCCCGCGGGACAACACGGTACTGTCGTGGCTGCCGACCAGGAAGGACCAGTAGAGCGGGAATAGCGAACCGAGCAGGACGGCGCCGAGGAACCCGTAGGTGAGGAACCCGGGGCGCCGCCCGGTTCCGCCCGGGCCTTTCCGACGACGTCGGTTGCCCCGGCGGGACGCAGCGCGTGCTGCCCCCTTTCCTGCCGTTTGTGCGGTCAGAGGAATGGAGCTCACTTGGTGCCTCCCTGGTTGGCGATGCGCCGGGTGATGAAAAAGTTCAGGACTGCAATCAACACGATGATCAGGAACAGCAGCCAGGCGACGGCCGAGGCTCGTCCGAAGTTGCGTTGGCCCCACCCCAGTTCCCAGATGTACATCGTGAGGGTCTGCCACTGCCGGTCGGCTCCACCCAACCCGTACTGGTCGAACACCCGCGGCTCGTCGAAGATCTGAAGTCCGCCGATGGTCGAGGTGATCACCACGAAGATGACCGTGGGCCTCAGCATCGGCACGGTGAGCGAGAAGAACTGGCGGAGCCGGCCCGCCCCGTCGATGGCCGCCGATTCGTAAACGTCCCGCGGAATGGCCTGCATGGCCGCCAGGAAAATCAGCGTGTTGTAGCCGATCCAGCGGAAATTCACCATAGTGGCGATGGCCATGTGGCTGGCCGTCGGATCGGAGTGCCAGCGCACGCCCTCGAATCCGAGCGACCTGAGAATCTCGTTGACCAGGCCGAACTGGTCGGCGAACAGGTTGTTGAAGATCAGGCCCACAGCCACCGGTGCGACGACGAATGGAACCAGGACCCCCATCCGCCAGAAGGTTTTCGCCCGCAGGTTCGCGTCGAGGAAGGCGGCGATGACGATTGCCGCCACCACCTGTGGCACTGAGGAGAGCAGGAAGATGCTGAACGTGTTGCCCACAGCGTTCCAGAAGAACGGCTGGGACAGGATGAACGTGTAGTTCTCCAGCCCCGCGAACTCCCCCTGGCCGCCGATCAGGTTCCAGTTGTGGATGGAAACCCAGGCCGTGTATCCCAGGGGAAACAGGCCGGTGATGGCGAACAGGAGGAAGAACGGCGAGATGTAGAGGTACGGGGAAAACTTCACATCCCAGCGGGACAGCCGATGGGAGAAAGTGATCCGTCGAACCTTTTTGGACGACGGCGGGCGCCGGGGTGGGGCTGGTTTCAGCGCCCGGTCGGTGACGGCCATGGTGTCAGAGCGCGTTGACCGCGGTGACGAACTTGTCCCAGGAGGAGGCGACGTCGTCGGTCTGGTCGACGTCGACACGGGTCAGGGCCTGCTGCATCGCATCGTTGATGGGGAAGTACTTCGGTCCCTTGAAGGGGGTGACGTCCACGGCCAGCGCCCGCTCGGCGAGGATCTCCCCGGTGGGTGCGTCGTTGAAGAACTCGTTGGTCGCGTCCAGCAGGTCGGTGCTTTCCAGTGCCTCGACCTGGCTGGGGAAGGTGCCCTTCGCGTTGAATGCCTTGATCTGCTGTTCGGGTGCGGTGAGCCAGTCGGCGAGCTTCTTGGCTTCGGCCTGTTTTTCGCCCTGCACGGGGACCGTCAGGTAGGACCCGCCCCAGTTGCCGCCACCGCCGGGGAAGACATTGGCAATGTCCCATCCTTCGACGCCTTCGGCGTTGCCCTCAATGACACCGAGCATCCAGCCGGGGCACAGCATGGTGGCAAACGCATCGGACTGGAATCCCGCCGTCCAGTCTTCGCTCCACTGGCCCAGATGGGCGGAAAGGTTGTCATCCACCGAGGCAGCGACCACGGTCTCGTAGATTTCCTTGACCTCGGCGTTATCGGCGGCGATGACCGTGCCGTCCTCATTTTCGTAGGCGTTCTCAACCTGGTTGATCATGCCCTGGTAGGTGGCTCCGGCTGAATCGAACCAGGCGACTCCGTCGCTGGCGGCGACGAAGTCCCGTCCAGCCTCAAAGTAGCTGTCCCAGGTGCCGCCCAGTAGCGCAGCGACTTCGTCCCGGTCGGTGGGCAGGCCAGCGTCCTCAAAGAGGTCGGCCCGGTAGCAGACACCCTGGGGGCCCACATCGGTGCCGTAGCCGATGAGCTTGCCATCCGGGGTGGTGGCGGCCTCGGTCTTCCAGTCCAGCCAGCGGCCGTCGACCGCAGGGTCGGCGAGGTCAGCGAACTGGTCGGGGAATTCCATCAGCTCCGCCAGCCAGTCAACCTCGATCGCTTCGATGTCGGAGAGTCCCGACCCTGCGGCCAGCCGGGTGGTGAGGTTGTCGCGGGCCTCGTTGGAGGTGGCCGCCTTTTTGTGTTCGATGGTCACGTTGTCGTTGAGTTCTTCGTATTCGGTGAAGAGGTCTTCGTACCCGAACTCGTTGAAGGTGGCAACGGTGAGAGTGACGTCTGACTCGCCGGTAGCGTCGTCGATATTGCCCGCCGGGGCTGAATTGGAACCGCAGGCTGAGACGGCGAGGGCTAGGCAAACTGCGCTGGCTGATAGCGCGGTGAATCTGGCTCGATTGTGCACGGGGTGACTCCTTTGTCGGGTGATGACCTGAATCGTCATGGGAGCGCTCTCACGCCCTGGAATCATCCTTGAGTGACCTGCGTCTCATGTCAAGTGGGAGCGCTTCCACGCACTCGAAATACGATTGCCCCGCCACCATCGCGCCTAGTCAGGGGCCCGCGGCACGAACGGCCGTAATGCAATCGTTATCTCCGAGGTCGCCGCCAAAGACCTAAGGGAAGGTCTTAGGCGCTGGACCATCGCTTGACACCGCGCCGCCTGCCGGTATTACCTAAGTGAGTTACCTAATGACCATTCGGTCACTAATAACCAGACCGGTCAGCTAGTCCGGTCAAAACAGTGAGGCTCCAATGGCGGACACCGGTGCCCGACACACGCATCCTATCCTCGAGCAGGATCATGCCTCCCGCTGGTTAGGCATCGACGTCGTCGACCTGGCCGATGGCCGCGCGATCATCACCATGCGCCTTCGCCCCGACATGCTCAACGGGTTCGGCATCGCCCACGGCGGGATGGTCTTTGCCCTCGCCGACTCGGCCTTCGCCCTGGCCTGCAACCCCATCGGTGAAACGGACACCATTACCGTCGCCTCGGGCGCGGACGTCACCTTCCTGGCCTCGGCCCATCCCGGGGATCTGCTGACCGCCACCGCTAACCGGCGCGCCTCAGCCGGGCGTAGCGGCCTTTACGACATTTCCGTCTCCGCGGAAAACGAGAACGGCACCCGGGCGATTGCCGAGTTCCGTGGCCGTTCCCGGACCATCCCCAATCCCCAGCTCGCCAAGCCCAGCAGCGCCGCTGTCACCACCACAGAAAAGAGCCTCCCATGACCAGCACGGCACTCAAGGCCTCAGCCGCCGATCCCTCAACCCTCGACGCCGAGGAACTGATGTCGAGGGACCAGATCGAAGCCCTGCAGCTGACCAGGCTCCAGCACACTGTGCAGTATGCCTACGACAGGGTCCAGTTGTACAAGGACAAGTTCGATGCGGCAGGGGTTCACCCGACGGATCTTAAAGAACTCAGCGATTTGTCGCTCTTCCCGTACACCACCAAGGAGGACCTGCGGCGCACCTACCCGTTCGGCATGTTCGCCGTCCCGCAGCCCCAGGTGGCACGCATCCACGCATCGTCGGGCACCACAGGGCGGCCCACAGTGGTCGGCTACACTGCTGGCGACCTGGACCGCTGGGCCACCCTCGTGGCGCGGTCCCTGCGGGCATCAGGGGTCAAGAAGGGCGACAAGGTGCACAACGCCTACGGTTACGGGCTCTTCACCGGCGGCCTCGGCGCCCACTTCGGTGCCGAAAAACTCGGCTGCACCGTCATCCCCATTTCGGGTGGGCAGACCGAACGCCAGGTCCAGCTCATCAAGGACTTCGAGCCCGACGCCATCCTCGCCACCCCCACCTACCTACTCACCATCCTCGACGCCATGGCAGCCGCGGGCATCGACCCCGCGAGCACCTCGCTGAAGACGGCCGTGCTCGGCGCTGAGCCCTGGACCGAGGAGATGCGCCACGAACTGGAGAACCGGATGGGGTTCGACGCCTGCGACATCTACGGCCTGTCCGAGGTGATGGGCCCGGGCGTGGCAGGCGAATGTGTCGAGAGCAAGGACGGCTCCCACATCTGGGAAGACCATTTCCGCCCCGAGATCATCGACCCGTTCACCGACAACGTGCTCAACGACGGCGAACACGGCGAGCTGGTCTTCACCTCCCTCACCAAGGAGGCCCTGCCCATCATCAGGTACCGCACCCACGACCTGACCCGGCTGCTGCCCGGCACCGCACGGCCCGGGATGCGCCGGATGGGCCGCATCACCGGACGCAGCGACGACATGATCATCCTCCGCGGGGTCAACCTTTTCCCCACCCAGATCGAGGAAATCGCACTGCGCATCCCAGCGCTCAGTCCGCACTTCCAGTTGGAAATCACGCGGCCTGAAGGCCAGCGGATGGATGCGATGACCGTCAAGATCGAGCCGCGTGAGGGAGTCTCGGCGCACGACGCCGAAACCGCTGCCAGCACCCTCAGCGAACAGATCAAGATTCACATCGGCTCCAGCTGCGCCGTCACCATCGCCGAGCCCGGTTCGCTCGCCCGGTCCAGCGGCAAACTCCGGCGGATCTACGACCTGCGGCCCAAGGCCGGCGCCTGATGCCAACCGCTCCCCCGGCGGCCAACCGGCGCGGCCGGCCCGGCTATGACCAGCAGGCTGTCCTCACCATCGCCGTCGACGTGTTCAACCGGCACGGATACGAAGCCACGTCGATGGGCGTCCTCGCCGAAAACCTGGGGATCAGCAAGTCAGCCATTTACCATCACGTCCCCTCCAAAGGGGACCTGCTGCGTCTGGCGCTGGATCATGCGCTGGGCGGGCTGGAGGCGGTGCTGACCGATCCCGCAGCGACCTCGGGCAAGGCCGATGCCCGGCTGGAGTTCGTGCTGCGGGGCACCATCGCCGTCCTGATCGAGCGGCTCCCCTTCGTCACCCTGCTGCTGCGGCTGCGCGGGAACACGGAGGTGGAGCGGGGCGCCCTGGAGCGCCGTCGTGCCTTTGACCGGCAGGTGGCGGCGCTGGTCGACGCGGCACGGACCGAGGGTTCCCTGCGGTCCGACATCGACCCGCGCACCACCACCCGCCTGCTGTTCGGCACGATCAACTCGATTGTCGAGTGGTACAAACCCGGCGGTGCCGTGTCGCCCGAGAAGCTGGCCGACGACGTCATCACCATGGTCTTCGACGGACTCCACCGCTCCTAGCCCGCACACCCCCGCAACAGCCCTCCCGCCAACTGTGGCGGGAGGGCACTCCGCACCCACCGGAGCTGACCGCTCGGCGGAGGGCTCGGAGGGCTCGGCTCGGCCTACTTCTCGACGAGGGTCAGGACGTCGTAGGTCGCGACGATCTCGTCATCCTGGTTGTGCAGCACAGCGTCCCAGGCCACTTCCCCGTATTCTTCGTCCTCGCGCGGGGTAATCCGTTTGGCCGTCAGGGTGACCCGGATGGAGTCCCCGGCAGCGACCGGGGTGATGAACCGCAGGTTCTCCAGCCCGTAGTTCGCGAGGACCGGCCCCGGAGCGGGATCGACGAACAGCCCCGCACCCCAGGACAACAGCAGGTAGCCGTGTGCCACGATGCCCGGGAAGAACGGGTTCGCGGCTGCGGCTTCCTCGTTGGTGTGCGCGTAGAAGGTGTCCCCGGTGGTATTGGCGAACGCGGTGATGTCCTCAAGGGTTACCTGCCGCAGGTCCGAGCGGATGGCGTCGCCAATCTGCAGGGCGGCAAGATCCTTCCGGAACGGGTGGGTGCCATCAAAACGGCGCTCAGCACCGGTATGCCAGACCCCGGTGACCGCGGTGAGCATGTTCGGGGAGCCCTGGATGGCCGTGCGCTGCATGTGGTGCAGCACCGAGCGGATGCCGCCGAGTTCCTCGCCACCGCCGGCGCGGCCCGGACCGCCGTGGACCAGGTGCGGCACGGGCGAGCCGTGCCCGGTGGAGCTGCGGGCGTCTTCCCGGTTGAGCATCAGCACGCGCCCGTGGTGGGCGGCGATGCCAAGAACCAGCTCCCGGGCCACGGCGGGGTCGTTGGTGCAAACCGTCGCCACGAGTGATCCGGCGCCCAGGGCGGCGAGCCGCACGGCGTGCGCGGCGTCGTCATACCCGATGACCGAAGCGACCGGGCCGAACGCTTCAACCGTGTGCAGCTCGATGGCTTCGGCGTTCTCCCAGGTCAGCAGTACCGGGGACATGAAGGCGCCCTCGACGGCGGTGTCCACGGTGCCGTCGGCGCGGGTGACACGGGGCGCGTCGAGCGTGCCGTAGGCGAGCTCCCCGCCCGCGGCGATCATGGTTTCGACGGCGGAGCGGACATCCCTGAGCTGGTCCAGGGAGGCCAGGGCGCCCATCGTGACGCCCTCGGCACGCGGGTCGCCGAGCACGATGCGCTGTTCAATGCGGTCCCGGGCGGCGGCGACGACGTCGTTCACCAGGGTCTTGGGCACGATGGTGCGGCGGATGCTCGTGCACTTCTGTCCGGCCTTGACCGTGATCTCAGTGACGAGGGATTTGATGAAGGCGTCAAACTCGGGGGTGCCCGGGACGGCGTCCTCGCCCAGGATGGCCGCGTTGAGCGAATCGGTTTCGGAGGTGAAGCGGACGCCGCCGTGCACCACGTTGTCGTGGGACTTCAGCTTGTTGGCGGTCGACGCCGACCCCGTGAACGAGACCAGATCCCGGTAGTCCAGGTAGTCGAGCAGGTCCCGGGCGGATCCGGAAATCAGCTGCAGCGCGCCCTGCGGGAGGATGTTGGACTCGATGATGAATTTCACGACGGCGGCGGTCAGGTACCCGGTTGGTGTCGCCGGTTTGACGATGGTGGGAACGCCGGCCAGGAAGGCCGGAGCCAGCTTCTCGAGCATGCCCCAGACTGGGAAGTTGAAGGCGTTGATTTGCACGGCCGCGCCCGGGATGCGCGTGTAAATGTGTTCGCCGAGGAAGGTGCCGTCCTTCGAGAGGGTTTCCGGCGGCCCATCCACCACGACGTTGGAGTTGGGCAGCTCGCGGCGGCCCTTCGATCCGAAGGTGAAGAGCACCCCGATTCCGCCGTCGATGTCGACCATGGAATCGATTTTCGTCGCACCGGTCCGGGCCGACAGTTCATACAGCGAGGTGCGCTGGTCGTTGAGGAACTGAGCCAGCGCCTTGAGCATCAGTGCGCGCTGGTGGAAGGTGAACTTGCCGAGGGTCTGCTGCCCGGTGGTCCGGGCATAGTCGACTACCCGGGCGACGTCGAGTCCCTCGGTGCTGACCACCGCCAGCGTCTCACCGGTGCTCGCGTCCCGGACTTCGGCGCTGTTGCGTTCTGTCAGGGAGGTAGCGTCTGGCGTCCACCAGGCATCCTCGATGAAGCTGGGAACTGTCTGCACGCGTACGGCTGTTGAAGTCATCGTCGACTTGCCTTTCACCTGTGGGTAGCGGCGCCCGCCCTCCGTGAGGAGGATAACTGAACGGACGTTCGGTAATATGTCCAGCGTACATTAACTGGCCTTTCCACATCCCTCAAAGGAGCCCTTCGGTGACTCACCAGACCTGGCAGATCCAGCTCGGCGAACTCGACGAGAAGATGGGCGTGAAAATCCTCGAGCAGTCGGTTGAGCGGGTGGTCGCCACCATGCCGGTGGCAGGCAACCGGCAGTCCTTCGGGCTTTTGCACGGCGGCGCGTCGCTCGCCGTCGGCGAGGCTGTGGGGTCCTGGGCGGCAGTCATCCACGCCAGCACCATGGGAAAGACCGCCGTCGGCGTCGACGTGTCGGCCACCCATCACAAGTCCGCCCGCGAAGGACTGGTCACCATCACAGCGACCCCCATCCATCTGGGCGGCACCCTCACCACCCACGAGGTGGTGCTGACCAACGACGACGGCGCGCGGCTGTGCAGCCTGCGGATCACCAATCTGATCATCGACCGCCGCTAGGCGCCCGAGGTCAACCGGTTCCTCAACGCCGCCACTGCCGACGGGGTCAGCCCGGCGTCCAGGAGGTACTGGGCCGCGTCGAGTTGGGAGAGCAGCTGATGCAGGTGCGCTGCGGAACGGTCCAGCCGCTTCTGCAGTTCGTCTTTGGACGCCGGCGGCTCCTTCGGCGTCTCCTGCGTCGCGAAGAACTGGTTGATTCCGCGGACTCCCAGGGCATAGTCCTGCACGATCTCATCGGCGGATACGCCCGCCGCCGACAGCATGACGGCTGTCACCATGCCGGTGCGGTCCCGGCCAGCTGAGCAGTGGATGATCACGCCGCCGTCGGGTGCATCGATCACTGTCTGCACCACGGCGGCGATCTTCTCGGGCCAGCGTCGCAGGTTCTCCCGGTAGTGCTCAGGCGAGCTCAGGTACGGCCCAACCAGTTCCATGAAGTCGGCGTCGGACTGGTCCTCGGTGGGACGGTTCACGATCGTGAAGCGGGTCAGAGTGTCAGCAGCGACAGCCGGGTCACCGGGGCGCCGTCCGAACTCGCCGGGGTTGCGCAGGTCGACCACGGTGCGGACGCCGTCGTCGTACGCCTGTCGCCAGCCAGTTGGGGAAAGCCATTCGTGTCGCCCCATCCGGTACACGCGGCCGGGTAGGATTATCCCGTCGAGACCGCCGAGATCCCGAGCGTTGACGGCGCCGTCCCACCGGACGGCACGGGCCTCGGCCGCGGCAGGATCAGCGGTGTGGCCCGGCTGGGAGGTCATGACCACACTCTAACAATTTGCGGCCGGTCCGGGTGCAGGGTTCTTTTCTGGCCTGTTTCCAGAAAGCTACTGCAGGTGTATCTTTCAGCCATGAAAACTCCCCGTCACTCCCTGTTCGGACGTTCTGCCGCTGCGGCGGCGTTATCGGTCGGCCTGTTGGCCAGCACGATCGCGGGTCCCGCCGCCGCTCATAGCCAGGGCCCCCCGGTCCCGGCCGACTATGTGGCCCTGGGCGATTCCTACGCTGCCGGGTTCGGCGCGGGCTTCTACGATCTCGACCAGCCTGCCTGCGGACGGTCTCCCCTAGGGCTACCGGGCCTTCTCGACGAGCAGCGCAAAATCGAGTTGACCTACAACGCCACCTGTTCCGGGGCGAAGGCCGCAGCAAACCCCAACGACGCGGTACCCGACGTCCCTGAGCAGCTGGCAGGACTCGTTCTCAACGAGCAGATCGGTGCTGAGACGGACCTCGTCACGGTGTCGGCGGGCGGCAACGACCTGGATTTTGGGGGCGTAGTGGGGGCGTGTGCCACGCAGGTACTCAAAATCTGCCAAATGGTAATCGACGGCCGCACGATCCAGGCGCAGACCAGCCTGGCCGCGGCACTCGATGACCTGTACGGGGAGCTGCGCACTGCCGCGCCGAACGCCACAATTGTGGTCACCGGGTACCCGCACCTGTTCTCGCCAAAGTCCGGATCGGAGGTACTGCTCAGTACCGAGGCACAGCGGTTGTTCAATGACGGTACCGATGCGCTCAACGCGGTCATCAAGCACACCGCCGAAGCCAACGGACTGCAGTATGTGGACGTGGCGAAGAGGTTCACGGGCCACGGTATTGGCACCCGGGATCCGTGGATCACGTATACCGGGTTCACCGCCATCGACGACCTGCACCCGAATGCCAAGGGGTACGAGTCCGGTTATTTCAAGGCGATCCGCAGCGCAGTGAACCTGAATACTCTGTGGCGGTAGCGCCGGGACGCCAGCGGAGGGGTGTTCTTCGACCGTTTCCGGCTCACTCGGTCCAGTCGAAGAACCCTTTACCTGACTTCCGGCCGAGCTCGCCGCGGGCCACCTTGTCACGCAGTAGCTGCGGCGGCGCGAAGCGTTCCCCCAGGGTTGATTCGAGATATTCAGCGATGCCGAGCCGGACATCCAGGCCCACCAGGTCGGTGGTACGCAACGGACCCACCGGGTGTTTGTAGCCCAGCACCATGGCGGTGTCGATGTCTTCGGCCGAGGCGACACCCTCCTCGACCATCCGCATCGCCTCGAGGGCGATTGCGACGCCCAACCGGGAACTGGCGAAGCCGGGCGCATCCTTGACGACCACCGGGGTTTTCCCGAGCAGTTCCACCCAGCCGCGCGCTGCGTCGGCGAGCTCGTCGGAGGTCTGCTGGGCCAGGACCACCTCGATCAGCGTTGAGGCGGGCACCGGGTTGAAGAAGTGCAGCCCGCAGAACCGCTCCGGCCGTTGGAGCTTCCCGGCCAGTGAGCTGACCGACAGGGACGAGGTGTTGGTCGCCAGCCATGCGTTGGACGTCAACCGTTCCTCGACCGCTGTGAGGGCGGCTGCCTTCAGCTCGGCGTCCTCGGGGACCGCTTCCACCACCAGCCCGCAGGTTTCGAACGCCGCGTAGTCAACCGACACGGAAACCCGCGCCGAGAGCGTCTGGAGATCCTCCGATGTGGTTCCGCGCTGCACGCTTTTACCGAGTGCGTCGAGGACACGCTGCCGTGCCGCCTCGGCGGCATCGTCGTCGCGCTCGACGACGACAACGGTGGCACCCGCTGTGCAGAAGGCGTGGGCGATGCCCGCGCCCATCCGGCCGCCACCCAGGACGCCAACGATGTCGGGGATGCGGGCTGCGCTGGGGATTGCTGTAGTCATCTTTTCTTCCTGTCGAGGAATGCCTGCATCCGGTCGAACTTCGCCTCGGATTCAAACAGGATGCCCTGGGCTAACTGGTCAATAACCGGGTGGGCCTCGGGCGGGGCGTGGAACACGGATTTGGTGATGCGGACGGCCAGTGGGTCCTGCCGTGCAATCCGGTCGGCGAGCGCATTGGCGCCCGCGAGGAGTGCCTCGGGTTCGTGGATTTCGGTGATCAGCCTGACAGCGAGGGCCTCATCGGCGCCCAGGATCCGCCCGGCGAGGAGGATTTCCTTCGCCAGTGGTTCGCCGACCAGTTCCCGGAGCCGCCAGGTAGCGCCCGCGGCAGCCAGAATTCCGAGGCCGGTTTCAGGGTTACCGAGCTTCAGGCTGGGCGTGCCGATCCTGAAGTCAGCGGCGTAGGCCAACTCGGCGCCTCCGCCGAGGGCATACCCGTCCAACGCGGCGATGACCGGCAGGGGGAGCCGGGCAATGCGGGCAAAGAGGGTGGAGTTGATCCCGGCGAGCGCATCGTCCCGGCGTCGTTCCCGCAGCTGGGCGATGTCGGCGCCTGAGGCAAACACGCCGTTACTTCCCGTGAGGATGAGGATCCGCGGCCGCTTCTCCAGCACCTCACACACAGCATGCAGTTCATCGACCATCGTCTGGTCGATGGCGTTACGGACCTCGGGGCGGTGCAGTTGGACGGTGAGGCGGTCGCCGTCGTCAGTGACCCGCAGCGTGGTGAACTGGTCCATCAGACGCGCTCCAGCAGCATGGCGGTGCCCTGCCCCACACC
This sequence comes from Arthrobacter sp. TMT4-20, assembly GCF_054510775.1. NCBI lineage: Bacteria > Bacillati > Actinomycetota > Actinomycetes > Micrococcales > Micrococcaceae > Arthrobacter > Arthrobacter sp. TMT4-20. Next base: position 148,717 of record NZ_JBTNDW010000003.1, on the reverse strand, counting down.
GACGCACATGGTGGCCAGCCCAATCGCCCGGCCCTCACCGCGTGCCTCGCGTTCCAGGCGGCCGAGCAGCGTGATCGCGAGCCGGGACCCCGACGATCCGAGGGGGTGGCCGAGAGCGATAGCACCGCCGTCGCGGTTCACCAGTTCCTCATCGAGTCCGAGCCGGCGGATGCAGGCGATGGACTGGGTGGCGAAGGCCTCGTTGAGTTCGACGGAGGTCAGATCGCTGATGCTCAGCCCGGTGCGCTGGAGTACCTTTTGCGTGGCCGGAACCGGGCCGATGCCCATGATGGCCGGCGGGACGCCCGCCGATGCACCGTCAAGGATGCGGGCGCGGGCGGCGAGGCCCAGCCGGTTCACTGCCGCTTCGGAGGCGACGACGACGGCGGAGGCACCGTCGTTCAGTGAACTGGAGTTGCCGGCGGTGACCACCCCGTCCTTCTTGACGACCGGGCGAAGTCCGGCGAGCACGTCGAGGGTGGTCTCGGCGCGGGGTCCTTCGTCGGTGTCGACGGTGACCTCGCGCTTGCCGTGGCGGGTCTGCACCGGCACAATCTCGTCGCGGAAGCGGCCCGCCTCAATCGCGGCGAGTGCCCGCTGGTGGGACCGCAGGGCGAAGGCGTCGGCGTCGTCGCGGGTGATGCCGTCCACCGAGGCGACCTCCTCCGCGGTTTCCGGCATGGAGTAGGTGGTCTTGTCCTGTGCCGCGAACAACGGGTTGGTGAACCGCCAGCCGATCGAGGTGTCGAACACGTCCCCCGGCTTGGCGAACGCCTTGGCCGGCTTCTCCATCACCCAGGGCGCACGGCTCATGGATTCCACGCCGCCGGCGACCACAATGTCGGCGGCGCCGGACTTGATCATGTGGGAGGCCATAATGATGGCTGACAACCCTGAGGCGCAGAGCCGGTTGACGGTGATTCCGGGAACGGTATCCGGGAGTCCGGCGAGCAGCGAGGCCATGCGTGCGACGTTGCGGTTCTCCTCGCCGGCGCCGTTGGCGTTGCCGAAGATCACTTCGTCGATTTCCCCGGGGTCGATACCTGCGCGGGCCACCGCCTCGCGGATCGCGAGCGCTGCGAGGTCATCGGGCCTGACCCCGGAAAGCGCTCCGCCGTAGCGTCCCACCGGGGTGCGTACCCCGCCGACCAGAAATGCCTCGGCCATGCCTGCCTCCAGAATCATCAACGATTGTGTAAGTCACACGGTCAGCCTAATTACTGACCGTTCGTTCTATATTACAGATGTGTCCGGAAAAGTGGCTCCCCCGCAAAGCCGGCGTTGCCCCACCGCTTGTGTGCGGTGCCGCAACTATTCCGGCGGACCCGCGACCCGGCCGGCCTCAAGCCGCAACTCCTTCGCGCCGGGGAGACCGGTGAACCACCGCCGGAGGTCGCGGTCGTGGCTGGCGACGACGAGGGTGCCGTCGTACCCGGCCAGAGCCTCTTCGAGCTCCCCCACCAGCACCGGGGCGAGGTGATTCGTGGGTTCGTCGAACAGGATGACGTCGTAGCGCCCCACCAGCAGGCGAGCCAGTGCAAGCCTGCGGTATTGGCCCGCGGAAAGGGTCCCGACGGGAACCAGGAAGTCGGCGCTGCGGAACAGGCCAAGGTTGAGGAGGCGGTCGGCGTGGTCGTCCAGGTCGCCATGCAGACCCGAGGCGAAGGCCGGCAGGAGCCGCATCGACGGGCGGGGGTGCGGGGGCAGCTCCTGCGGAAGGTATCCGAGCCTGCCCCGCTGGACCACTGTGCCCTCCTGCACCGGGCAGAGCCCGGCCACGACGTCAAGCAGAGTCGTTTTACCCGCTCCGTTGGGTCCGGTAACCAGGAGGTTCTCCCCGGCTCCTACCGTCAGCGAACCCACTGCCAGACGATCACCGACCGCGACGCCCTCAAGTGTGATCACCGGCCCGGTCAGTGACTGCCCGCCGAACTGGGCGGACAGTGCCAAAGGCTGAGGCGGTCGATCCACCGGCCGCTCCTCCAGCCGCCGCAGCCGCTCCTGCGCGTTTCGCTTCTGGCTGGTGATGGCTTCCTGCACGGTGCCCTGTTTGAAGTCGTAGCCCATCTTGTCGCCGTCGCGTCGACGCCCGTAACCCATCCGCCCCTCCACCGCTGCGGCTTTCATTCGTTCGGCTTCCTTGGCGTCCAGCCATTGCTGGTATTCCTGTTCCCACCGATTGCGTTCAGCAACCTTGGCCCGGAGGTATCCCTCGTATCCATCGCCATACCGCCGGAGTTCCCTGCGGTCGCCGTCCACTTCAATGATGGTCGTCGCGAAGGTGCGCAGGAACGATCGGTCGTGGGACACGGCGACGACCGCGCCCCGGTGGGCGGCGAGCTCCCGTTCCAGCCAGCTGACGGCGTCGTCGTCAAGATGGTTGGTGGGTTCGTCCAGCAGGAGGATGGCGGCCGGGTCGGCGAGCAGGCAAGCCAGCGCAAGGCGCTCCTGTTCTCCGCCGGAGAGCGTGTCAAGGGTGCGGTCCCGTTCCAGGCCGCCCAGCCCCAGCTGACTGAGGGCTGCGTCAACCCGCGAGTCGACGGCGTAGCCCTCATGCAGGTCATATTCGGATTGGAGTGCCCCGTAGTGTTCCAGCTCGTCTGAATCAGCCGATTCCAGGGAGGCTTCACGCCTCCTCAGCTCCGCCTCGAGGGCCCGGATTCCGCTCAGGGCCGCGTCAATCACGGTTTGGACGGTGTCGGACGGCGCATGGTCAAGTGTCTGCGGCAGGTGACCGACCGCTCCGTGGACTGAGATGTGTCCGCCATCGGGGGTTTCGAGCCCGGCCACCAGGCGCATCAGCGTGGACTTGCCGGCGCCATTCTCCCCGACCACTGCCACCCGTTCGCCACGGCCGACGGTCAGGTCGACGTGGTCAAGCAGCAGGCGGTCCCCATAGCCGTGGGACACGTCGGAAAGTTGGATATGTTCGGTCAAAGGAGTTCCTCGCGATATCGGAAAGTGCGCAGGCGTCGCGGCGCGCGGGTTCGAAGCGGGCGGTTGGCGCCGGCCGAACAGGCAGGTGCAAGGCTACTTCCTCATGGCTCCAGCGTGCCCCGGTGTGGGCAAGCCGTCAACCTCACCGGGCACACCCCCGGCTACCCTGTCGCGCTGACGGTGGATTTTCGACAAAATGTGGGTGTGACCACCAATCGAAGCACCCCCCATCAGTGATATCCGCATCGCCTGCCGTCCGACGCTACTCAGCCTTCAGCACCTCAACCGCGGGAGGTAACCCGGCCGGGGTGGTGATGGAGGCCGCGGATCTTTCTGACGATCAAATGCAATCTATAGCTTCCGACGTCGGCTACAGCGAAACGGCCTTCCTCACCGGACCCATCACCGCCGGTTCCCCGATTCCGATCCGCTACTTCGCGCCGATGGGCGAAGTGGATTTCTGCGGTCACGCGACAATCGCGACGGCGGTGGCACTGGGGGAAGACGCGGGACTGGGCGCCTATACGCTGCGCACCAAGGTGGGACCGGTGAACGTCAGGGCTTCACGCGACCGTCGAGGCTTTCAGGGCTTTTTGGAGAGCCCGCCGATCAGCTGCTCACCGCTGGCTGCCAACGATCATAAGCTGCTTCTGAGCAGCCTGCGGTGGACAGGGGAGGTGCTCCATCCCGATTATCTTCCCGGGATCGGATTTGGTGGCAATCTCCATCCGGTCGTCGTCGTCAGGGATGCCGAAACGCTTGGCACTCTGGACTACCACTTCGCTGCGTTGCAGGAACTCTGTCGGACGCATACGTGGATCACGGTAACCCTGATAGCTCCCGCCGGTCCCGGCCTCTGGCAGGCGCGGAATCCATTCCCCTGGGGCGGGGTGGTTGAAGACCCCGCTACCGGTGCCGCGGCCGCAGCGTTCGCCGGGTACCTCAGGGCACAGGGTCGGATAGCTGCGGGCGCCAGCTTCACGATCCGTCAAGGGATCGAAATGGGTCGGCCCAGCACGCTCGAGGTCACGGTACTCGAAGCGACTGCTCTGATCAGCGGCCACGCCGCGGTCATCACCTAGGGCGTCCCGGGTGTCGCCTCAGCGTCGAGAAACTGGAGAACCGCCGAAACAACCGCCAAAGCAGAGCCTCACACGGACAGCTACTGACCGCGATGAGGTAGTGCCCGCCCCCTCCCGTCCCTAAAGTCGGTCCATGACCTACAACATCCAGATCACCCTCGACTGCACCAACACCCACGATCAGGCGGACTGGTGGGCTGAAACGCTCGGGTGGGTGGTGGAACCCACCGATCAGACCTTCATCGACGATGTGCTGGCCAAGGGCTGGGCCCAGCCGGATGAGCTCATTGTGCACAAAGGGGTGCGCGTGTGGCGCGACGGCGCAGCCATCTGCCGCCCCGGGGAGGATAGCCACAAGGGCAGGCTACGGATGCTATTTCAGCCAGTGCCTGAACCGAAGACTGTCAAGAACCGCTGCCACCTGGACATCAACCTCGACGGTGACGATAAAGACGAGCTCAGGGCCCGGCTTGAGGGCCGGGGTGCCCAGTTTCTCTACCAGGCGAGCCAAGGCCCCCACGTTTGGTACACGATGGCCGATCCTGAGGGCAATGAGTTCTGCATCGGGTGAGGACTCTTAGCTCCGAACGGCGTATTGGCGCAACAACACGATGGCTGCAGCGAGACCACCAGCAGCGGCGATGCCCGCCGCGACAGGGGTTGCCGCTGCTAGCCGACCGGCGGACGTAGCCACCCCGGTGTCGACGCCGCCCACAGGCATCTGGCCCACCTGAGGTGCGGGGTCCGGGTCGGGGGATCGAAAATCGATGAAACAGGGGTACGTTCCATCCGGGAACACGATGGACCCAGGGTTGACCGCGCACAGGTTTGTGCCGTCGGCTGCGATCACGCCCCCGGTGACAAAGGTGACGGTGTCCGGGTCTACTACCGTCGCCTGGTCGAACGGGACGAACACGATGTCGTCAGTTGCTGCCATCGCGGTCGACGCGCCAACGAACATGGTTGAAGACGAGACTGCAACGATTGCCAGGATCTTGGTGACTTTCACGGCTCTCCCTTCGGCGGCTGCCCCTCTGGCAGCCAGCATTGGCTTAGCTAACCAAACACCGAAAAAATACGCTAGGGCCCCGGGATAACGAGACCGCTGGCCAACGGCGGACCCTCTTCATGCCAACCGCTCGGCACAAAGCTAGACTCGATGAGTGACTATCGACCTTCCCCCACAGGTTTCTGACCTCTTCGACCCTGCCCGCTGGCGACTCGTCTCCGGGTTCGGCGATCTCGAGGACATCACGTACCACCGACAGGTCGAACGGGGCCCCGGCGGGGAGGTCAAAGACCTGCCAACGGTGAGGATCGCCTTCAACCGGCCCGAGGTGCGCAACGCGTTCCGCCCCGGGACCGTCGATGAGCTGTACCGGACGATGGACCATGCGCGAATGACCTCCGATGTCGCCACCGTACTGCTCACCGGCAACGGGCCATCCCCGAAGGACGGCGGCCACTCGTTCTGCTCGGGCGGCGACCAGCGGATTCGCGGCCGCGACGGATACCGGTACGCCGACGGCGAGACCAGTGAAAGCGTCGATCCCGCACGGGCCGGCCGGCTCCACATTCTTGAGGTGCAGCGGCTGATGCGGACCATGCCGAAGGTGGTCATCGCCGTCGTCAATGGGTGGGCGGCTGGCGGCGGGCACAGTCTGCATGTGGTGGCTGACCTGACCATCGCCTCCCGCGAGCACGGCAAGTTCAAGCAAACCGATGCCACGGTGGGAAGTTTCGACGCCGGTTATGGCTCGGCGCTGTTGGCCCGCCAGATCGGGCAGAAGAAGGCTCGCGAGATCTTCTTCCTCGCCCGGGAGTACTCAGCCGAAGAGATGGTCGCGATGGGCGCGGTCAACGAGGCCGTGGACCACCACGAACTGGAGAACACGGCACTGCAGTACGCAGCGGACATTGCCCGGCAAAGCCCGCAGGCGATCCGCATGCTCAAATTCGCGTTCAATCTGGCCGACGACGGCCTCGCGGGCCAGCAGGTCTTCGCTGGCGAAGCGACCCGGATGGCGTATATGACCAACGAAGCGGTCGAGGGTAAGGAAGCCTTCCTGGAAAAGCGGGCACCCGACTGGTCCGCTTACCCCTACTATTTCTAGGCCAATCATGGAACTGTTACCGATCCACACCCCGCCCGAGGCTGACCCTCATGCCCTCCTCACCCCACTGGCCGCTGCGCTGGCCGGTGAAGGCCCCGCCGTCGCGCCCCATGCCGACCCGGACCAGCGCTTCGACGGTGAACTGTCGAACGACGAGATCGCCGCCGTGCTCAGCACTTCGGGTTCGACCGGCGTCCCGAAGCAGACGATGCTCAGCGTCGATGCGCTCGCCGCTTCGGCGATGGGGACCGCCCTTGCGCTGAAGGCTGAGGGCCAGTGGCTCCTCACCCTGCCCGTGCACTATGTGGCGGGCTTTCAGGTGCTGGTCCGGTCGCTCTACGCCGGCACCCGGCCCTGGGCGATGGACCTCTCCGCCCCGTTCAGCGCGGAGGCTTTCACTGCGGCCGCCGGCGAACTGACCGACAAGGTCCGGTTCACGTCGCTGGTCCCCACCCAGCTGCACCGCCTGCTCCAGGACCCACGTCCTGAAACGCTCCAGGTGCTGCGCCGGTTCAACGCCATCCTGCTGGGCGGCGCCCCAGCGTCCGAAACCCTCCGCAGCGAAGCGCGCAAACACGGACTGAACCTGGTGCTCACGTACGGCATGAGTGAAACCTGCGGCGGTTGCGTGTACGACGGCGTCCCGCTGGAAGGCGTGGACCTCCTCTCCGAGGATGGCCGGCTGTGGATCAGCGGACCGGTGCTCGCCGATGGCTACCTGGGGCAACCCGAGCTCAGCGCCGACCGGTTCCAGTTCAATTCCGGCCGCCGCTGGTTCAAGACCGACGACGCCGGTGCCATCACCGATGGTGTGCTGAGCCTTACCGGGCGGGTGGACGATGTGCTTGTCACCGGTGGATTGAAGGTCTCAGCCGGAGCCGTCGCGTCAGCGATCGAAGGGTTCCCGGGCGTTCAGGAAGCACTGGTGCTGGGCATCGAAAGCGCCGAGTGGGGCACTGAGGTGGCCGCCGTCGTCGTCGGCCACGTGAACCCGGATGAGGTGCGCCAACACGCGAAGACGGCCCTCGGGTCGCACGCGGCGCCCCGGATCATTCTGACCCTCGGGTCGCTTCCCCTCCTGCCCAACGGTAAACCCGACCGGCTGGCGGTTCGGGCTCTGCTCGAACGCGCCAGCGCGTAACCCACTACTCCCCCTACTTCCCCGACGAAAAGGATTGCATTGTGGCTACTGCCGCACAATGGCTTGAGGGCGCCCGCCCGCGAACCCTCCCCATGGCGATTGCCCCGGTCATCGTGGGTTGCGCTGCAGCGTTCGACCTTGGCGCCTTCAAACCGGTCAACGCCCTGCTGGCCGCACTGGTCGCTGTGATGCTGCAGATCGGCGTCAACTACGCCAATGACTACTCCGACGGCGTCAGAGGTACCGACGCCGATCGGGTGGGCCCCCTGCGTCTCACCGGTTCCGGCGCCGCCCGTCCCGGGCAGGTGAAGTGGGCTGCCTTTGCCTGCTTTGCCCTGGCCATGGTCGCTGGGACGAGCCTGATTGTGCTTTCGCAGACCTGGTTCCTGCTGCTGGTGGGAGTGGGCTGCGTGGCTGCTGCCTGGGGCTATACCGGCGGACGCAACCCATACGGGTACATGGGGCTGGGCGATGTGTTCGTGTTTGTGTTCTTCGGTCTGGTCGCGACGCTCGGAACCACCTACACGCAGGCGGGCCAGCTGAGCGCTGTGGCCTGGATCGGCGCCATCAGCACCGGAATCATTGCCATGGCACTCCTGATGGCCAACAACGTTCGGGACATCCCGACAGACCGTGAAGCCGGGAAAATCACGCTCGCCGTCCGGCTGGGCGATACCGCAGCACGGATCACCTACGTGATGATGCTCGCCGTGGCACTCCTGCTGCCCCTGTTCCTGGTCTACGACTACCCGTGGGTGCTCCTGGTGCTATTGCTCATCCCCGCTTGCCTGATGCCGAGCTGGCTGATGCTCAAGGGCAAAAAACGCCGAAGCTTGATCCCGGTCCTCAAGATGACCGGACTGATCAATCTCGGGTTCAGTGTGCTTTTCGGGGCCGGAGTGGTCCTGACCGCTGCGCTGGCTTGACCGCTGTGTTGGGCTACCTGCTGTGCTGGGCTAGCTGCTGTGCTGGGCTAGCTACTCCTGCTGGCCTCGCTGCAGCGCCGCACAGCCCACAGAGCCAGCGGACGTATCTACCCGGCAGGCGCCCGGTGGCGGCTTCGCTCAGGGGCGGGGTTTGCGGTCTGCGTTGATCGTGGCGTTGGGGTCGTAGGCGTCCTCGGCGGCGGCGTCGTCGAGCTCGGAAAGGTTGCGCTGCGGTGGCGCACCGTCCCTGAACCGGCGTTGCAACGACGCCGATGCGGCGTCACGCATTTCCCGGAAGAACAGGTAGGTCACGCACCAGGCCAGAATCGCCGCGACAACCGCGGAGAAGATGGCGCCAAGGCCGAGCCAGTAGGAAATGACGAAGAAAACCACGACGAGGCCGAGGCGTAGGGCAGTGAATTTGAAGAAGGGCACTCATCAAGTTTACTCGCCTACAATTGATAGATGCCTCGCCTGTTGTTGTTTCTTATCCTCGTTGCAGTTGCCGTCATCGTCTACGCACTGATCGACTGCATCATGACCAAGGCGCACTCGGTGCGCAGCCTTTCCAAACCCGCGTGGATCGTGACGATCGTCCTGGTTCCGCTGCTCGGGGCAGGGCTCTGGTTCCTGTTCGGTCGCTCCCGCCCCACCAGCCCCCGTGGACGGTCCCGCCCCGCGCCCAGGCATCCCACCGCCCCGGATGACGACCCTCAGTTCCTTCGGAACCTTGAGGCGAAGCGTCGGCAGGACGCCCGCGAGAAGGAGCTGCGCCGTAAGGAGCAGGAACTCCGCGCGGCGCAGGAGAAGAAGGCCCGCGAAGACAAGCAGAAGAACGACGGCGACACCGACTCCGAACCGGGCAGCCAGACCGCCTGACACCCGTCCCGGCACGCCCAGCAGCCCCGCGGTCGGCTCGCAACCGGCGAGCGACCGGCGTCGGGACCAGCGTCGGGACCAGCCTGCGACGGCGAGCGACCGGCGTCGGGACCAGCGTCGGGACCAGCGTCGGGACCAGCCTGCGACGGCGAGCGACCGGCGTCAGGACCGGATCGGTCAGGAATCAAGACATTCGAGGGCAACATACAGGGCATGTCCCCCCACCGATTTCCAGGTTGACCCCGCTGGCCCAGGTTGCTCACCACTCCAGGTCTCGCCCCAGTCCAGGGTGCTCACCACACCGGCCCCGCAACGACCGACGGCACACAAAAAAGTGCAGCCACGCCGTGGGCGTAGCTGCACTTTTTGTCTGGTTGCGACCTTGCGGACCCGGTCTAGGCGTAGCTGTGCAGGCCCGAGAAGTAGATGTTCACGATCGTGAAGTTGAAGACGATGCACAGGTACCCGATGATGCAGAGCCAGGCTGCGCGGGTTCCGGTCCAGCCGCGGGTGGCCCGTGCGTGCAGATAGCCCGCGAATACCACCCAGATGACGAAGGTCCACACTTCCTTGACATCCCAGCCCCAGTACCGGCCCCAGGCCTCTTCCGCCCAGATTGCGCCGGCCATCAGGGTGAAGGTCCACATCACGAAGGCGACGGCGTTGATCCGGTAGGACAGGTTCTCCAGGCTGAGCGCCGACGGGACCAGGCGCATGAACGGGGCGCGGTCGGTACCCCCGGCGGCGAGCCTGCGGATCCGGCTGGTCTGAATAAGCTGCAACACCGACATGGCGAACGTCAGGGTGAACAGTGCAGAAGACACCACCGCGACCGATACGTGGATGACGAGCCAGTAGCTCTGCAGGGCGGGAACCACGTTGCCTGCCGGTGTGAAGAAACCGATCGTCGCCGCGCACAGCATCACCAGGGTGAGGCCGACGACGAAGGTCCCGAGGAAACGAAGGTCCTTACGGATCAGGACCAGCAGGAAGACCACCACTACGACGAGCGCTCCGGTGGTGCAGAACTCGTACATGTTGCCCCAGGGCACCCGGTTCGTCGCAAGGCCCCGTGAGATGACACCGGCGGCGTGGATCAGTGCCGCAATCACCGTCAGCACGACGGCGATTCTCGCGAGTTTCCGTCGACCCGCGTAGTCCATAGTGTCATCGGCGGTGGCGTCACCGGCAACGCCAGCTGAACCGGCACGGACGCCTGGGCGGCTGCTCCGGTCTGCGCCCACCAGCGCCATCTGGTCAGCTTCCTGCGCAGCGGCGAGGTTTTCCTCGACCGCCCGGATTCGCTTGCTGCTCTTCACCAGGTCAAGCGTGAAGACAATGAAAGCGACCGTGTAGGTCAGGGCCGCGAGCAGCATGAAACGCTCGCTGAACTCACCCAGAGCCTGGTTGATTGTTTGCATTAGCTGTCCTTACCGTTTCCTACCTGGTGTGATGCGTGTTCGGTGGCCGTACTGTCTGCCGCGTAAGTGGTGGTTTCGCCATTGCCTGATGGCTTGGTGAATCCATCTTGCTCCTTGGTCGGCTCATCCACCAGCCACTGCGCGCGGAGCGCTTTTTCGATTGCGGCGCCCTCGCCGGTCAGGCGGTGGTCTTCGCCGCGGGCCAGCAGCCCATACTCGACCATGGTGCGACCGTCCTCGTGGGTGCCGGTGCGCACCCAGACCCGGCGGCGTCCGATGAACAGTGACGCGCTTAGACCCGCAAGTGCCAGGGAGGAGAAAACCAAGGCTCCCAGCTGGCCCGGATCGTGGCGGATGTCGACCGCAATGTAGCGGTCCAAGCCGTCAAAGGAGACGGACCCCCTGCCATCCGGCAGGTCATAAGTCTGGCCAGCGCCGAGGACGATTCCGCCTTCGTCACTGGTGCGGCTGTTGAGCTCCGTCAGGTCCTCGGTGTCGAGCACGTAAACGCTGCGCGGTTCGCCGTCGTCGAGGCCAAGATCGCCGTAGTAGGAGTTGAGGTTGAGCTGGGGGTTGAACGGATCCGGGTCGCGGGAGAAGGCGACGCCGTCCTCGCCGACAAAAGCGGTGGGAAGGAAGAAGCCGACAAACCCCAACTGGTCCGGGGCGGCGTCGGGAGCCTTGATCACGATGAGGGAGGTGAAGAGCCCATCCTGCGGGATGGTGACAACCGGGCCCTGCATGGCAATGTCTCCGTTGCCGTCACGGACCGTCACTATCGGCGCGTACCCGTTACCGACCAGGTAGACACCCGTGCCGCCGATCTTCAGGGGCGAGTTGACCTTCAGGACCTGCTCGACCTCGTCGGCCTCCGGCCCATCCTTGGTGGTGACGTTGGCGGTGAAGTCGAGCGGCTGGCCGTAGTGAGTTTCCTGCCGGTCGAACTGGACGTCGAAATTGTCCAGTCGCAGCGAATACGGTTCAAGCTGGCCGGCGCTGAAATTGGCCCCGGGGGTGAACGCGTCGTAACCAACCAGGGTATTCACGAAGCTGTCACCTTCAACAATGATCTTCTGCCCGCTGTAGCCAAACAGGCCGCCGACGGCGACTGACACCAGAACACCGATAAGGGAGAAGTGGAAGACGAGGTTGCCGACCTCCTTGAGGAAGCCGCGTTCGGCTCCAACCGAGGGCTGAGCCGATTCTGCGTCCCGGAGGTCCACCCGGTAACCGCGCTTCTTCAGCAAGGCTGCGGCGTCGGCGGCCGCGGACGCCGCGGTGAGCCGGGAGCCATGGGCTTGCGCTCCGGCGGGCAGCACGAGGGTGCCGTAGATCGGCATCCGGGATAGTTTCCGGGGCGTCCGGGGCGGCTTCGACCTCATCGCGCGGCCATGAACCAGCGTGCGCGGGATGACACAGCCGATCAGGGAAATGAACAGCAGCAGATAAATGGCCGAGAACCAGACCGAGGAGTAGACGTCGAACAGCTGGAACCAGTCAAGGATCGGCCCGGTGTCGGGGTTGTCCTGGATGTACTGGGTGACTACTGCGGGGTTTGCCGGGCGCTGCGGGAACAGGGACCCCGGCACGGCGGCGACAGCAAGCAGGAGCAGCAGGAACAGGGCTGTGCGCATGCTGGTCAGTTGGGTCCAGCCCCAGCGGAGGCTGCCGCGGAAGCCGAGCGCTGGCAGCGCGACGTCGGGCTTTCCGCCTTCGGGAGTGTCGGGGGTCATTGTCTGCCCCCTTTCGTTGGGATCAGTTGTCATTAGATGGGGAGGGTCACCCCGCCAAGCCAGTTCTGCAGTTCATTGATCCACAGGGTCCAGACCCCGGTAGCCATGAGCAAGCCGACGACCACCAGCATCCCGCCGCCGAACCGTTGCAGGGACAGCCGGTGTTTCCTGAAGAAGGCCATCGCTCCCATTCCACGTCGCACGCCGAGAGCAATCAGCAGGAAGGGAAGGCCCAGACCCAGGCAATACACGAAGGTCAGTGCTGCGCCCTTCGCCGCGCTGGCGTCGTCGTTGGAGAACGCGAGCAACTGCACAGCAGAGAGAGTGGGGCCGATGCACGGGGCCCAGCCCAACCCGAACGTCAGGCCGAGCAGCGGCGCCCCCCACAGCCCGGTAGGCACCCTGGTCTGCAACTTCTTTTCGGTTTGGAACCAGGAGAATCCACCCATGAAGATGAGTCCCATCAGCACCACCACCAGTCCCATGACGGGGATGAGCCAGCTTTCGGAACCAACCATCCAGGCTCCCAGCTGGCCAAACAGGGCACCGTACGCCATGAAGACCACCGAGAATCCGAACACAAACAGGGCGATCCCGGTCAGCATCCGACCGCGCTTCTGCTGCTCAAGGTCGACACCGGTCAGTCCCGTGACATAGCCCAGATAGCCGGGCACCAGCGGGAGGACACAGGGCGATGCGAAGGACACCAGACCGGCAAGGAGTGCAACCGGCAGGGCAAGCAGCATTGAGCCGTTCAGCACCGTATCGGCGAAGGCGTTGCTGGGGGCAAGCGGAAGGGAGCCGCCGACGACGGCACTCAGGTGGAGGGGAAGATTCACTGTCAGTTACTCGGCCAGTGCTGTTTCGATGAGAGCCCCGAGCGTGGTCTTGTCGGCGAGCCCGAGAATCCGCGCTGACACCCGACCTTCCTTGTCGATCACCAGCGTGGTGGGCACTGCCTGAGGGGGAACATAGCTGGTCATCGCCAGCAGCACCCCGCCGTCCTGATCATCGAGACTCGGGTAGGGAATCTCGAAGCTCCGTTCAAAAGCCTCGGCGGTCTTCTCCGTGTCCCGGATGTTGACCCCGTAGAACCGGGCCCCCGCCGACTGGTACTCGTCGTGCAGCGCCACCAGGTCCGGTGCTTCCTCGCGGCAGGGCGCACAGGCCGCGTACCAGAAGTTCACCACCGTCACATCCCCCACCCAGTCCGCCGAGTCGACGACGGTGCCATCGTATTTCGTGCCGGTAAGCGTGACAGGTTCACCCCGGTCGCCCACGGCATACTCGGTGACCGAGCCGTCGCCGGCAATGTAGTTCTTGTTGTCACCCACGGCCGCCTGCTGAGCCAACGGATCGTCAGCGGCACACGCCGAAAGGGCAATCGCGGCGGACAGCCCAATAGCCAGTGCTGTCCCGAGCCTTTTCGGGCGCCGGGCGGATCGGTCAGAGTTTTTCACAGCTTCTTCCACAGTTCTACAACGTGTAGTAATACTATTATGCTCCCGGCAGGTTTGCCGCACCGGGCAGGAGGTCCGCGCTTGGCTCTTCGTAGCGCACCCCAATCAGGCGCCCGCCGTCGAAGTCCAGGGACGTGATCGAGCTCAACGTGCACTCGCGATCTCGGGGATCGTGCCATAGCCGCCGGTTCTCCGCGGCAAGGCGGGACACCCAGATGGGCAGTTGGTGGCCCACCAGGATTACTTCGGCTGGACCCGCCGACCCATTTGCTTCAGCGAGCGCGACGGCGGCCCGCCGGGCATCACCCACTGCGGCCATCATGCGCTCCACCTGCTGGCTGTACGGCTCACCCCAGGATGGCCGGAATGGGTTGGCCAGCAACGGCCAGTGCCGGGGGTTCCGCAACTGCTGGGCCACCTGGGACATGCCCTCAAATCGGCTGTAGGCCTCAATAACCCTGTCGTCCGTCACAATTTCAAGGCCGAGCCGTTCGGCAATCGGAGCGGCAGTTTCCTGCGCCCGGGTCAGTGGGGACACTACCAACCGGACAACGCTCGCCCCGCCGGCAACCCGGGTCGCAAAGTGACCTGCAACCCGCTGAGCCATCTTTTGGCCCAGCTCCGAGAGGTGAAAATTCGGGAGTCGCCCGTAAAGTACACGCTCTGGATTATGGACCTCGCCATGACGGACGAGGTGGACAGTAGCTAGGGACATAGGACCAGTTTCTCAGAGTTCGGTCGGTCAGCTAAATCCGCCGAAGCCGATCCGGCGCAGATTCATTTGAACATTTAACTAACTTCGGGAATAATCGATGCAAATGCATGTTTATTATAGGTGACGGCCTTCCGGCTGCCACCTACCCATAACCCAGACCGCACCATCATCAGGAGATCCACCATGGCAATTCCTACAGGACTGAACAACGGCACCTGGACCCTCGACGGCTCACACAGCGAGGTCGGCTTCACCGTGCGCCACGCTGGCATCAGCAAGGTACGCGGCAACTTCGACACCGTCGACGCAGCACTTCATGTCGGGTCCTCACTCAGTGACTCCAAGGTCACCGCGACCATCAAGACTGCTTCCTTCAACTCCAACGACGCCAACCGCGACGGCCACGTCCGCGGCGAGGACTTTCTCGACGTCGAGCGTTTTCCCGAAATGATTTTCGAGTCGACCTCCATCGAAGGTTCCGGCGAGACCTACCAGCTCTCAGGCAACCTGACGATCCGCGACGTAACCCTCCCGGTGGTCTTCGAAACCGAATTCAACGGGGTGGCAGTTGACCCCTTCGGCGCAACCCGCGCCGGGTTCTCCGGTCAGACCGTCATTTCCCGCAAGGACTTTGGCCTGACCTGGAATGCCGCCCTCGAAGCCGGCGGCGTTCTGGTCGGCGACAAAGTCACCATCAACCTTGATGCAGCGTTCGTAGCTCCAGCCAAGTAGACCTCCCCAGCCAGCGGCTGCCGCACTCCGTTCTGGAGTTCGGCAGCCGCTGTTGTTTAATCCCCCGGCTGCACAAAGCTCCGCGCTAGGGTTGGCTATGTGGCCCCACAGGGTCTGTATCAACCAGTCTCAAGTGAAGAGGAAACGGCAATGAGCACACCTCCCAATGACCCCCATCCCGGCCAGGACCTGCCACCACGCGATAACGCGGGAGCACAGCAGCCATCCGTCGGACAGAACCCCACCGACGGACAGCCAGCCCCTTACGGCTACCAGAATGCGCAACCCTCCGGCTACAGCTACCCGGGGAATATGAACCAGGTGTCGGTCACCGAGAAGGGCCCTGCGCCGAACGAGGTGGAGCGGGCCTTCTGGCTGATCATCGCCGCCGGCGTGCTCAATTTCCTCGCCAGCATCCTGAGCGTGATGACTACCCCCGTGTCAGGGGCGGGCGCCGGGATCGCCACCGCGCTCGTGCTGGTGTTTGCAACGGTGCTCACGGGCGTCTACATTCTCCTCGCGATCTTCATCCGCAAGGGACATAACTGGGCCAGGATCACAGCCACCGTGTTGGCTGCCCTCTCCGTCCTGTCCTACCTGTTCGGACTGCTGTCCGCTTCGATGCTCGAAGGTAACGAGATGCTGCAGGGGCAGGAACTCATGACTCCGGGTCCGCTGGAAACCGTTCTCACCATCATCGTCACGCTGCTCGGCGTTGCTGGCGTCGTCATGACCTTCCTGAAGCCGGCCCGCCCGTACTTCCAGAAGCAGATCGTTCCGGGCCAGTTCTAGGCCCTCACTCCAGGCGCTCAAAGCGCCTGCACAACCTACTGCGCCGAACGGGTGCGGGTGTCGGCAGCAAGGTCCGGTTCCTGCGCCCGTTGTGCGTGGTAGGCAAGAATCTGCAGTTCGGTGGCCATGTCCACCTTCCGGAGCTGGACACTTTCAGGCACCTGCAGCACTACCGGCGCAAAGCTCAGGATGCTGGTGATTCCTGCATCAACCAACCGGTCGCACAGTGACTGTGCCACTGCTGCGGGAACCGCGAGTACCGCCATGTTGGCCCGGGTCCGTTCCAGGACCTGTTCCAGGTCGGTGATTGGGCTCACCCGTAGCCAGCCCACCTCCGCTCCAACAACCAACTGGTCGGCGTCGAACAGCGAAACAATCTCGAATCCCCTGGATTCGAAACCGGAGTAACCAGCCAGCGCGCGCCCCAGGTTGCCCGCGCCGATGATGGCGACCCGCCAGTCGAGTGTCAGGCCGAGCGCCGCCGAGATCTGCCGGTTCAGGTATTGCACGTCGTAGCCGACACCCCGGGTGCCATAGGACCCCAGATAGGACAGGTCTTTGCGCAGGATGGGCGAATTGACGCCGGCCGCTTCAGCCAGCCGGTCAGAGGACACCCGCTCGGTGCCTTCCGCCAGCAACGAGGTGAGTGCCCGCAGATAGACGGTCAGGCGCGTCAGCGACGCTGACGGGATCTGCCGTGCGGCAGTGCCAGCCCCTGACAGGTGTAGCTCTGGTAGTTCAGGCGTCGTCACTCTCTATCACTCCGTCTGCTGTCCGCCAGCCGCCGTACGGCAGGTCTGCACGACGCCGGACCGGCCGACACCGTGAGTATCTTCACCTTAGGGTGCGGCGCCCGCGACACAAAGCTGGCTTCCCGGCCGATCACTGGGTCAGCAGCCTCCGCAGGCGCGCCTCATCGATCTTCCAGAAATCTCGCTGTACCCCGTCGATAAGCAGGACAGGGATTTCCTCGGCGAACCGCTCCAACAGGTCGGGTGCATCAACTGTCGACAATTCGTGCCAGGGCACTCCCAGCTCTTCGCAGACCGCAGCAACCACCGCCCGCGCAGCAGCGCACAGGTGGCAATCGGGCTTCGTCAACAGCTCGACGACGGGGCTCACCGCACCGTCTGTCGGCATTTCCGGCCGGGGAGGAGAAACCATGTCATCCAAGCTACCGCCTCATCCGGTGCGGCTCGGTATCGGGCCGCACGCCGCGACGCAATTGATTTAGACTCACACTATGTCCGCTGCCAGTACCGGGCCCCTGCGTACCGTTCCAGGGGTAGCCGCCACCCTTCCCGGCCCGGGAGGGGACGCCGCCTTTTTCGACGTCGACAACACGATGATGCGGGGCGCGAGTCTGTTCCATGTGGCCCGGAAAATGTATCAGCGGAAAGCGTTCACCCTGAGGTTCGCCAGCGGCTTGGCCTGGAAACAGCTCCGGTTCGTGATGCGCGGCGAAAATATGACCGACATCAACTCTGTACGCGACGCGGCTCTGGCCTTCGCGATCGGGATCGCGCACGAGGACGTCAAAGCGCTCGGCGAGGAAGTCTACGACGAGATGATCGCGTCCAAGATTTGGCCCGGCGCTCGCGCTTTGGCCGAGCAACACCTGAAATCGGGTCGCCGGGTATGGCTGGTCACCGGCACTCCCGTGGAAGTGGCGAGCGTGATCGCCAACCGCCTCGGACTCACCGGCGCACTCGGCACTGTTGGCGAGGTCGCTGACGGTCTGTATACCGGGAAGCTGGTGGGCGAGTTCCTGCATGGTCCTGCAAAAGCCGTTGCAGTGCGTGCTCTCGCCGAGAAAGAGGGACTGAACCTGCAACGGTGCTGGGGTTACAGCGACTCCTACAACGACATTCCCCTCCTGACTATCGTGGGGCATCCGGTGGCGATCAACCCGGACCGCAAACTCCGGCATCATGCACGGGACAATAACTGGCCGATCTACGATTTCCGCAGCGGCCGCCGGGCCGCGACCCTTGGACTCAAAGCAGCCACCGGGGCGGGCGCCGTGTACGGGCTCTGGCGTGGCTTCACCCGGATGCGCGGAAACTGACCAGCCCCCGTTAACGCCGTTGGGCCCGCCACAGAGGTGGCAGGCCCAACGATGAAACTGTTTTTACTTTTTGTTGCGACGCTGGTGACGAGTCTTGCGAAGCAGCTTGCGGTGCTTCTTCTTGGCCATACGCTTGCGGCGCTTCTTAATTACTGAACCCATAAAGTCCTCACAAACTGATCTTCGGTTTCCGATACACGGCCCGGGTGGGCACGACGATCGGATGCTGACAATAACGCAACTACCTACGCGGATCGGCCTTCTCGCCCTAAGGCGCACAGCCGATAGCGCGTAAAACGCTCCTTAACAGGGTACCGCTAATTAGCCGCGGCCCCGACCGGCCCCGTTGGGCTATCCGGTTTCGGGCTGACCCTCCACCGCCGCACCCCGAACGAACTGTTCAACAGCCGATTCTGGGACCCGGTAGGAACGGCCAAAGCGCACAGCCGGCATCTCGCCTGCGTGAACCAGGCGGTACACGGTCATCTTGGAAACTCTCATCATGTCGGCCACTTCGGCGACGGTCAGAAATTTGACGTCTGAGAAATTGCTCGCGTCTACCATCCCACATTGCTCCTTACACTGAGGTCTGCACCCCCAACGTGTGCAATCTGAGACTAACCACTTGGCAGTCACACGGCGTGCCGTCTTGCAATTCGAAGGTTTACCGCTGCCTCATACTGTAGTGGCTGCTGTGGCTAAAGTGAAAGTGCTGCCGCGCTATCATCCTGGCGCACCACCAACCGGTTAGTCGCGGCGTCGACGCAGCTTCGGCAACTGCGCGAAGAGGTCGGCTGCCCGCTGGCCCGCACGACCGACTGTCCGGCCGAAGGCCTGCTGCCCGGCAGGGTCGATGGCTGGATCGGCCGCTGGATCAACGGCTGCTGCGAGGACTCCCGAGTGGCGAGGCGGAACGACCGCCAGTTCAGGGGCTATCGATGGCTGGGCCGGAAGGTCAAACGATCCGAGCCATAACTCTATTTCGCGCAGCGGAGCCGGGTTCAGGGAGTAGAAGCGGCGCTGCCCCTGCGCACGCATTGAGACCAGGCCCGCTTCACGCAGGACTTTCAGGTGCTTTGATACCGTGGGCTGGCTGACCTCGAGCTCGACCACCAGCTCACCGACCGCTTTGTCTCCGGCGCGTAACGACCCGAGAATCTCGCGGCGGGTACCTTCAGCCACGACTGCGAACACATCCTCGATTACCATTCCATTACCCTAACGACATATACGCAATCGGTGCTAGTCGAACCATGGATCAAGTCCGTGGAGCGGGAAAACCGCCTTACGGGTGGCCATCACGGTGCGGTCAAGGTCATCGTTCGGGTCGTAGCCAACTTCCCAGGACCGCCACCAGGTGTCGGCGCCGTCACCCATTAACAGCGGCACCTCGGCACCGTAGTGCTCAAGCACATAGGAACGCCACGATTCCGGGACCGCGGTCTTGGGCCCTATCGGCGCCCCGGCAGCAACGGCAATCAGAGTGGACCATGCCCGGGGGACGACACTGGTGACGTTGTATCCGCCTCCCCCCGTGGCAATCCACCGTCCCTCACAGATGCGGGACGCGAGGTCACGGATGCTGACTGCCATCTCGCGCTGCGCATCGATACTGATCCTGAGATTGGTCAGCGGGTCGTCCACATGGCTGTCACAACCGTGCTGGCTCAGAATGACCTCCGGTTGGAAAGCTTCGGCGAGTGGCGGGACCACCGAGTGGAAGGCCCGGAGCAGGCCACCATCCCCGGCGAGAGTCGGAAGCGCCACGTTCACCGCATAGCCCTCCGCCCCTACGCCGCCCGTTTCATTGGCGAACCCGGTCCCGGGGAACAGGCTCATCCCCGTTTCGTGAAGGGAGATGGTCATGACACGTGCGTCATCGTAGAAAATGTTCTGCGTGCCGTCCCCATGGTGGGCGTCAACGTCGATATACAGGACCCGCTGTGTGCCAGCGTCGAGCAGGCGTTGGATCGCCGCGGCGGCGTCGTTGTAGATGCAGAATCCACTGGCCATCGACCGGCTCGCGTGGTGCATGCCGCCGCCGAAATTCACCGCATGCACTGTCCGCCCGGACAACACAGCGTCGGCGGCAGCCAGCGACCCGCCGACCAGACGTGCGCTCGCATCGTGCATTCCCGGGAACGCCGGGTTGTCTGCCGTTCCCAGACCCAGTGCCTGATCGGCCTGATCCGGATTGGTATCAGCAGTCCGCACAGCGGTGATGTAGTGGGAACTGTGAACGGTTCCCAACTCCCCGTCGGTCGCCACGAATGGTTCAGCGACCGTCACCCCATCCCGGTCGAACAAACCCAGGTCCGAAGCGAGGCGCGCCGTAAGGGCCAGCCGCTGTGGGTTCATCGGATGCGTGGGACCGAAGTTGTACGCCAGCATGGATTCGTCCCAGACAACACTGGTGGGGAACGACGCGGATTCGCTACTCATCACTCACAGGCTACGTGATTTAGTGGGCGCTTGGACACGCTGGCCCGATGAAAGTGGTTTACTACTCGGAGGGCATTTGGAGCGATCCATCCGAAGTCGAGACCGCGGAACCGGGGCAAAGCGAGCGCAATGGCAAGATCACAGCCATCCTGGCTGCGGGAAGAGCAGAGCGTATACCTGAGGGTGCTGGCTCGCATCCGGGATTTCATCGATGGAGTGGCCAACAGCTCCCCCGCTCGCGTCGCCCTGATCATCTTTTTTAGCGTCATCCTCATCTTCACCGTGCTCCTCAGCTTGCCGGTCGCTTCCAGCGACGGTGTCGCCGCTCCGCTGCACGATGCCCTGTTCACCGCGGTTTCGGCGGTTTGCGTGGTCGGTCTGACAGTGGTTTCAACCGCCGCCTATTGGTCCTTCTTCGGGCAACTGGTGATCCTGATCGCCATCTTCGTCGGCGGCCTGGGCACCCTCACTCTCGCATCGCTGCTCGCGCTGATGGTGAGCAAGCGGCTCGGTGTGCGTGGGAAGCTGCTAGCCCAGTCCGCGCTGAACAACGCCTCCCGCCTCGGCGAGGTGGGAACACTGCTGCGCATCGTGATCACCACATCGGTGGTCGTGGAGATTGTGCTCGCCCTGATGCTGATCCCCCGATTCATGGTGCTTGGAGAACCGTTCTGGCTCGCCGTATGGCATGGGGTGTTCTATTCGATTTCCGCTTTCAACAACGCAGGGTTCACGCCGCACTCGGATGGCCTGGTCCCCTACGAGACCGATCTTTTCATTCTGATACCCATCATGATCGGCGTGTTTCTGGGCAGCCTCGGCTTTCCCGTCATCCTGGTCCTCATCCAGTACCGTCTCAGGGTCCGTAAATGGAGCCTGCACACCAAGCTGACCGTCAACGTCTCGCTGATCCTGCTGGTAGCCGGGGCAATTGCCTGGGGCGCAATGGAATGGTCCAACAGCCGGACCATCGGCGGATTCAGCAACAGCGACAAGGTGATCCATGCCCTGTTCGCCTCAGTGATGACCAGATCGGGCGGGTTCAACCTGGTGGACCAGGCCGAAATGGGGTCGGCCACCATGTTGCTGACCGATGCACTCATGTTTGCGGGTGGCGGGTCCGCTTCCACCGCTGGCGGCATCAAGGTCACGACGATCGCCGTCATGTTCCTCGCCATCGTGGCCGAGGCACGCGGCAACTCGGATGTGAAGGCCTACGGGCGTAAGATTCCCGAAGGCGTCATGCGGGTGGCCATCTCAGTGATCTTTATGGGCGCGACCCTGGTCCTCGTTGCCACGGGGGTTCTGCTGTGGATGACCGAGGAGGACCTTAACCGGGTGCTGTTCGAAGTGATTTCAGCGTTCGCCACCTGCGGGCTCAGCACCAACCTCAGTGCTGAATTGCCGCCGGAAGGAAAATACGTCCTGTCCGCACTGATGTTTGCCGGCCGCATGGGAACCATCACCCTGGCATCTGCACTGGCCCTCCGGCAGCGCAGCACCTTGTACCACTACCCTGAAGAGAGGCCGATCATTGGCTGAGAGACCAGCACATAACGCACCGGTACTGGTGATCGGCTTGGGCCGCTTCGGTTCAGCGACGGCCGACCAGCTGGTCAAGCAAGGCCGTGAGGTTCTGGCGATCGAACGCGACACCCAGCTTGTCCAGAAGTGGTCGGGGGTGCTCACCCACGTCGTTGAGGCAGACGCCACCAACATCGATGCCCTCCGCCAGCTCGGCGCGCAGGAGTTCAGCGCCGCCGTCGTCGGCGTTGGCACCTCGATCGAATCGAGCGTGCTGATCACCGCCAACCTCGTGGACCTCGGTATCGACCATCTGTGGGTCAAGGCGATCACCCCGGCGCACGGCAAGATCCTCAAACGCATTGGCGCTAACCACGTCATCTACCCCGAGGCCGACGCCGGTGTGCGTGCAGCTCACCTGGTCGGCGGGCGGATGCTCGACTTCATCGAGTTCGACGACGGTTTCGCGATCGTCAAGATGTACCCGCCGAAGGAAACCCAGGGTTTCACGCTGGGCGAATCGGCGGTGCGGTCCAAGTACGGCGTCACCGTTGTCGGCGTGAAGTCGCCAGGAGAGGACTTCACCTACGCCCGGCCAGACACCAAGGTGAGCAGCCGGGACATGTTGATCGTTTCGGGCCACGTTGACCTGCTGGAACGGTTCGCTGCCCGCCCTTAGGCCCGGGGCGTGGGCCTGCTAGGAGTCCAGCTCCTCGGTGATGGTCTGGGCACGGTTGCTGGCGGCCCGGGCTCCGGCGGCAATGATGGCCGGCAGATCCAACCGGTCGAATGTCGCGATGGCCTGCTCGGTGGTGCCGTTGGGGCTGGTGACGGCTCGCCGCAGGGCGGTGGGGTCCGCATCCCGCTCCGCGAGCATGAACCCGGCGCCGGCCACCGTTTCTGTGGCCAGGATTTTCGCCAGCCCTGGGTCAAGCCCCAGTTCCACACCCGCGGCGGCCATAGCCTCCGCCAGATAAAACACATAGGCCGGGCCCGAGCCGCTGACGGCTGACAACGCATCCACCTGGTCCTCAGGGATATCGACGACGGTACCCGCGGAGCCGAGAATGTCCCGCGCCTGCGTCATAAGTGAGGCGTCCGCGTGGCTACCGGCCGAGATGGAGAGCACTCCCCTGCCCAGCCGGGATGGGGTGTTGGGCATCGAACGGATCACCGGCTGACCCTCGGGAAGCGCAGCTTCGAGCATCGCCAGGGAAATGGCTGCCGCAACGCTGATGACCGTCGTCGTCGGCCGCAGCGCTGGACCGATTTCCCGGGCCAGGGCGATCGTTCCGACCGGTTTGACCCCCATGATGACGACGTCGGCCCCCGCGGCTGCAGTGCGGTTGGCGTCAGAGTCCTCAGCGGTCGCCAACACGGTAATGCCGTGCACGCGGCGCAGCCCGGCCGCACGTTCGGCACTCCTGACGGTCGCCGTCACCCGCTCCGGTGACATGCCACCGGCGAGCAGACCGCCGAGGATCGCCTCGTTCATAGAGCCACAGCCGAGGAAGGAAATCGTTGGTTTAGTCACGTTGGTCATGATTCCATCCTGCCACGGACGAATTCCCAGCGTTATCCCAGCTAACGGCGGTACTTTTTCGGCGAAATATCAGTACACTCGTTATTACCTCATAAAGGTGCGAGAGATGACGACCGGACTTCCTTGGTCTGGTCTTCAGGTGCCGGTGAGCGACACAGGTTAGCCCCCCACTTTCCTGGACAGCTCACCGGCGCCGTCCTTTAAGCTCTCCCGCACCCTGGGCCGGATCCGCCGTCCACACACCCGACTACCAGCATCCTCCCGGCTAACTCACAACTAGCGGGCCTAATGTTGGTAACACCTCCTAGAGGAGCGAGTGATGAACCGTCAGGTTTCCTTGGCCTGACCCAGGTGCCGTCGAGCGAAAGCAAGTGTTTCCCCCAACCACTTGTCCCGCTCGTCGGCACCTTTCGCTTTTCTCGTGCTTACTTCGACCGCCACAACCCCGGTGAAACCTGAATTGACCAGAAACTCCAGCGATTCCGCACAGCGTTGAGTCCCCTGGCCGGGCAACAAATGTTCGTCTCTACCGTTGGGGGTGCCGTCGGTCAGATGGACGTGCGACAGCCGGTCGCCGAGTGTCCGCATTTCCTCCAACGAGTCCATCCCGGCTATTGCGGCGTGCGAGAAGTCCCAGGTGATCGCCTCATAGGATTGCGGCACCGGATTCCAGTGCGGCAGATACGCTTTCGCTTCACGCCCACGGACCCGCCACGGGTACATGTTTTCCACGGCAACGGTGATCCCGTACTCAGCCGTGATGCGCTGCACCCCCTCGGCGAAGTTCTCCGCGTAGCCACTCTGCCAGCGGAAGGGCGGGTGCACCACGACGGTCCCAGCACCCACCTCGGCTGCCATCGCCGCTGACATTTCCACCTTCGTCCATGCCTTGCCCCACACCTGCTGGGTCAGCAGCAGGGTTGGGGCGTGAATGGCGACGATCGGCTGGCCATACTGCCGGCTGAGTGCGCTGAGCTTGTCGGGGTTCTGGCTCACATGGTTGTTGGTGACCATCACCTCAACCCCGTCGTAGCCGAGGCTGCGGGACACCGCGAAAGCCTCATGGACGGCCAGTGGGTAGACTGACGCGCTGGACAGCGCCACGCGCACCCCCTGGTTCCCCTCCGGCGCGGCCCCCTCGTTCACAGCGCCGCTCATCCTGCCCATGGCTCGTCCTGTAGGGCGGAACTCAGTTTGACGTGCCCGACGCCGACGGCGGGCATCGGTTCCTGCGCCTCGAACATCAAGGTGTCGAACCGGCGCAGCAGCAGACCCTCACGCAGGGCCCACGGGCAGATCTTGACGCTGTTGACCTTGAACACCTCCAGGGCTGCCTCGGCCACCAGGGCACCCGCGAGGACCTGCGGCGCCCGGGTTTCCGAGACGCCGTCGAGGTTCACCCGGTCCTTTACCGACATGGCCGCCAATCGCTTGGTCCATAGGGACAGGTCTTCCAGCCGGAGTTCGCGCTGGACGAACGGTCCGGCCGCTGAGGGGGCGGCTCCGGCCAGACGGGCGAGTGATCTGAACGTCTTCGATGTGCCTGCCACCAGTTGCGGTTCTCCGAGGGACTTGAATTCGGCCGCGGCGTCCTTCATGGTTGCGCGGATGTAGCGGCGGAGGTTCTTCACGCTTTTGGCTGTCGGGGGGTCATCGTTGAGCCAGTCGCGGGTGAGCCGGCCAGCTCCCAGGGGCACGGAAATCGCCACCTCGGGCAGTTCGTCCTCGCCCATCGCCATCTCGAATGAGCCGCCGCCGATGTCCAGGTTGAGGATGGACCCGGGGCTCCAGCCATACCAGCGGCGAACCGCCTGGAAGGTCATTGCCGCTTCCTGATCGCCGGAGAGTTCCTGGAGTACCACAGCGGTTTCCGCTTTGACCCGCTGCAGCACGGCCTCACCGTTTGCCGACTCGCGGATTGCTGAGGTGCAGAACGCGAGGAAGTCCTCAGCACCATGCCGGCTCGCGAATTTTCGTGCATCCTTGACGAAATTGATCAACTCACGCTGACCGCGATCGCTGATGGCGCCTTCGCTGTCGAGGTGAGCGACAAGCTGGAGCGGCCGCTTGTGGGACGCAAAAGGCACCGGGCGTGCCCCGGCGTGGGCATCCACCAGGAGCAGATGCACAGTATTTGATCCGATATCCAAGACGCCTAGACGCATGATTCCATTATTCTCGTCGATACTTTCGTTGACGACGCGCCCCACGGCGTCCTATTACTAGTGGCGGACCCCGAAGGGCCCGTCATCAGACCCTACTTCCGTGCAGCGACCTTGCGTTTGGCGGGCGCGCGACTGGCAGTCTTCTTCGGAGCCGGCCCCTTGGCCCGCTTGTCCGCCAACAGCTCGAGTGCCAGTTCGCGGGTCAGTTCCTCAATGGCCATTGACCGCGGCACGGTGATGTTCGTGACCCCGTCGGTGATGTACGGGCCGAACCGGCCGTCTTTGACCACTACCGGCTTCTCGGACACCGGATCATCGCCGAACTCGGCCAGCGGCGGCGCGGCCGTCCTCCCGCCACGCTGCTTGGGCTGGGAGTAGATCTCCAGCGCCTGTTCCAACGTGATGGTGAAAATCTCCTCCTCCGACCCGATGGACCGCGAATCGGTCCCCTTCTTCAGGTACGGACCGAACCGGCCGTTCTGCACGGTGATCTCCTTGCCCTCGGCGTCAACGCCAAGAACCCGCGGAAGATTCATGAGCTTCAGGGCGTCCTCGAGAGTCACCGTGTCCAGCGACATTGAAGCGAACAGGGACCCTGTGCGGGGTTTCTCTTTGGTCGGCTTTTTCGGCGGCTTCGGTTTCCCGTTCTTGTAATACTCGACCGGCTGCTTGGCGAGCTCCTCTTCGGTGACCTCCGGGATGAGCTCAATCACGTAGGGACCATACCGGCCGTCCCGTGCCGCGATGGAGCGCCCCGTGTCCGGATCCTCGCCGAGGATCCGTTCCTCAGTGCCGGAGGTGTTCATCAGCTCGATAGCTTTCTCGACAGTCAGCTCATCGGGGGCCAGGTCCTCAGGAACGTTGGCGCGCTGCGGTTCGGTTCCCTCTTCAGCATCAGCGGGGAGCGGCTTCTCCAGGTAGGGCCCGAACTTGCCGACGCGCAGTGTGATGCCTTCGGCGATCTCAATGGAGTTGATTTTGCGCGCGTCAATCTCGCCGAGGTCGTTCACGATGGTGTGGAGCCCGGTGACCTTGCGGTCCCCGTAATAGAAGTGGTTCAGCCAGTCGACCCGGCCAGCCTCACCGCGGGCAATGCGGTCCAGGTCCTCTTCCAGCTCCGCAGTGAAGTCGTAGTCGACGTAGTCGTGGAAGTGCTCCTCCAGAAGCCGGACCACCGAGAAAGCGATCCAGCTGGGGACCAGCGCCTGCCCGCGGGTCCGCACATATCCACGATCCATGATGGTGGAGATGGTTGCGGCGTAGGTTGAGGGCCGGCCAATACCCAGCTCCTCCAGGACTTTCACCAGCGAAGCTTCAGTGAAACGAGGCGGCGGTGAGGTTTCATGCCCGACGGCGTTGACCTCCTCCGCCCCCAACTTGTCACCCGCGGCGAGGTTGGGAAGCCTTGCTTCCTGCCCGCCATCGGCCGAGGCATCCTGCTCATTGCGCCCGGCATCCTTACCTTCCTCATATGCAGCCATGAAGCCGCGGAAGGTGATGACCGTGCCGGAGGCCGAGAATTCAGCGTCACGCGTCTTTCCGTCCGGGCCGGCCGCGAGGGCACCCAACCGGAGGGTCGCCGTCGAACCCTTTGCATCAGCCATCTGGGAAGCGACCGTGCGCTTCCAGATGAGTTCATACAGCCGGAATTCTTCGCCGCGAAGTTGTCCAGCGACCTGCGCTGGGGTGCGGAAGGAGTCACCGGCGGGGCGGATCGCTTCGTGGGCTTCCTGGGCGTTCTTGGACTTGCCCTTGTACACGCGGCGGGCGTCCGGGACATATTCAGCACCGTACAGTTCGGATGCCTGGCGGCGGGCAGCGTTGACGGCCTGGTCCGAGAGGGCTGGCGAGTCGGTTCGCATGTACGTGATGTAGCCGTTTTCGTACAGGCGCTGGGCAACCTGCATGGTGACCCGGGAGGAGAACCGCAGCTTGCGGGCTGCTTCCTGCTGCAGGGTCGAGGTAGTGAACGGCGCTGCCGGCCGGCGGGTGTAGGGCTTGGTGTCGACCGAGCGGACCGCAAACTCTGCGTCCTGCAGTTCGGCCGCCAGCGATTCAGCGGTTTCGGCGTCGAGCCGTGCCACCGTCGATGACTTCAGCTCTCCGAGGTCGGTGAAATCCTTGCCTGTCGCCACCCGAGAACCGTCGAGGCTGACGAGTTTGGCAGCGAAGGACTGACGCTCGTCACCGCTCTGCGGTGAGAAGGTGCCGGTAAGGTCCCAGTAGGACGCTGCACGGAAGGCCATCCGTTCGCGCTCGCGTTCGACGACGAGCCGGGTGGCGACCGACTGTACCCGGCCGGCTGAGAGGCCGCGAGCCACTTTGCGCCACAGTACTGGTGAGATTTCGTAGCCGTACAGCCGGTCCAGGATCCGCCGGGTCTCCTGGGCGTCGACCATCGGAATGTCGAGTTCGCGCATTTCCAGGAGCGCCCGCTGAATGGCTTCCTTGGTGATTTCGGGGAAGGTCAGCCGGTAGACCGGGACCTTGGGTTTGAGCACCTCAAGCAGGTGCCAGGCGATTGCCTCACCCTCGCGGTCACCGTCAGTTGCGAGGTAGAGGGCTTCGGCGCCCTTGAGCGCCGCCTTCAGCTCGGCGACTGTCTTCTTCTTGTTGGCCGAGACCACATAGTAGGGCTCGAAGTCATTGTCGAGGTCCACCGCGAACTTGCCGACACCGGTCTTTTTCAGCTCGGCGGGCAGGTCTGAGGGCTGGGGAAGATCCCGGATGTGCCCCATGGACGCCGTGACCTCGAAGCCCTCGCCGAGATAACCAGCAATGGTCTTGCTTTTTGCGGGTGACTCAACAATGACGAGCTTGCGGCCGGGCTTCTTGTCCGTTGCCTTAGTGGGCACTTCTCTCCTATATATAGGTCCGCTGAGCTGATGGCGTTTCAGCGGTCTTCGTAACGGGGCGGCTCAGGCTATGAGCCCCCATACCCTTCACAGTATGCGGCATGCCTTCCTGCAATAGGGTAACGGCTTCGGTGTACCGGTGGTCACAAAAGGGGGATAACTGTGCACAACCTCTCCTCGCCGGGGCTGCCCGGCACCCGGGCTGGCGGCCGGGATCGGTGGCCTTCCTGCGTTAGTTGGCTGCTGCCGGAATCAGGAATCCGTCCAGGACAAGCTCTCTCACGTCGGACAGCAGCGCGGCCCGGAAGGCGTCGTCGTCCTGGCCAAGGAGGGCGCTGAGAGCCATTACGATCTGACCGGCCGAGAGGTCACCGTCGCAGGCGGAAACGAAGCCCGCCAACTCGGTGCTCAGCAGGTTGGTGCGCCGGAAGCCAGCACCTTGCCGGAGCAGGATCACTCCGGGGTGTTCGGCGCCCGGGCGCTGGTGGCGTTCCTCGGTGACGTCGTCGGCCACCAGCAAATGTTGCTCGGGTAGGTCACCGGCGTGCTCGACGGCCCAGTCGTACCTGCCCATGCCGGCGGCGAAGTGCGGGGCAATCGGTTGCTCCAGCGCGTGCGTGATCTCCTCGAACCGACGGAGCGGCACCTCCGGTGCTGAGGCAGCCTGGTGGATGGCGGGCTGGCCGGTGCGCGGCACTCCTTGCGTGCGAAGCAGCACCGCGCCGAAGCCGACTGATTCAACGTTGCGGGACCGGAAGTCGTCGACGTAGGCCGCGTAGCGGTCAACGAACGCGTCCGGATCACGGGTTTCGGCGGCGTCCCGCAGCCAGGTCAGCGCGTAGCCCGACGGCGTCAACTGTTCCCGCTGCAGAACCCAGCAGTCCACACTGGCGGGAAGCCAGGACTCGATCCGATCGTGCCATCTCGCCCCGGAGGTAATTTCCCAGTTGCCCAACAGCTGGGCCGTGCCACCCGGGGTGAGGACGGAAGGTAGTTCCCTGAACAGTGTCGAGACGATATCGTCGCCGGGCAGCCCGCCATCACGGTAGGTGAACTGGCTATCAGCGGTTTCCCCCGGGCGACGGGGCGTGATGACGAACGGAGGGTTGGAAACTGCCAGGTCGAACGTTTCGCCGGTTACCGGATCGAGGAGGCTGCCTTGCCGGAGGGTGACCCGGTTTCCGAGGTCATCGGGGTCCAGCCCTAACCCTTCAGAATTCAGGAGCAGGTTGAAACGGGTAAACGCAAGCGCTCGAGCCGAAATATCGGTGGCAGTGACATGCCGAACATGGCCAAGGAGGTGGAAGGTCTGGATGCCGCACCCGGTGCCGAGATCCAGGGCACGGTCCACGACAGGCCGGACCGTCAGTTGGGCCAGGGTGCGAGAAGCCTGGCCGATACCGAGGACGTGATCGCGGCGGAGCACCCCGGGCCGCTGATGTTGGCCCAGGTCGCTGGCCACCCACAGATCGCCCCCGGCGTCGGAGGTGTAGGGACGGAGGTCGACAACCGCCCGCCAGCCGTCCGCACCATCCCGTTCAGCCAGCCCCAGCTGGCCCAGCCCGACTGGTGTGGTTCGGGTGAAGGCTTCGCTGAGTTGGGCTTCGGGTACCGTTTCGCCGAGCAGCCACAGCAGTACCGCAGCAGTGGGTTCATCCCCGGCTGCTGTGTCCGCTTGCCGACAGGCGAGGAGCGCGGGGATCAGCTGATCCTTCTCGAGCGACTCCCAGGCTTCGACACCGATGAGCCCGGCGACGCCGTCGGGCGTGTAATTGAGTGACTGAAGGTCGGCGGTGAGGGCCGCCAGGAGCGCCTTGTCACTGCTGAGCGGTGCATCAGGGACATCGCTGGTGAACTCGGCATGCCTCACGCAGCACCCGCGGCGGTTGCCTCGGCCTCATCGGATTCGCAGCCCTGAGGGCAGCGCAGCGTCGATGGGGAAGCGGCGCAGTCCGCACAGTACAGGGTCAGATTGCGGCAGGCGAGGTTGGAACAGTTCTCGAACTTGTTCGTCGGTGTCTCACAGCGAACACACTTGCCGATGGTTTTTGCATCCTGTGAAAACTCGATGTGCATGCGCTTGTCGAAAACATACAGGGACCCCTCCCAGAGGCCCGAGTCACCGTACTCCTCCCCGTACCGCACGATTCCGCCATCCAACTGGTACACCTCGGTGAAGCCGCGATTGATCATCAGGCTGGACAGAACTTCGCAGCGGATCCCCCCGGTGCAGTAGGTGACCACCGGTTTGTCTTTCAGGTCGTCATACCGACCAGAGTCGAGTTCATTGACGAAGTCCTGGGTGGTCGCGACATTCGGGACGATCGCGTTTTTGAACCGGCCGATCTGCGCCTCCAGCGCGTTGCGACCGTCGAAAAAGACCACTTCCTCACCACTGGCCTTTTTGGCATCGACCAGGCGGTGCAGTTCCGCGGGTTTCAGGTGCGTGCCGCCACCCAGAACGCCGTCCTCGTTGACTTTGAGCTCCGCGGGGGCGCCGAAAGACACGATTTCGTCTCGTACCTTGACGCTGAGCCGGGGAAAGTCAGCTGCCCCGCCCTCGGACCACTTGATGTCCATCTTTTTGAAGGCCGGATACTCGCGGGTTGCCTTCACATACTGCTTCATGGCGTTCAATTCGCCGCCGACGGTTCCGTTGATCCCGTCCTTCGACAGCAGGATTCGGCCCCGGAGCCCGAGCTTCTCGCAGAGTGCCCGCTGCCAGAGTCGGACGGCCTCCGGATCGGGTAGCGGGGTGAAAGCGTAATACAGCACAATGCGGTTCATGGACACGCAGTCAAGCATAACGGTCCGCCCTCGGTGAGGTCTCGAATCGACTACGGCTTCGGTGTCCTATGTTCAATACCAGCCACAAAGCCTAAGGTCATTTCATGAGTGCACATCTCTCCGAAGAATTGCTGAAGACGTGGATCTCCGGTTGGTCCTCCTGCCGGGGCTATCAGCCGCACGACGATGGCCGCACGGTGTCCGTATCCCTCACGGATCACGGCAATCAGCAGGAGCACTTCTTGTATGAACCCACCGACGAATTGGCACTCTCGCTCGCAACTGAAACCAGAGCCGACCCGAATCGTCTCCTCACCGTGGTGACCACCCGGATGGACGAACTACTCGGCCTACTCAGCCCGTTGGGCCTGAGGGTGATTGACAACCATCAGGCACTGATGACCGTGAACATGGACGGTCAGGACGTCGAGGACCCTCGCCCGCCTGATGAGGTGTTCTCCATTACCCACCTTCGTGAGCCAACCTGTCGCCGGGTCATCGTGACCGCCGACGGTGAGGAGGCGGCCCGCGGATCAGTCGCAGTGGAACAGGGCTTCGCCGTCTATGACCGCATCATGACGAGTGAACAGTTCCGTCGTCGCGGGCTCGGCAGCTACGTGATGCGTGCGCTTACCTCGGCGGTGCTGGAAGACGATGTGGAACACGGGCTGCTCATGGCGTCGGCTGACGGCCAGCAGTTGTATCAGTACCTGGGCTGGCAGCATCTCGCCGACGTCTTCGTGGTTCGCGCCTAACCTACCTTTTCTGGTTTCCCGCACCCGCCGGAGTGACACAATGGCAAGGTGGCCCTTCATGACTCCCTGATTCCCCTACTTGGTGGGGGCACCGAACCGGAGCAGCTGGTTCACGTTCGGGAGATTCCCGCCCGGCAGGCCGTCACCGAGCCGTGGCCGGACTGGGCCCACCCCGATATTGTCGCTGCCTATGCGTCGTTGGGCGTGACTACCCCCTGGCGGCATCAGGTGATAGCAGCAAACGCTGCGCATAGCGGTCGGCACACCATTGTGGCCACCGGCACGGCATCCGGGAAATCGCTTGCCTACCAGCTGCCGGTGCTCGACGAGATTCACCGGACCGCGTTAGGGGACCGGACCTCGCTGGAGCCCACCGGTTCGGTGGCTCTCTATCTCGCACCAACCAAGGCACTCGCCGCAGATCAGTTGGCGGCAGTGAAGGCCATGAACATTCCGACGGTCCGGGCGGAAACGTACGACGGCGACACCGATCCGACAGCCCGCCGGTGGATCCGCGACCACGCAAACCTGGTGCTGGCGAACCCCGACATGCTGCACTACGGGATCCTGCCCAACCATTCCTGGTGGGCCAGGTTTTTTCGTCGGCTGAAGTATGTGATCGTCGATGAAGCCCACAGCTACCGTGGGGTTTTCGGCTCCCACGTGGCGAATCTGCTGCGTCGTCTGCGGCGCGTCTGTGAGTACTACGGCGTCTCCCCCGTTTTCATTGGCGCTTCCGCCACGTCGGCCGATCCTGGTGCCTCCTTCGGGAAACTGATTGGCAGTGAGGCGACGCCGGTAGTGGAGGACAGTTCCCCACATGGGTCAACGACGGTAGCGTTTTGGGAACCAGAACTCACTGATCTGCGGGGAGAGAACGGTGCCCCCAAACGCCGGACCGTCATCGCCGAGACGTCTGACCTGTTGACCAATTTGGTCTCCGCGCAGGTCCGGACGATCGCATTCATCAAGTCGCGGCGGGGAGCGGAGAGCATCGCCGCGATGTCAAAGCGGCTGCTCCATGAGGTTCATCCCAGCCTGCCCGGCAGGGTTGCTGCGTACCGGTCGGGTTACCTTCCCGAGGAGCGCAGGGAACTGGAGTCAGCGCTGCGCAGCGGGCAGCTGCTCGGTATTGCCAGCACGCCCGCGCTTGAACTTGGTATCGATATCTCCGGGCTGGACGCCGTTCTGGTAGCAGGGTGGCCCGGCACCCGGGCCTCGCTCCTGCAGCAGATCGGCAGGGCCGGACGGTCGGGGCAGGACGCGCTCGCAGCCTTCATCGCGAGCGATGACCCACTCGACACGTATCTGGTGCATCATCCGGAGGCAGTGTTCGACGTCGGGGTGGAAGCTACCGTTTTTGACCCCACCAATCCCTATGTGCTCGGCCCACACCTTTGCGCAGCCGCCGCCGAGTTGCCGCTGACATCGGCTGATCTCGCGCTCTTCGGTTCCGGAGTTGAGGACCTGCTCGCGAAATTGGTCAGCCAGGGGTTCCTCCGCCAGCGGCCCGCCGGAT
Organism: Arthrobacter sp. TMT4-20; assembly: GCF_054510775.1. Classification (NCBI taxonomy): domain Bacteria; kingdom Bacillati; phylum Actinomycetota; class Actinomycetes; order Micrococcales; family Micrococcaceae; genus Arthrobacter; species Arthrobacter sp. TMT4-20. The sequence continues at coordinate 115,127 of NZ_JBTNDW010000003.1, read as the reverse complement.
GGTTTTGGACGCACCCGCAAAGCGCTGCCGGGATGGTCAGCCTGCGCGCCGACGGTGGCGGCCCGATCAGCATTGTCGAGACCGGGACCGGAACCATGCTCGGCACCATGGATTCGCCGCAGAGCCACTACCAGGCGCATGCCGGTGCGATCTATGTGCATCAAGGGCAGACCTACGTGGTCGACGAGCTGAATGAACAGGATCATTGCGCCATGGTGACCCGGTCCAACCCGGATTACTACACCCAGGCCAGGGATATCACCGAGATTGAAGTGATCAGCACCAGCCGGACACAGGACTGGGGCGGGTTACAGATCCGGTTCGGCGAGGTAATGGTGACCACGCAGGTGGTGTCGTTTCAACGGAAGGCCTTCGTCTCCAACGAAATCCTTGGTGAAGAGCCGCTCGAACTCGGGGCCCGGGATCTTCACACGAAGGGTGTCTGGTTCGAGTTCGACCAGAAGCTACTGGAAGGCAGCGGCCTGACCGCCGCCGATCTGCCGGGCGCACTCCACGCCGCGGAACATGCCGCCATCGGTCTGCTACCCCTCGTGGCGTCCAGCGACAGATGGGATATTGGTGGAGTCTCAACCGCACTGCACGCCGACACGATGCTCCCTACCATCTTCGTTTATGACGGCCATCCCGGCGGGGCGGGGTTTGCCGAGCGGGGCTACGAAGCCGTCCGGATCTGGGTCAAGGCGACCCTCGACGCCATTGATGCGTGCGAGTGCGACACGGGCTGCCCCTCGTGCGTGCAGTCGCCCAAGTGCGGCAACCGCAACAACCCGCTGAGCAAGTCCGGCGCCGCAACACTATTGGCATTGATCCTGGCGCAGGACCCCAACCCGTCGCACCGTTAGGACCGCTGGCCAGGTGCGGCGACCGGCGCTTCCCTGTCCCTGTTCCTGTTCCTGGGCCGGCTTCGGCTTCGGGTTCGGGTTCGGGTTCGGGTTCGGGTTCGGGTTCGGGTCCTGTTCCTGTTCCTGTTCCTGTTCCTGGCCCGGGTTCGGTTCCTGGCCCAGTTCCGGTTCGGTCCTAGGGCGGCGGTCCGGCGCGTGCCCGACCCAGTGCATCCGGCAGCAGCGGGTACCCGGCAATCACCACCTTCACCGTGAACGAAGTGCGCACCTCCACGATGGTGCCCCCGGGGCCCTCCCGGGCACAGAACTGCACGGAGGCGCCATGGGCCGCAGCGGTTTCCATCGCGACAGTGCAGGGATCTCCCGCGGTCAATCCACGCGACGCGTCGGCGGCGGCCAGGGCCGCGAGATCAGCGGCGGTAGCTGCCCGTGCCGCTGCCGTACCGACCTGTGCCAACAAGATTACTGCCGTAATCAGGGTGAGAACCACCAGCGCGAACCCACAGATCAGTGCGGTCCCGGCCCCTGTTTCAGCGCCGGTTTGAGCGCCGGTTTCAGCGTGCGCCCCGGCGCCGGTTTCAGCGTGGGGGTTCCTGGCGACGCACAGACTCCTCATGTCCTACCTGCCGTCGCTACGGGACCTACCGGACCTATCCGCGGCGCGTCTGGTCCGATCGGGGCCTCGGGTTGTAGGTGATAACGCCCGGCTGTCCCGGTCTGAGTGGGTGCGGATTCCTCGCTCTGCAGCTCGGAGCGCGCCGTTGCTGACGCTGACAGCTCCCACCCCAACTGGTCCAGCAACGGGACGGCCAGACGTGAGCTGACTGTCACCGTTGACCAGCCACCGTCGCTCACTAGATCAAGTTGCACATTCCCACCTGCAAGGCGCCGCACCGTCGTTTGCACCTGACCCGTTGACTCGCCGCGCACGACCTCCCGGGCACCTGCGCGGGCTGCCTCCTCCAACCGCAGCTGCGTCAGTCCCGCGGTTGCGGCACCCAGGAGGAGCGCGAGGAGCAAAACCAGCGACGGCAGCGCAATCGCGACTTCTGCCGTCACCGCACCGCGCTGCCGTATCACCACCGGCCTGATCCCTGGCATCAGCCAGCTACCCGAAACTCAGGGCCGAGCTGATGAGGGACATCAGCATTCCCCTGACCTCCCCACTCGACAGGACCGCCACGAGGAGGGCAGCAAATCCCACCGCGGCGAGCGTGGCAATCGCGTACTCGGCGGTGGCCATCCCGGCCTCCGAACTGGCTAGGCGGTGCCACCGGTCGGCAACCCGACGTCTCCATTGCGAACCTGACCCTCTTACTGACGACATATCTCTCTCCTTAGTATTCGTATGCTGCAGCACCGGCGAACTGCGCCGCCCTCTCCGACTGGGTATCTGGGAGGTTGCTGGTGGGCGCCAGGACGCCCTCTTCACACTCTGCCCGGCAGTGCCCGGCCGTTGGGCACCGCAACCGGGTTATGTGGACAAGTCTCAGTAGTTCGGTATTCACTGGCGCTACCACTCCGGAACCAGGGCGAAGACCACCGGAAGCACCCCGAAGCAGATGAACGCCGGGAGATAACAAAGACCCAGAGGCACCACGAGCCGGACGCCGAGCGTGGCCGCTCGTTGCTCTGCTTCGCTATTTCTGCGGCGCCGGAGCTGCGATGCATGGGTGTGGACAATTCCGGCTGACGAGGCACCGGTGAGTGCAGCGAACCGCAAAGCGCTGCTGAGCACCACGAGGATTTCCCCCGTCCGGACATCTGAGCGGGCGACGGCTGAGTTCCACGCCACGTCCCAATCAGCGCCTAGTGACAGGGCACTCGCCACGGCTCGCAGGCCACGTGCCAACGACGGTGGACAGGAGCCAGCGAGTGATGTGAGAGCAACTCCGATTGGCGCCCCGGCGGTCAGAATTGCGGCGAGAAGATCAATCATCAATGCGGTGTCGAGGACGTCTGCGTCCTGATTCTTCGCGTGCGGCGCACCGCCGCGGCGCCACCGCCACGGCGGTGCCCCTGTCCGGTGCCCGGGAACCTCCCTGCAACCCCACCTCACACCAACCAGCCCGTTGGACGCTGTCAGCAGGAGGAAAGCCGCGCCCGTCAGGCTAAAGACCAGCAGCCCGGTCACCTCAGCCGTCCCGGGCCGCAGCGGCAACAAGCCGATTGGACCAGACTCGTCCGCCCACCATCAGAAGGCTCCCTGTACACAGCAACACCAGCCCGGGAAGCGACCCGAACAGGATAGCGAGGGGTTGAGCGCCGGTCAGGTAGCCCAATCCAAGTCCGAAGATCGGGAGCCAGCCGAGGAGACGCGCGGTGGCGGCTGGCCCGGCCAGCGCCGTTGCCCGTGACGCAGCGGCGCTGAGTGATTGCTCCAGCTGGGCGGCATACCGGCCCAGGACTTCGACCAGTGGCGCGCCGCTTCGCTCGGATACTTCCAGGCATACCGCCAGGTCCCGCCACATGCCTGAACAGTCCGCTGGTGGGGTCCTGACTCGGCTAAGGCGCCAGCGTTCGCGTCCGTGCGGATCAGCTGCTGCGCGCCGGAGGACCTCCGGGATCCCAGCCCCGATTGCTGCTGCCTGCTGGGCGGCGCGAACAACTGGCAGCGCAACCTGTTCGAACCCAGGACCGGAACCCGGGATCCGTTCCCTGCCGGCCGCCGAATACACCACGGTCATGTCCTGCCATAGCTGGTGCGGCGCCCTTCCCGCCTGCAGCAGCGCTGTCAGCTGGTACACGAACAGGGGCAGCTCCGACGGGGCTACTTGGGCGGGTCGGGTCAGGTTGCGCGTCGCTGCGATCCGGTACCCGACCCCGGTTGGCTCCCCAGCGTTGTTCTGGCCCTCCCTCCGGACCTCCGTTACGGCGAGGATGAGAAAGGCCACAAGCATCAACCCGCCGACGGCGAATCCCGTCATGACGCTGGTCCAATCCTGAGCAGATCCTGCAACCGCGCCCAGCCCGGCGCCGCCTCACATCCACCGCCGCACCGGACAAGGGCGGGGCGAACTCTTAGCGCGCCGGCGTCGTCAAGTTCCACCAGGCCGATCACCGCAACCTGCCGTCCCCCCGGGCTGCGTACCAGGTGCACCACGACGTCCAGCGCACTGGCGGCTTGCAGTGTGATTGCTTCACGGTTCAGGCCGGCCAGGGATCCCAGGGCCATCAACCGTGCGGGGACGGTTTCAGCTGAGTTGGAGTGGATCGTGCCGCCGGCACCGGAGTGACCAGTGTTCATCGCCGCGAGGAGTTCCCGGACTTCTGCGCCACGGCACTCCCCGACGATCAGCCGGTCGGGACGCATCCGCATCGCTTGTCGGACCAGTTCCGCCAGGTCGATTGCACCGGAGCTCTCCGCATTATTGTGGCGGCATTGCAAAGATACTGCGTGGGGATGACGCGGGTTCAACTCAGCCGCATCCTCAACCGTCACCAGGCGCTCAGAGGAAGCGCTCAGGGCCAGCAGCGTCGACAGGAGCGTGGTCTTGCCGGTGCCAGTTGCACCGCTGACCAGGAAGTTCAGCCGCCGCACCACTACCGCGTGCAACACCTCGGCCATCAGCGGATCAAGGGTTCCCGACTGGATCAGCTCGTCCATGGTGAACTCACGATGGCGTTGAACGCGGATAGACAGCAGGGTGCCCCGGTTGGACACCGGTGGCAGGACAGCATGGACGCGAAATGCAGCCAGGCGGACGTCGACGCACGGGTTGCCGTCGTCGAGACGTCTACCAGCGGCTGAAATGAGCCGGGTTGCCAAGGCACGCACCTCAGCATCGGTACGGAAACGGAGGGAGGTTCGCCGCAGTCCGGCGCCCCCGTCCACCCACACCTCATCGGGCCCGTTGACCAGGATGTCTGTCACGGAGAGGTCCTCGAGAAGGTGTTGCAGCGGCCCCAACCCCTGCAGCTCTGCCTGCACCTGGTCAACGGTCCGGAGCATTCCGGTGGCCCCCAGCAGCTTGCCCGTCGATTGGACGGCGGCAGCCAGACGAGCCCCGGTGAGCGGTAGCTGGTCGGCAAGGACCGCTTGGCGCACTTCGCTCACCATCGCCGCGGCTGCACCACGGTTCCCATCATCACGGCCCGCGCTGTCAGGCCCCGCGCTGTCTCGGCGCGTATTGTCACGGTGCGTATTGTCACGGTGTCGGCTGCGTGTCAGATCGCTCACGGCCTGGCTCCCCTCGCATGGAAAGGCACCGTGGCCAACGCCTGCGCGGTGAGGGCCTGCACCCGGCGGTGCTTGCCAATGGTTAGGAGTCGTCCCTGCCGTTCAGCCGTGGGTACGCCGCGCAGCTGCGGAAGATACCCAATCAGGGGCCCACCCGCCAGCTCGGCCACCCGGTGCGGATCCAGGCCCTGAGCGAATGGGCCGCGGGCCACGAGACCGACGGGGAGAAACTGAGTTTGTTGCACGATCGAATGGGCCACAGCGAGGGGGCGACGGCGCCCCGGGACGAGCAGCACCAGTTCGTCGCAGAAGGGAAGCAGCGGTCCGCCCCAGGGCCACCCGGACGGAAGGTCAGCGATTGTCAGGTCAAAACCGCTTCGGACCGCGTCCAGCACTGACTTAACAGCTGAAGAGCCGAGTATCCCTGCCTCAATCGCCGGCGACCCTCCCATGGCCAGGACTGATACACCCCTGACCACGGGGAGCGCATCCACTAGTTGATCTGGGTTGAGCGTGCCGCTGACCTCACCGAGATCTTCCCACCGGATACCGGAGAGCGATTCAGATACGGCGAGATCCAGTCCCCCGCCCGCACAATCACCGTCGAGGAGCAGGCACGACCGACCGGACCGGGCGGCGGCGAGTGCGAGCCAGCAGCTCAGCGAACTGGCTCCGACCCCGCCCGTGCAGCCCATCACGCCGAGGACGTGACCGCGCGGGCCGCTTGCCCGAAGGCCAGCGAAGCGTTCCACCAGCCAGCCGGCAGCAGCGGGTAGCAGGGCAACCTGGGAGGCGTTGAGGCGGGCTGCTGTCTGCCACACTGCACCGTCTTCCCCAGATAGGCCCACCAGGATCAGCTCACCGTCAGTTGCTGATCCTGTTTCGGCGCTGTCGCTGCCCACGAGCAGCACGGCGGGGTGCAGTTGGCGGGCTTCGGGGAGCGTGGTCGTCACAGTCAGCTCCAGCCCTGCCGCGGCCGCGACCCTCGCGGTTTCATCCCGGATGCGTTGCGAGCTGGTCACCAACGCTACGCCTGCCCGCCCGGAAGCCGGGAGCCAGGGACGTCCTTCTGTCATGGGTCAAGCGTGGGGCCCCGGAGCTGATGCCCGGGCAGTCTAGCGGGCGTATGTGGACAGGCGTCCGACAATTGCTCCTGTGGAGGACGGGTGCCTCCACAGGAGCGGTTTGCGGGGTGCCGGGCCCGACCAGGATTGTCTGGGGGGCGGGAGACAATAGAGCCATGTATGTTGTCGTGTCCTCACCGCCCGCCCCAGGCAGCCCTGTCTGGCCGGCTGGGGGGTCGACAGACGACGCCGTCGCCGTGCTGCAACCCGCGGATGCGTCGGGATCGGCCACTGGTGCGGCCGTCGTCGTCGGGCACGACGAACTTGCCGCGGCCGTCCGCCACTTTGAGGCGCAGAAGGTGCGCTGGGTGTGGGATGCCACCCGCAACTGGTACCCGCAGCTCCTGCACCAAAAGATCAGCGTCGAGCGGTGCCATGACCTGAGCCTGTGCCGGGACATCCTCCGGCACTCTCGCTTCGCAGCTGACCTGCCCTACATCACCAAGCTGCAGGACAGCGCCGACGCACAGGATCAGGCCCCCGCGCGGCAACTTCCCCCGGTTGCCGCATCGATAGGGCAGTTCAGCCTCTTCGAGACCCCCTCCGCCCCCGGCGGACCCGGGCCGGACGAGGTTCTCACCGAGTTCCGCGACCAGCAGCAGGCTGTTGCGGAAGGGCGGTTTCCCCAGCGGCTGTCGCTGCTGCTAGCGGCTGAATCGGCTGGCGCCCTCCTGGCCGCCGAGATGGAGGCCGCAGGAATACCGTGGCGTCGTGATCTTCATGAGGAGCTGCTGGAATCGCAGCTGGGTCCCCGCCCCCGTGAAGGCGTGCGGCCTGCTGAGCTGGAGCGGATAGCCGGTGAGCTACGGGTGCACCTGAACAACCCCGGTTTCAACCCTGACTCACCGCAGGAGCTGCTGCGAGCGCTCCACCGGGCAGGCATCGAGGTAACCAGCACGCGGTCCTGGGAGCTGGAACAGCACAAGCACCCGGGGATTGAACCCCTGCTGCGCTACAAGAAGCTCTCCCGGTTGCTGACCGCCAATGGGTGGACCTGGTTGGATGCCTGGGTGCAGGGCGGCCGCTTCAGACCCGAGTATGTGGTGGGCGGAGTGGTATCGGGGCGGTGGGCCTCGAGGGGTGGCGGCGCCCTCCAGATTCCTCGACAGATCCGTGACGCGGTGCGACCCGATCCGGGCTATCGGTTTGTGGTGGCTGACGCAGCGCAGCTGGAACCCCGGGTGCTGGCAGCGCTCGGCCGTGATTCGGCGCTGGCAACTGCGGCCCGGGGGAAAGACCTGTATCAGGGGATTGCCGAGCAGGGCTTTGGCGACCGGGCCAAGGCCAAACTTGCGATGTTGGGCGCGATGTACGGCGCCACTACCGGCGAATCTGGCCGGTTGATGCCCCAACTGGCCCGCACCTATCCGCAGGCTATCGGGGTCGTGGAGAGTGCTGCCCGCACGGGCGAGGCCGGTGGTGTGGTGAGTAGCTACCTGGGACGCGGTTGCCCCCCGGCAACTGACGCGTGGCTGGCGTCGCAGCAAAGCTCCACCGCTGATGAGCAGCGTCGTGCGGAAGGTCTTGCCCGATCGCGAGGCCGGTTCACCCGCAACTTTGTGGTCCAGTCGACCGCCGCCGAATGGGCGCTCTGCTGGCTCGCGGAACTGCGGCGTCAATTGCGCGCGAAGGCAGTTCCAGCCCCCGTTGACCTACTGGTGTTCTTTCTGCACGACGAGGTGATGCTGCATGTCCCCGAATCCCAGGTCGACGAGGTCTGCCGGGTGGTCACCGACGCGGCACAGTCGGCGACCCGGCTGATGTTCGGGGACATACCCATCGACTTTGCGGTCAATGTGGTGGTGGTGGATTCCTACGCGGACGCCAAATAGGGTGCCTTGGTCGGTCAGAGCGGTGGTGGGATCTGATCTGATTTGTCCCACGGCAGGGTCCACCCCAGGTCATCAAACAAGGCGTCCAGGAGTAGCGCAGTGAATCCCCACACCGTGACGTCCCTGACCAGGAAAGCCGGGGTGGTCCAGGTGACGCCGTTGCGGTGCCCAATCACGGAACGTCGGCCCGCCGGGTTGAGCAGGTCCGCCACGGGTACCCGGAAGACGTGTTCGGACTCCGCCTCGTCGACCACCGTGACCGGTGACTGGTCGGCCCACCAGGCGAGCACTGGTGTGACCAGGAAGTTACTGACCGGAAGCCCAGACTCGGGGAGCGGTCCCAGCACCTCGATCCCGGCGGTGTCGACGCCGGTTTCCTCCCACGCCTCCCGAAGCGCCGCCGCCACCGGGCCGTCGTCGCCGTCGTCGATCCGGCCCCCTGGGAACGCCACCTGACCTGGATGGTCCGTCAGCGACCCTGAACGTAGCACCAGCAGGACGTCCAGATCATCGGGCACGGCACCCGCATGGAACTCAGCTGGCCGGTCATCGAGGATACCGAAGAGGATCAGGACCGCTGCGTGGCGCGCCTCTGCCGGGTCGATGCCGCGCAGTGTCCCCGGCTGCGACACGGACCGCTTCGCCAGATCCAGCAACTGTTGACGGGCACTCATGCTCCGAGGCTGTATCCGGCGGCCTGCAGTTCGCGCCGCGTGGCGCCCCCGCGCATCAGCTGCAGCAACTCTTCCCGCCCCGGCGCCAACTCGTACTTCAGCAGCTTCGCGGCTTTGACCGGGTCCACCTCGCCGTCACCATAGGCGGGGCAGAGGGCGGCCAGGGGGCATGCGCCGCAGGCTGGTTTGCGTGCATGGCAGACCCGGCGACCGTGGAACACCACATGGTGGGAGAGCATGGTCCAGTCCGACGGGTCGAACAAGCGGGCGACATCGGCCTCCACCTTGACCGCGTCGTCGGACTCGGTCCAACGGAAGCGCCGCGCGAGCCGGCCGAAGTGGGTGTCGACAGTGATCCCGGGGATGCCAAACGCGTTACCGAGCACCACGTTGGCGGTTTTACGACCCACTCCGGGGAGGGTGACAAGGTCTTCCAGGCGTGGTGGGACCACCCCATCGAACTCATCGACGAGGCGGTTGGACAAGGCCAGCAGGCTCTTCGACTTGGCGCGGAAAAATCCGGTGGGCCGGATCAGATCCTGCAGGTCCATTTCGTCGGCTTCAGCAAGACGGCGGGCGTCGGGGTACCTGGCGAACAGGGCCGGGGTGGTGAGGTTGACCCGGACATCGGTGGTCTGGGCCGACAGGACTGTCGCTACGAGAAGCTCAAAGGGATTGGTGAAGTCGAGTTCGGCAACGGCGTAGGGGTATTCCTCGGCCAGCCTGCGATGAATCCTGCGGGCCCGCCGCTTGATGGCGAGCGGCGACGGATCAGGGGAACCCGCGGAGACCGTACCGACCACTGTCGGTGCCTAGCCGTCGCTCGGTGCGCGCTCGATGTTGGTGAGATCCCGCATGACACCGATCCGGCCCGTGCGCTTGTCCTGCACCAGAAATTCCTCGCCACGGTCCTCGATGCCCACCTCCCAGTCACCTGGAAGCAGGACGAAGAGTTCGACACCCGAGGCCTCGTCGACCACCGGGCGGGGTGAACCGACGGCGAACCAGAAGGCTTCCACCACCGGGGCGTCGTCGTCCGCGTCCTTGGTCGCTGAGATAGAGTCCTGGGACTCGCTGGGCTGGCGTTTCACGACCGGCTGCGCAGTTGTCGCGGCGGCGGTTGCAGCAGTTGTTGCGGAGGATGTTTCGGGGGTAGCGGCTTTCCGGGTTGCAGTTGCCTGCTGGCCGGTATCCACCGGAGCCTGATCCGCGGTCGGTGAGCTGACACCAGCGTCGGAGTTGCCGTCGGGCGACTGGGCGGAGTCGTGCGACTTTGCAGAGTCAGGCGACTGTGCGGAGTCAGGCGACTGCGCCGAGTCGGGGGACGTGCCATACGGGGCGAAATCCTCATCAGCGAACCTCGGGTAGCCGGATGAATCGGCGTCAGCCAGTTCCTTGTCCTGGACCCCCGCTGCTGCCCCCACTCCGCTGTTCAGATGGGCCTCGGGCCTGCTCGGGCCCTGGTCGCCCGAAGAGGACTTCGCTGCGGCGCCGAATCCGAACTTGCCGGCAATGCCTGGGCTCTTCTTCTGCGCGGCAGGCTGCGATGTGGTCCCGGCGTGACCTGCGCCGAAGCCCGCTGCTGCTGCGCTGGCACCTGCCGCCGCCGTCGAGGCTGGCTGGGGAGTGAACTCGGTAACCTGCTCGGCCGCAACTGGCTCGGAGGCTTTGGGCTTTTTCGGTGCGGCTGGCAGGATGCTACGGGCCATCAGGTGGGCGTTTGAGCTGGGACGGCCTGCAAAATCTCGGGCGAACATCGGCAGATGCGGGCCTCCGACGGTGGCGGCCAGCATGCCAATCCCGCCGATGAGGCAGACGAGCGGCCCAATGTGGAAGGAGGTGACCGTCTGCAGGAAGAAGAAGGTCGTCGCAAGCGCGGCCACCACCGACGCGAACTGGTCGACCGAAAGCGAACCGATCCGCAGGTCGGTCCCGAGCCGCCGGGCGGCAATCAAGCCCGCAGTTGCTACCGGGAGGATGATACCGATTCCGAGAAAGAAGAGGGAGGACGCGTTCCACAGGTTGCCGAACCAGTTATTGGCCTCGAAGAAGGGAAGCAGCGAGCCGATGAAGATCAGCAACACCGAACCGCCGATTACCGCCTCGCGGAGAGTGAATGGGCCCAGAACCGCCTCGCTGGCGCGGTGTGAACTGTCGCTGCTGCTGCCAGCGAACCGATCGGTGTGCGGATGTGTCATTTCGGGATTCCATTCGTCGCAGCGGCCGGGCGGGCCGCAGTGGCCAGCCTTGCTTCCTGTCACCAGAGTAGTCAACCCGCCCCTCCTCCACTAGCCATCCGGGTCCACTCGCGCCCTTCTCACCGCCGCTCACCGCAGAAATTCGACCATTCACATTTGCGGATGTGAGCGCGCCCACACAAAGTCGGTGCGCGCAGTTAGTCTGGTCAGCAGTATCGCGGTGCTGCGTGCCGGTTTCGAACCGGGTGGCTCGCCGCCTAACGCTATCCGGCACGATGAAGGGTTGAACATGACTGAGAACACCCAGACCACGCAAGGCGACGCATTTGAGAATCTGCTTCTGGAGGAGCGTAGCTTTCCTCCCACCGAAGAGTTCGCGGCGAATGCCGTAGCTCAGCCCTCCCTCTATGAGGAAGGCAAGGCCGGGCCGGAGTTCTGGGCCGCTCAGGCACGCGACCTGCTCACCTGGGACGAAGATTTCACCCAGGCTCTCGACTTCTCCGACGCTCCCTTCGCGAAATGGTTTGTCGGAGGCCGGGTGAACGCCGCCTACAACGCGCTTGACCGCCACGTTGAGGCCGGCCGAGGGGATCGTGTAGCCATCCATTTTGAAGGCGAGCCCGGCGACACCCGCTCCTACACCTATGCGGAACTCACGGAAGAGGTCAAGAAAGCATCAAACGCGTTCCTCTCGCTCGGAGTCGAGAAGGGTGACCGGGTGGCGGTATACCTGCCGATGATCCCCGAGGCAGTCATCACCATGCTCGCCTGTGCCCGGATTGGTGCTGTGCACTCGGTGGTCTTCGGCGGCTTCTCCGCCGAGGCTCTGCGCAACCGGATCGATGACGCTGAAGCCAAGCTCGTCGTCACGGCGGACGGCACCTACCGTCGCGGCAAGCCCAGCGCGTTGAAGCCAGCCGTCGACGGCGCCCTGGAACGCGAGGGGCACACCGTCACTAACGTCGTGGTGGTTAAGCGCAACGGCGAGCCGGTGGAGTGGACCGAAGGTCGGGACGTCTGGTGGAGTGACGCCGTCGGCGGTGCATCAGCCGATCACACCGCCGTCGGACACGACTCGGAGCACCCGCTGTTCATCCTGTACACCTCGGGCACCACAGGGAAGCCCAAGGGCATCCTCCACACCACCGGCGGGTATCTGACGCAGACGGCCTTCACCCACAAGAACACGTTCGACCTGCGCCCGGAGACCGACGTGTTCTGGTGCACGGCCGACGTCGGCTGGGTCACCGGGCACAGCTACGTCGCCTATGCGCCACTCGTCAACGGCGCCACCCAGCTCATGTACGAGGGCACCCCCGACACCCCGCATCAGGGCCGGTGGTGGGAACTGGTGGAAAAGTACAAGGTGTCCATCCTGTACACGGCTCCGACGGCGATCCGGACGTTCATGAAATGGGGCCGCGACATCCCCAAGAAATACGACCTCACCTCGATCCGCGTGCTGGGCTCCGTGGGTGAGCCCATCAACCCTGAGGCGTGGATGTGGTACCGGGAAATGATCGGTGGGGGCAGTGCACCGATCGTGGATACCTGGTGGCAGACCGAAACCGGTGCGCACATGATCGCCCCGATGCCGGGCGTCACGCACGCCAAGCCGGGCTCCGCGCAGGTGGCGGTGCCGGGGATCTCGGTGGATGTCGTGGATGAGATGGGCGAATCGGTGCCCAACGGTTCGGGCGGGTATCTGGTGGTCCGCGAACCGTGGCCGTCCATGCTCCGCGGCATCTGGGGCGACCCGCAGCGGTTCAAGGACACCTACTGGTCCCGCTTCGACAACATGTACTTCGCTGGGGACGGCGCCAAGCGCGACAAGGACGGCGACATCTGGCTGCTGGGCCGCGTGGACGACGTGATGAACATCTCCGGTCACCGGCTGTCGACCACCGAGATCGAGTCGGCGCTGGTCAGCCACCCGTCGGTGGCTGAGGCCGCCGTCGTCGGTGCCTCCGATGAGACGACAGGCGAGGCAGTGGTCGCGTTTGTGATCCTGCGTGGCTCGGCCGTCGACGACGACGACATCGTCACCACCCTGCGCAACCACGTGGGCAAGGAGATCGGGCCGATCGCCAAGCCGCGCAACATCCTGGTGGTGCCCGAGCTCCCGAAGACCCGCTCCGGCAAGATCATGCGCCGCCTACTCAAGGACGTTGCAGAGGGCCGGGAAGTCGGCGACTCGTCGACCCTGTCCGACCCGACGATCATGGCTCAGATCGCTCAGTCCCTGAGAAAGTAACTCCCCGCCTGGGTCCCGGGGCACCATCCCGGGTCCCAGGCGGACCCGGGGGGGTGCCTCCGGGCGGTGTGATGTGCATCCCGGGGGGTTGTGATCTTGCCCGGCAGGGGTGGCGCCTCGGCCTGCGGCACGAGGACAATTTCGAAACGTGTCTACTACCGCTGCCCCCGCGACCACTGGCCCGTCCCCGGCCGCCAACCGCAAGATGGCCCGTAAGTCCGCGGCCGCCTCGTTTGTAGGCACCACCCTCGAGTCCTACGACTTTTACGTCTTCGGAACCGCTGCTGCGTTGGTCTTCAACCAGGTGTTCTTCGCCGCCCAGGATCCCCTCGCGGGCACCCTCTCCGCTTTCCTGATCTTCGCGATGGGCTTCGTCGCCCGCCCCCTGGGTGCCATCGTATTTGGTCATCTCGGCGACCGGATCGGCCGCAAAAAGACCCTCATCTGGACCATCGTGCTGATGGGCCTGGCCACCGGGTCCGTCGGCCTGCTCCCGGACTACAGCGTGATCGGCGTCTGGGCGCCCATCCTGCTGACCGTGCTCCGTCTTCTGCAGGGGTTGTCCCTCGGCGGCGAGTGGGGCGGGTCCATCCTGATCGCCACCGAGCACGCCGAACCGCGTAAACGCGCGCTGTACGCCTCGATTCCCCAGCTCGGTTCCCCCGTCGGCACCATGCTCATCTCCCTGGTGTTCCTGATCCTCGCTGTCGTGGCGCCCGACGTCATGACCACCTGGGGATGGCGTATCCCCTTCCTGCTCGCGTTCCCGTTCCTGGGCATCGCCCTGTACCTGCGGCTCGCCATTGACGAGACGCCGGTTTTCAAAGAGACCGTGCAGACACAGTCGCGCGCCAGCATTCCGTTCGTCGAAGTCATCCGGCGGCAGCCTGCGGCAATCGCCGTCGCGGCCGCAGCGGCAGTGCTCGGTATCGGTTCCTACTTCCTCATGGTTTCCTACACTCAGGCCTACGGCACCCAACGGCTGGGACTCAGCCAGGAGACCGTGCTCAACGCGGCCCTGATCGGTTCGCTCCTGCAACTGCTGACCATTCCCGCGTTCGGCTATCTGGCCATGAAGATCGGCTCGGCCAAGGTGGTCGCCGGCGGGGCTATCGGCACCGCCCTCATCGCTTTCCCGCTGTATTGGGTGATCAGCATCGCCGATGCGCCCACCTATGTGGCCGCCATCCTGTTGGGCGGCATCCTGCCGACCGCCAGCTGGGCCGCGCTTGGCGGATTGATGGCAGACATCTTCGAGCCCCGCACCGGGTTCACCGCTCTGTCCTTCGCCTATAGCCTGGCGGCGATTGTCGCCGGATTCGCTCCTTCCATTACCCAGGTCCTCGGTACAGCTACCGACGGCGCCTGGTGGCACCCCGGAATTGTTCTTGCGGTGATGAGCCTGGTGACCGTTGCTGGGGCGCTGGCCGCCGTCCGCCTCCGCCGGACAGCCAACCTCACCCGGCCAGCCGACGTCGCACCGATGTCAGCCTGAGCACCGCCACACCGTCGAGGTTCCTCTTGTGAGGGGCTTTTACTGCGCGCCAGCTTGTTGACGAATCGTTGAGTTGTCAATACGTTGGAACCATGGATGATGAACGAGGCACCGGCGTTCCCTCGGCTGTAACCAGGCCTGCCACCAGAAGACGCCATGTTTCCAGTGGGCCGGAGGCAGTGGTCCTCGCCGTGTGGGCGGTGTTAGGCGGGCTGTTCATGGCCATGTTTTTTCACACCGGCGCCGACCTGGTGAACGGGACAAGTACCGTTGTGGTCTATGGCGGTTTGGTCCTGCTGGCCATTCTGTTTGTTTTCGTCCGCTCCCGGACCCGTACCGTTCGGCCCAGACACTTCACCTTGATCGAAGGACTCTCGGCCCTCTGGTTGGGAGTAGGCGGCGGAATCACCTATCAGATTCTGAGCCCGGTCGGCTCCGAAACCGGCGGAGTACCCCTGACTACGGCGATCCTAGCGTCGATCGTACTGGCACTTCCCCTGCTGGGCTGCTCACTATGGTTGGCGGTACGCGGCAGGTGAGCCTAGGAGATGCCATGAACCGCCTCGACGAGGTCGTTCATTCACCGGTGAGATTCGCGATTATGGCAGCACTAGCCTCCGTGGACGACGCGACCTACCAGGCCCTGAAAGACGAACTCGGGACCAGCTACGCGCTGCTGTCCAAACACGCCACGATCCTGGAGGACAAGGGCTACCTGGAAATCAACAAGTCCTTCCTCGGCAAAAAACCCCACACCGTCTTCCGACTCACCAAAGCCGGCCGGAAAGCCTACCGCGATCACACCACCGCCCTAAAAGACCTACAACGCGGCCTCCGCTAACTGAGCAGCCTAGGGATTTCGGACAGTGGGACCTCTTAAACTGAGGTTTCTACTGAAAGTGAGATCTGCAGTATGTCTGCATCGCGTCGCCGGTTTAGCCAGGAGTTCAAGGACGAGCTGGCCCGGGAAGTTATCGATACATCCAAGCCCGTGGTGGATGTCAGCTAGTCCCAGACCAGCCGCTGTAAGACTCACAGCTGCTTTTTGGTGCACCCGGGTGTGGGGCATAGTTAAGCCATGCCGAAGACCACCACGCTCCTGATCATCAACGGACCGAATCTCAACCTCCTGGGCACCCGCGAACCGGCCACCTACGGCACAGGAACCCTCGCCGACGTCGAGGCTCTCGCCGCCGACGCCGCGGGGCGTCACGGTTGGGCCGTCACGTGCCTGCAGTCCAACCATGAAGGCGAACTGGTCGACGCCATCCAGGCTGCGGCAGGGGCCGCCGACGGTATCGTCATCAACGCCGGCGCCTACACCCACACCTCCGTCGCCCTCCGTGACGCAATTGCCGCCGTCGGCCTTCCCACGGTAGAGGTGCATATCAGCAACGTGCACCGGCGGGAAGAATTCCGGCACCAGTCCTACCTGTCGGCTGTTGCGGAAGCCGTGATCGTGGGCGCCGGGATCAGTGGCTACCGGTACGCCGTCGATTTCCTGATCGAAAAACTCTCCTCCGGATCCGTGGGTTACGCCCCCTCATGAGGGACGATAGAGGCATGATCGACATCACACCCGTTGACGGTGTCCCCAGCGATGCCCCGCTCCTTGAGGTCAAGGACCTCGCCGTAACGTTCAGCACTTCGTACGGCGATGTGATCGCCGTCGAAAATGCGAGCTTTACCCTGCGACGCGGGAAAACCCTTGCGATTGTTGGCGAGTCCGGTTCGGGAAAGTCGACGACGGCGATGTCCTGCATCGGCCTGCTGCCGTCCAATGGCAGGATTACCGGCGGCAGCATCCTGTTCGAAGGCCAGGACCTCGCCACCATTTCTGAAACGAAGATGCGCGCCATCCGCGGGCGGGCGATCGGTCTGGTGCCTCAGGACCCGATGTCCAACCTCAACCCGGTATCGAAGATCGGAACGCAGGTTGCTGAAACCCTGCTGGTCCACGGAATGGCGACCAAGAAGAACGTCAAGGAACGCGTCATCGAGGTCCTCACCGCCGCTGGACTGCCCGACGCCGGTGAACGCGCCAAACAGTATCCTCACGAGTTTTCGGGTGGCATGCGGCAGCGTGCCCTGATCGCGATCGGCATGGCCTGCCAGCCGCGGCTGCTCATCGCTGACGAACCGACCAGCGCACTGGATGTGACGGTGCAGCGGACCATTCTGGACCAGATCGATCTGATGACCGAACAGCTCGGAACATCGGTGCTGCTGATCACCCACGACCTGGGGCTGGCCGCCGAACGCGCTTCGGATCTCGTGGTGATGCACCGCGGCCGGGTAGTTGAGGCCGGGCCGGCGCAGCAGCTTCTCAATGACCCCCAGCACCCGTACACCCAATCCCTCGTCCGCGCGGCCCCCAGTGTGGCTGCGGTGCGGTTGCGGCCCGGCGCTTACAACGCCGACGCAGGGAAGCGGGTCCAGGCAGCAGAAGCGGTCTTCCTGGAACACCAGGCCCACGCCCCAGCGGCCCCGGCTGCCACTGATCCGGGCAAGAACATTGTCGAGATCAGGGACCTGACCAAGATCTACAAGCGTCGGGGCAGCTCGGACGACTTCTACGCGGCGAAGAACGTGACCCTTGATGTGCCACGGGGACAGACCGTCGCCATTGTGGGTGAGTCCGGTTCAGGGAAGACCACCACCGCGCGGATGCTCCTGAAGCTCATTGAGCCGACGTCGGGCACCATGACTTTCGACGGCATGGATGTTGGAACACTGAACAAAGCACAGCTAGCTGACTTCCGGCAGCGGGTTCAACCTGTGTTCCAGGACCCGTACTCGTCGCTGAATCCCATGTTCACGATTGAACGGATCATTGAGGAACCACTCAACGCCTACAAGCGGGGCTCCAAGAGTGAACGGCGGGCCAGGGTTCGCGAGCTGATGGACCAGGTGTCCCTGCCGCAGACCGCCCTGCGCCGGTACCCGTCGGAGCTTTCGGGCGGGCAACGCCAGCGGGTAGCAATCGCCCGGGCTTTGGCGCTGAAGCCCGAACTGATCATCTGCGACGAGCCGGTGTCCGCGCTGGACGTTCTGGTTCAGGCCCAGATCCTGAAGCTGCTCGGGGACCTACAGTCGGAGCTCGGTCTGAGCTACCTGTTCATCTCCCATGATCTCGCCGTGGTCCGCCTCATTTCCGACTACGTCTGCGTGATGAAGGACGGTGAGCTGGTCGAAGCCGCTAGTTCCGAGGAAGTTTTCCAGAATCCGCGCCACCCCTACACCCGGCAATTGCTTTCGGCGATCCCTGGCAACGAATTGAACATCGCCTAGAACCGCAGGCAGACAAGAAGATCCCGGCACCATCGGTGCCGGGATCTTCTTTACTCCAGTCGAAGCTGGCTACTTCTTGCGGGTCTTGGGATCGAGCGACTCCCGCAACGACTCGCCCAGCAGGGTGAAGCCCAGCGCCGTCACAGCGATACAGATACCCGGCAGGAACGCCAGCTGCGGCGAATTGGCAAGCTCGGCCTGCGCATAGGTGAGCATCCGCCCCCACTCCGCGGTCTGCGGGCGCCCACCGCCCAGTCCAAGGAAGGACAGAGCAGCCGCGTCAATGACTGCTGTGGCAAGGGTCAGGGTCGCCTGGACGATAACCGGCCCAACACTGTTGGGCAGCAGGTGGCTCATGGTGATGGTGGACCGACTCAGACCCAACGTCTGGGCGGCAAGAATGTAGTCCGAGCCGCGTTGGGACAACATCGATGCTCGCAATAGGCGGGCGAAAATCGGCACCTGCGAGACACCGATCGCGATCATGACCGCGTAGGGCCCCTGACCCAGGATCGCTGCAATACTGACTGCCAGCAACAGGTTCGGCACCGAAAGAAGAATGTCGACGAACCGCATGATGAGGCTGTCCACCCAACCGCCCAGTCCACCGGCGAGCAGGCCGAGGATCATGCCGCCGACCAGCCCTAGGGTGGTGGACACGACGCCGATCAACAGGGACGCCTGAGCACCCCAGATGAGCTTACTCAGTAGGTCCCCACCGAATCGGTCGAGACCGAGTGGGTAAGCGTCCAACTCCCCCGGCCCCGGGATGTTGGTGGGCGTGATCTCGGTACGTCCCGGTAGTTCATCGCCGCCGTAGGGAGCAAGGACCGGCGCCAGAATGGCCACCAGTAGGAACAAGCCCACAATGACGGCTCCGGCGATGGCCTGCGGGTTCTTCTTGAGCCGTCGGAAGGCGTCTTTCCAGAGTCCGGTTCCGGCTCCGTCGGGGATGCTCGGTTCGGTGGGCGTCGGCTCGTCACCGGCAGTTGGCGGCAATGTCGTACTCAACTCACACGCACCCTTGGGTCGATGATGCTGTAGGAAATGTCAACGATCAGGTTGATCACTGCGTACAGGATGGCAATGATGATGATGAACCCCTGGAGGACGGGGTAGTCGAGTCCGAAGATCGCATCACGCAAAAATCTGCCGATCCCGTTGAAAGCGAAGACCGTTTCGGTCAACACTGCCCCGGAAATCAGCAAGCCCACCTGCAGACCGATGGTGGTCACAACGGGAAGCATCGCGTTGCGGAGGATGAAGCGGTTCCGGATGGTCTTCTCAAGTAGGCCCTTGGCTCGGGCGGTGCGGACGTAGTCGGCATTCTGGACCTCAAGAACCGAAGCCCTGGTGATCCGTACGATGATGGCCAAGGGGATGGTGCCGAGCGCAATACCCGGCAGGATCAGGTGCTGGAACGCGTCCCAGGCTGCGTCCCACTCACCGGTGAGCATTCCGTCCAACACGTAGAAGTCTGTCACGTGGGTGGCGTCCATTCGCGGATCCTGGCGACCGTCCGGAGGAAGAATGGGCCATTGGATGGCAAACAGATACTTGAGGATGAACGCCAGGAAGAAGACGGGCACCGTGATACCGAGCAGGCTCAGCACTACCGAACCGTGGTCCACAAACCGCCCGTAGTAGCGGGCGGCCAGATAACCGAGGGGAATGCCGATGCCGATGGCGAAGATCAGGGCGACGACAGTGAGTTCGACGGTGCCGGGGAACCGGGTGGCGAACTCCTCCAGCACCGGACGGCCGGTGTTGATCGAGGTGCCGAAGTCACCCTGCAGGAGCTTGCCCATATAGGTGAAGTATTGAGAGACAATCGGCTCGTTGAAGCCGTAGAGCTCGTTCACCCGTTCCACCGCTTCAGGGGTGGCCCGCTCGCCCAGCAGGGCAGTGGCAGGGCCGCCGGGTAGATTGCGCACCCACAGGAACAACAGGATCGACAAGCCGATCAACGTGGGTACCAGCAGCGCGAGGCGCTTACCAATGACGCGTAGCACGGGGTCCTTTCAGGAACGGATCAAACACACAGGAATCAAACACTGTCCAACGAACAACAGGAGAGCCGGGCCGCGCAGGCCAGGCTCTCCTGTCATCTGATGTTGTTACTCGTTGAGTTCGATCATGTTGAAGACCTCGTCATTGACGGGGCTTGCCGGGTAGGACGTGACACGCTCGGCGAAGGCCAGTGACGGCGCGGGGTGAGCCAACGGGATCGCCGGGTTGAACTCGGCGATCTGCTCGTTGATTTCCTCGTACGCCGCTGTCTGCTCTTCACGGTCGGTCATGCCACGGGCTTCGTCCAACGCCGCGAACAGTTCGGGGTTGTCGAAGCCGAATTCGAGCTTCTCCTGGCCGAAGAAAACACCGATGAAGTTGTCAGTGTCGTTGTAGTCACCGGTCCAGCCGAGCAGGTGGATGCCATGGTCAGTTGTTCCCTGGATCTTGTCCAGGTAGTCAGGCGTCCAGACGTCAGGCGCTGGCGTTGCGGTGATACCCACGGCGGCCAACTGGTCGGTCAGGTTGGTGAAGACCTGCTCGGGGGTTGGCATGTACGGCCGGGATACGTTCGTCGGATAGTTGAATTGGACCTCGAAGCCGTCAGGGTAACCGGCTTCTTCCAACAGTTCCATGGCCCGTTCAGGATCATAGTCATAGGTGGTGACGTCTTCGTTGTAACCGTCTACGACGTCGGGGATGAACTGGGTGGCCAGCTGCGTTCCTTCAGGAAGCGTCTGGTCGATCAGTGCCTGCTTGTCGATGGCGTGGTGGATTGCTTCGCGTACCAGTGGATCGCTGAGCTCCTCCACCTCGTGGTTCAGACCCAGGTAGAGGATCGTGAAGGGATCGCGAGGCACAATCATGAAGCCTTCGCCCTCGAGGGTGGGGATATCGGCGGGCGAGACCAGGTCAAACCCGTCGACCGTGCCGGCCTGCAGGGCCTGCGTGCGCGCCTGTGGGTCGTCGATGACGCGGAAGATGATGGTTTCCACATCGCCCTGCTCACCCCAATAGTCCTCGTAGGTGGACAGCTGCAACTGCTCGCCCACCGACCAGGAATCGAACTTGAACGGCCCGGTACCCACGGGGTTACCCTCGGCGTAAGCGCTCAACGCTGGCGCTTCAGCTGAACCGCCAATGTCATCGGCGGCGAACTCCTCGAGCGCCGTCGGGCTCTGCATGGCGAAGGCCGGCAGCGACAGAGCGGGAATGAACCCGGCGAACGGCTGTGCAAGGGTGACGGTCGCCTCAAGGTCCCCGTTCACCTCACAGGATTCGTAGACGGCTGCGTCAGGTGAGTCGGCGAACCCGCGGAACAGGTTGTTGTAGTAGTAGGAGACGGATGGCGCCTGGGCGACACCGGTCCAGTTGTACCAGCGGTCGAAGTTGAAGCAGACGGCTTCCGCGTTGAACTCGGTGCCATCGTGGAACGTGACGCCCTCCTTCAACGCGAAGGTGGTGGAAAGGCCGTCTTCGGAGGTTTCCCAGGATTCGGCGAGCAGCGGAGCTGGATCGGCCGTGCCGGCCTCTACCCCGACGAGACCCTCAAACAATTGACGGCTGACCCGGAAGGTCTCGCCGTCACTGGCAAAGGCGGGGTCAAGGGACGCAGGATCCGACGACGCAGCAAAGACGAACGTCGAGTCGACGGTCGCTTCACCACCGTCGGCAGTGCCTTCATCCCGCTGGCTTTCGACGCAACCGGAAAGCAACAGCGCACCGATTGCCAATCCGGCCGTCACCACAGCTGCCCGCTTCTTTGCGGGGCGTGAGCTGCGCGGCGGTGTGGCGCTTTCTTGCATGTTGTGCTCCTCATGTACGAGTGGGGAGGCAGCGCACGTAACGTGATGCCCTGACGGCTTCGCCGGAGCGGAGCAATCTGTGGAACGAGCCTAACCCCGGGGATGTCCTCAGATGGGATTTACCTCACAGATGTGGTCACGATTTGGTTACGCGTTGTCGACTGGCCGTCCCCCTAAGAGCACGCTAGGGTGACGGTTGACCCATCGGTGTGGAGGGATTGGCATGGCTGAGCAACTCGACACGGCCGCGTGGTACCGGCGGTTCGCGCTCGTCGAAACCCGCGGATATTCCCCCACCTACTGCTAACGCGGTCCCCGACGCCCTGGTGATGGACTGCGCTACCACCGGCCACCCGCCGCTGCCGACGTCGTTACCTCTCATCAGGTTCCGCGCCGGACTCGACCTGACTCCGCTCGACGTCGCAAAGGACGACGACGTCGCCTGGCTGGAAGCACTGATCTGGCCGGAACATGTGCGACGGCGGGACCGGCTCCGCACCGCCGTCGCAGTAGCCCGCCGAGATCCGAAGGGCACGGGGTGTTGCCAGGAGTGGAGGGTGCGATGGCTAAGGCGGAGGTGGAGGTGGACCGGCTGTTCGTCCTCGCACACAATGGGAGCCCGGCAGCACGCACTGGCGGACACGGGCAGACGCTCGACTGGCTTGGCTAAGGCCTAGCGGTTGTTGCATTGACCAGCTGACACCGTGTCAGTGAAGACGCTGGCCTGCTCGGCAATGGGCTGCAATTCTGCCAGGGTCAGCGCGTATCCCACCGGCGCATCTTGAGTGGACTTTGCGAAGATCACGCCGGTCACCCGCCCTTGCATGTCCAGCAGAGGCCCGCCCGAGTTACCCTGCTGAACATTCGCTGCCAGGCTGTACACGTTGACTGACGCCGGATCCGCGCCGTAGATGTTGGCGACCAGGACGTCACTGCGATTCTGGATGCTGGCGGGCTGGATTTGGAAGGGGCCACCGGCGGGGTAGCCAGCGAAAGCCGCAGTGTCCCCCGTGGCGAGATCCTCACCGAGGGGCAGGGGCGCACGGTCCAGACCGTCGACGGCGAGGACCGCGATGTCCCGAACGGCGTCGAAGTGGACGATACGGCCGGGCAGCGCTCCCCCACCGGGAATCTCCACCACCGGTTCGTTGACCCCCGCAACCACGTGGGCGTTGGTCACCACCCGCCCTGGAGCAATAACGAAGCCCGACCCGGTTTGGTTTTGGCCGCACTGGAACGCGGTACCAGCAATACGCAACACCGATTGGGAAGCCGACGCGAGCTCGGGGGTGTCGACGGCCGCCTCGGGGACCGGCAGGGGGGCAGCCGGTGCAACGCTTTCGAGAATAGTGGGGATCCCGTCGTCGACGGCGATGGTGCGCAACTGCGCCATCCACGTGCGAACCGGCGACGGCGTAAGGTTGTCGATTCCCCTGATCACCTGTGACGAGGCAATGGATTGGGACAGGAAGGGCATGCCGAGCGTGCCAATACTGAAGGCCAGCATGGACATCACCAGTGCAGCAACCACCACATTCACGACGCCGCCGAGCAGCCGGTCGACCATTCGGATCGGACGGAAATCGAGGGCACGGCGAATGGCTCCACCGAGCCGGGAGCCGAGGGCCTGGCCAAGGACCACCAGGACGAATGCTGTGAGGATGATGGCGGGAAGGCGCCAGGCGTCGTCGGGCACCCATTCGCTGACGAGGGGAATAGCGAAGAACGCAGCTATTGCTCCGGCAACGAAGCCCGCGATCCCGCCGAGGGTCACCAGGAACCCGTTGCGGAGACCGGCAACGAGATACCCGACCAGTGCCAGCACCAGCAGGATGTCCAAGATGGTGAAGTCCGGCACGTGCGCTCTCCCTGATCATCGGGAGGCGCGACGCCTCCGTTACCCGACTGAGTCTATCCGGCGGTACTGACAATCTCCTGAGCGCATGTTGACCCCCTTTTTCAGCCCGTTGGGCGGAAAATCTCGGCGTTTCCGCCCAAATGGGAGGCAAATAGGCTATTCCGACGGCGAACACGCGTGTAGCAGGTGTCACAAGTTCGTTATGTACGGCAAGATGGAATGAGCCGACAATTTATCAGGAGATTTCATGGACATCGAGGTACTGCGCCGCGCGCCACTCTTCGCTTCGTTGGGCGACGACGTTTTCGCCGCACTCACCGACGAGCTCACCGAAGTGGATCTCTCCCGCGGGGCATCTGTCTTCCGCGAAGGAGATCAGGGCGACCAGCTGTATTTCATTGTGTCCGGCAAGATCAAGCTCGGTCGCACCGCGCAGGACGGCCGCGAGAACCTGCTGGCAATTCTTGGCCCGGGCGAGCTGTTCGGTGAGATGGCATTGTTCGATCCCAGCCCTCGAACGGCCACGGCCACCGCCGTTTCCGAGACGCGCCTCGCCGGATTGAAGAATGAGAACCTGCGGACCCTTCTGGAAACCCGTCCCGAGGTTTCGGCCCAGCTGCTGCAGGCCTTGGCCCGCCGGCTGCGCCGTACCAACGAGTCGCTGGCTGACCTGGTGTTCTCCGATGTCCCGGGCCGCGTTGCGAAGGCCCTGCTGGATCTGGCGGACCGGTTTGGCCGTCCGGCCACCGACGGCATCCTCGTTGCGCACGAGCTGACTCAGGAAGAGCTTGCCCAATTGGTCGGCGCTTCCCGTGAAACCGTCAATAAGGCTCTCGCGGAGTTCGTGCAGCGCGGGTGGCTGCGCCTTGAGGCGCGCGCCGTCGTCATCCTCGACATCCAGCGGTTGCGTCAGCGCAGCCGCTAGCATCACACCCTCATAAGTCCACGAAAAGACCGGGAGCATCACGTTCCCGGTCTTTTCTGTGTGGCCTTTTATTAGGTCGCGATGTGGACGCTCCCTTTTGCTGGAACAAAAGCCTTGGCTAGGGATTCTACACAGCGTAGAATTCTTTCACGCATCGTGCGGAACGGGATGAATTCCATCATCTGCCGCCATGCAGGGGTTCACCTTCTGTGCAAAGGAGCACAACCATGATTCCTGATGACCTGACCCAGAGCCAGTTCGACACTGTCTACAACTTGCTCTCGCTGGTTATTGCTTCACAGCTATTCACGGCCGTTTTCCTCATCCTCGTTCTTCCCCGCGTCCTTCCCCGGTACCGGCAGGCACTTGTCATCGCAGCAATAGTCTGCGGCATTGCTGCCTACCACTACTTCCGGATCTTTGACTCGTTCAAGGAGGCATTCGTCACGGACGCTGTCGGCGGACGCGGGACGTATGCGCAAGCTGAGGGCGCGTCGTTCAACGAGGGGTACCGGTATGTGGACTGGCTACTGACGGTGCCACTGCTGCTGGTGGAACTCATCGCAGTTCTGGCCCTCGCCCGAAAAGTGCAAACCAGCCTGCTATGGAAACTGGTTCCCGCTGCGACCCTGATGATCGTGCTCGGATACCCCGGAGAGATCAGTAGCTCAGACAGCGTAAGAGTCCTGTGGGGGATCCTCTCCACAATTCCCTTTATCTTCATCCTGTACGTATTGTTCGTCGAGCTGACGAAATCGCTTGATCGCCAGCCTCCGCAGGTCCGGAAGCTCATCAGTCGCCTTCGGATCCTGCTTCTCGCGAGTTGGATCGTCTACCCGCTCGCATATGCGCTGCCGCTACTTGGCATCTCAGGCGCCGACGCATGGGTCCTGAAGCAAGGCGGGTACTCCATCGCTGATATTGCGGCTAAAGCAGTCTACGCACTGATTATTTATCGCATCGCGAGACTGAAGTCCTATGCTGACGACCCCGCCTTCGCGCGGATCGAGGAAGGACATGAGCCCTTTGAGGAATCGAAGGTATCCCGGAAGCCGCGCTAGGGCAGTACGGCCCTGAGCCGACCAGAGAGGGCGGTGAAGGCCACGCTAACGACCGCGTTGGCCGGATCCGCCCTCGGTGGCCACCGAACAAGCGACCTCAAGCATTGGATCCGCCTCCTCGGAGGGTGTCATCAGATGCGGGTAATAAACCTTCATGGGCCGTTTGTGACTCAAATAAGCCACGCAACCCTTCGAGGATCCAATCTTCTCCAGAATCAAACGCACCGCTGGTACGGTCAGATCATCCAGCGCCCGGCCCACCGTGTTGGGCTGACCCACTTCATCGCCCAAGGTGGTGGCTTCGGCCTTCGCGACTTCCCTGGACGCGCAGCGCCATTCACCCCACAAACCCTTACTCGCGAGCGCCGTAGCTTCCTGGCCGGTCGGCTGGGCCGCCGCAAAATAGTGGGTGTCGAACCGGCGGTGAGCGTAATCGGGGCTAAGCCAGTGCGCAAGCGGTTTCAGCAAGTCGGTGCGGAGCCCCAGTCCCCGGCGGGCCAGGATGTCCGAAAACGATCGCTCCTGGGTGGCAATGTCCTCACGGGCCTTCATCCACTCAGGGCTCCTACTGCCGTCGACGAGGGACACGGCATCCGGTCCAGCCAGCAGCACACCGGTCTCCTCGAACAGTTCGCGGATGGCTCCGACCACGTGGCGCCGCGCCACAAACAGGTCATCGATCCCCATCGCCTTTGCCCACTGGGCAGGGGTGGGCCCAAACCAGACGACGTCGTCGTCGTCGGACTCCTCGATGCTGCCGCCGGGAAACGCGACGATCCCCAGTGGGGATTCGCCACGCCGGTATGAAAGGTAAGTTTCAGTCCCCGGAGGGGCATCGCGGATCAAGACCACCGACGACGCCAGGCGGGGTTTGACCGGCGTCCGCTCGCCGTGTTCGACCCAGCTTCGCGCTGCGCCCAACTGGTCTTCGGGAACTGGAAAAAGGCGGTTACTAATGTGGCCCACAGGAATCAGACAAACTCCGCGATAATCTCGACTTCCACCGGCGCATCGCGGGGAAGCACTGCGACGCCGACGGCGGAGCGAGCATGAGCACCGGCGTCGCCGAGCACCTGCCCCAGCAGATCGGACGCACCGTTAATAACCTGAGGCTGGCCCGTGAAGCTGGGATCGGAGGCGACAAACCCGACCACCTTCACGATCCGGCTAATCCGGTCCAGATCCCCGATCTGGGACTTGATCGCGGCCAAGGCGTTCACCGCGCAGGTCGCTGCGTACTCTTTCGCGGCCTCCGGCGTCACCTCGGCACCAACCTTGCCCAAAGCTGGGAGTTCACCGTTAATAAGCGGTAGCTGCCCGGCGGTGAAAACATAGTTGCCCGTCACCACTGCCGGGACGTACGAAGCCAGTGGCTGCACGACGTCCGGGAGAGTGATTCCGAGATCCAGCAGCCGCTGTTCGACAGCTGATGTTGGGTTGTCGGTGCTGGTCACGACTGGTTCTTCTCTCGTTTCAGATAGGCGACGAGGCCTTTGCCGTCCGGTCCGGGAACTACCTGCACCAGTTCCCAGCCGTCCTCTCCCCACTGGTCCAGAATCTGCTTCGTGGCGTGGATGATGAGCGGAATTGTGGAGTACTCCCATTTGGTCATGGTTCACAGACTAGCGCGTGCTTGTAAACTGGAGTAATGGCTGCTCGTAAATCACCGATCTTTGACACAGCAACCACCCTGGGGAAGATGATTGCGTTTCTCGGAATCAGTGCTTTGAGCGGGGTGCTTGCTGCGGGTCTACTGGTCCCAGTTGCTGCGGCAGCGGGTACCGGTGCTTCCGCCTCGATTCAGTTCTTCG
This sequence comes from Arthrobacter sp. TMT4-20, assembly GCF_054510775.1. NCBI lineage: Bacteria > Bacillati > Actinomycetota > Actinomycetes > Micrococcales > Micrococcaceae > Arthrobacter > Arthrobacter sp. TMT4-20. The sequence continues at coordinate 87,746 of NZ_JBTNDW010000003.1, read as the reverse complement.
AAGAGCTGCCGGCGGAACTCGAGCGTGGGGCGCTGGCCCAGCCATCGAGGATTCTCGCTTCGGACGGGACGCTGATCGCCACCCTGTATGAGGAGAACCGGCAGCCAGTCACCCTCGACCAGGTTTCCCCCAACATGGTGAACGCCCTCCTCGCCATCGAAGACGCCCGGTTCTACGAGCACGGCGGCGTGGACCTGCAGGGCATCATGAGCGCTGTGGTGAGCAACGTCAGCAGCGACACCACCCGCGGCGCCTCCACCATCACCCAGCAGTACGTCAACAACGTCCTGATTGATGCCAGCCTGCAGAGCGGTGACGGATCGGTCACTTTCAGCGGCGGCAAGACTCTTGGCGACAAGCTCCGCGAAGCAAAACTGGCCATCGCCGTCGAAAAGGAGCTCAGCAAGGACGAAATCCTTGAGGGCTACATGAACATTGTGCCGTTCACCGGCACCACCTATGGCGTGCAAGCAGCATCGAGATACTTCTTCAACGTCGAGGCAGCTGATTTGAACATCCAGCAGGCGGCCCTCCTCGCAGGCGTGGTCAATGGACCCACCTTCTACAGTCCGGAACTCAACCCGGAGCGCTCCCTGGAGCGCCGCAACCTGGTGCTTGGCGCCATGCTGTCGAACAGCCACATCACCCAGGAAGAGTACGACGCCGCCGTCGCCACCGACCTCGGGTTGGACATCACCCCCACGCTGAGCGGCTGTGTCGGCGCGGAACAGGCACCGTACTTCTGCGACTACGTCACGCATCTGATCCTGAACGATCCCGCCTACGGCGAATCCCTTGAAGCACGCCAGGACACCCTGTACCGCGCGGGGCTGACGATCACGACGACGCTCGACCCCGTTGCGCAGACTGCTGCCCAGACCGCCATCAATGAAACCGCTGGCCGCGAGACCACCGACCCCTCGGTAGGACACTCGATGGTCAGCATGGAACCCGGAACCGGCGACATCCTCGTGATGGCACAGAACACCAGGTACATGCCTGGCACCGAGCCAGGCGATTCGGTGCTGAACTTCAATGTTGATCAGTACAGCGGTGGAGACCCCAACCAGCCCTTGGGCGGTGTGGGAGGATTCCAGCCCGGATCGACCTTCAAGCCCTTCATTGTCGCTGCCTGGCTCGAAGACGGCCGGGCGTTGAACACCACCATCGACGGCCGCAAAAGGATCTACCCCCAGTTCGATGAGTGGGAGGCAAGCTGCTATCCCGACGGAAAGTACGTCCTGCCTGATGAGGACGGGTACGAACCGCAGAACTACGGGGACATCAACTACGGCAGCTACACCGTCCTTGAAGGACTGGCCCAGTCGTACAACACCATCACCATGGAGACGGCACGTCAGATCGATCTCTGCATGCCGTTCCAGATTGCCGCGGATCTAGGTATCCACGATGGAAAGAGCGCCGACGGGGATTACACACCGTTGACAGTGTCACCTTCAGCCCTTATTGGCGGCGGAACTGAGGTTTCACCGCTCTCGATGGCCACTGCGTACGCGGCATTGGGGGCCGAGGGAATGAGCTGTGAGCCGCGGGCGCTCACTGAAGTGGTAGCCGTTGACGGCACCAGCTTCCCCGTCCCTGAAGCGGCCTGTGAACAGGCGATTCCCGAGGAATTGGCTCGCGGAGTGAACTACGCCACCGAGGCTGTCATGGAGCGAGGCTCGGGTCAGCTCCTGGAGTTCGGGGACATTCCCATGGCCGGCAAGACAGGAACCAACGATGCCCGGTCCCAGACCTGGTTCATGGGGTACAACTCGGGCATGGCAACTGCCACCTGGCTGGGTAACTGGAAGGCGAACAGCGTCAGCTTGGGCGAATTGCAGATCGGCGGCCAGATTTACCCCGAAATTGATGGTTCGTTCATTGCGGCTCCGTCCTGGGAGCGGTTTATGCAGCAGATACCTGGGCTGCACTCGGGAGAACCCTTCACCGACCCCCCTCAGCGGATGCTCAACGCGCAGCGTCCCACCATTCAGACCCAGCCAGGCAACGGCAACCAGACCGGGAGGCCCGGGGATAACCAGGGCAGTCCAGGGAACAGCGGCCCTCCTGCTGATCCCCCACCGGGAAACAGCCCAGAGGACCCAGACAACAACGAAGACGAAGGCTAACCCTTGGGTTCATCGAAGCTGCTCGACGCCACTACTATCGCGTTGGGAGGAACCGCAGCGGTCGCCGTAGCCGGCCTCGGGTACGCCTCCCTGGTGGAACGGAACCTGTTCCAGCTGCGGGAGGAGACCCTGCCGATCCTTCCGCCGGGCAGCCGCCCGCTGAGGGTCCTGCACCTTTCCGACATTCACATGGCCCCCCGGCAGGCCGCCAAGACCCGGTGGCTGCAGGGACTGGCCCGGCTGGAACCGGACCTGGTGGTGAACACCGGCGACAACCTCAGCCACCACAAGGGTGTCGAGCCGCTGCTTGAGGCGCTCGGCCCGCTGATGCAGTTTCCCGGCGTGTTTGTGCCCGGGTCCAACGACTACTTTGCGCCAGTGTTAAACAACCCGCTGCGGTATCTCTCTGGACCGTCGAAGCACCGCACCGGGCGGGAGCCGAAGGCACTCCCCTGGACGGAACTGTTCAGGAGCTTCGGGAACGCAGGCTGGATCGACTTGTCCAACCGGTCGCAGTCGGTGGCCATGGGCAACCTCCGGCTCGACTTCACCGGGGTCGACGATCCCCACATCGATCGCGACTCCTACGCCGGCTACCCGGCGGGCAGCAGCACTTCTTCCGACGCGCGGCACCTGAAGATCGCCGTCGCGCACGCCCCCTATCAGCGGGTGCTGGACTACTTCACCGACGGCGGCGCGCACCTGATTCTCGCCGGTCATACCCATGGCGGGCAGGTCTGCATTCCGGGCTACGGCGCCCTGGTCACCAACTGCGACCTCCCCACCTGGCGGGCCCGCGGCCTGACTGACTGGGAGCACAAGGGACGCAGCATACCGCTGAACGTGTCAGCGGGAATCGGGACCTCGCGGTTCGCGCCGGTCCGCTTTGCCTGCCGACCCGAAGCAGTGCTGCTGACCCTCACCGAACGGTAGTTTGGGGCCGCTGACGCAGCGGCAAAGCTCTGACATAGGATAGTTGCTACGGGACACGAAATGTCCCTTCCGGGTAGATCCGCCTCTGAAATGTCAAAGACAGAAGTATGCCGACTCAAACCACCCTGTGGGAATCGCTCAGCCGACTCTACCCACACATCAAGCCCATCCTGCCGCGGCTGATCCTGGGCCTCGTCTGCGCGCTCGGCGCGAGTCTGATGGCCCTTGCCATCCCCCAGGTCTTCCGCGTGCTGATCAACGATGCCCTCGCCGTCGGAGGCGCGACGTCGACCGTCTGGATTGCGGCTGGCGTGGTCCTGCTACTGGGCATCCTCGAAGCAACCTTCGTTGCACTGCGGCGCCAGTTCGTCATCGCCCCGGCGACGACCGTTGAAACCAACATGCGGACGTCGTTCTATCGCCATTTGCAGGATCTCACCGTCGCCTTCCATGACCGTTGGGGTAGCGGCCAGCTCCTCTCCCGCGCCATGACGGACCTGAACCTGATGCGCCGGTGGATGGCGTTCGGGCTGATCATGCTGGTGGTGACGTCGCTGACCGTGGTCATCGGCGTCGTCATCATGTTCCTCACCTCGTGGGTGCTGGCCCTGATCTTCCTCGCCGCGGCGCTGCCGATCATGATCTATGGCTTCCGGTTCCGCACCTCCTACAGCAAGGTTTCGCGGAAAAGCCAGGACCAGGCCGGCGACCTTGCCACCACCGTCGAGGAATCCGTCCACGGCATCCGGGTGCTGAAAGCCTTTGGCCGGAGCCGTGAGGCCCTCGAAGGATTCAACCTGCAGGCCGAGGAACTCCGGCAGACCGAGATCTACAAGTCACGCTCGCTGGCCAACTTTTCGTTGATCGTCACCCTGCTGCCCGAGCTGGCGTTGGGCGCCTCACTGGTGGTCGGCGTGCTGTTCGCCGCCAACGGTGACCTCTCGATCGGCGCCCTGGTGGCCTTCTTCGCGACGGCCGCCGTGGTCGCTACCCCGGTTGAGTTCATCGGCCCGCTGCTCGCCATGACCTTCACCGCCAAAACGGCCATCGACCGCCACTACGAGGTCATGGAGTCCGTCAACACCATCACCGATCCCGAGGAGCCGGTCCGGCTGATCGATCCCCGCGGCGAAGTGACCTTCACCGATGTGCACTTCCGCTACCCCGACGCCGAGGAGGGCACCGCCGATGTGCTCAACGGCATCAACCTCACCATGCGTGCCGGGGAGACGATGGCGCTGGTAGGTGTAACCGGGTGCGGCAAGAGCACCCTGCTGCAGCTGGTCCCCCGCCTCTATGAGGTGACCGGTGGGTCCATCGCCATCGACGGCACCGACCTGCGCAGCATCTCCATCGCCGATCTGCGCACCCATGTGTCGGTCGCTTTCGAGGACACCACGCTGTTCTCCAACTCGGTCCGAGAGAACGTCCTGATGGGCGCGGAGCCGCGGGATGAGAAACACGCCGAGGAGATCCTGGCTGAGGCGCTCGAGGTCGCGCAGGCGCACTTCGCATATTCGCTGCCCGACGGCGTCGACACCCTGATCGGGGAGGAGGGCCTGAGCCTTTCCGGCGGCCAGCGGCAGCGGATTGCCCTCGCCCGGTCCATTGCCTCGAAACCTCGGGTGCTGGTGCTCGACGACCCGCTCTCGGCCCTGGATGTCCGCACCGAGGAACTTGTGGAGGAAGGCCTGCGCAAGGTTCTCCTTCACACCACCACCCTGATTGTCGCCCACCGGCCGTCGACGGTTGCCCTCGCCGACCGGGTGGCCCTGCTCGAGGACGGCCGGGTGACCGACGTCGGCACACACACCGAGCTGCTGGCGCGCAACACGCATTACCGCTACGTGATCGCGAGCCTCCCTGATGGCCCGACCGATTTGGACACGGAGCTTGAAGACTTCGAGAACGACGACGAGGGGGCGCTCACGTGAGCACATCACCACAGCCGAACAACGGATCGGCACCCACCGGGGGGACGTCGTCGGGTGTGACCAACGAGGACGACGTCCTCCTGTCCAAGGCCCAGAACAGGTCGGTCCGCTCGCGGTCCTTCCGCCTGCTGGGGTCTCTCATCAAACCCAACCGGCGCCAGTTCATCTGGACCATTTCCCTGGTGGTCGGGTCGCAGGCAGCCCGGGTCGCCGGCCCGGCGATCATCGCGTTCGGCATCGACAACGCCCTGCCATCGCTGCTCGACGGCGACCCGATCTACCTCTGGCTCGCCGGCCTTACCTACCTGATCGCGGCAGTCCTGACCGCCTTTTTGACGGCCGGGTATGTCCGGTCGACGGCGCTGCTCAGCCAGGCGATGCTGCTGGATTTGCGGTTGCGCGTCTTCAGGCACACCCAGCGGCTCAGCCTCGAATTCCACGAGAAGTACACCTCGGGTCGCATCATTTCCCGGCAAACCTCGGACCTTGAGGCGCTGCGCGAACTTCTCGACTCGGGCGTGAGCTCCCTCGCCTCCGGCGTCATGTACATGCTCTTCACCGCGATCACCATCTTCGTCCTGGACTGGCGGACGGGTCTGCTGATCCTCGTCGCCGCCGTGCCAATGTTCTTCCTGGCGCGCTGGTACCAGAAGCACTCCCAGATCGCGTTCCGTGCCTCCCGGGTGGTGTCTGCGCGGCTGATCGTCCACTTCATCGAAACCATGACCGGGATCCGTGCCGTCAAGGCTTTCCGCCGCGAGGAAGTCAACGCCTCGAAATACGACGAGCTGGCCGAGGACTACCGCAAGGTCACCGTCCGGTCCATCAACCTCAACGGCGTCTTCCAGCCGGGTCTGGTGCTGATCGGCAACGTCACCGTTGCGGTGGTCCTGCTGGTCGGCGGGTTCCGGGTCCTTGACGGCACTCTGGCGGTCGGCGCCCTGCTCGCCCTCCTGCTGTACAGCAAGCGGTTCTTCCAGCCCGTCGATCAAATGGCCATGTTCTACAACTCGTTCCAGTCCGCGTCGGCGGCGCTGGAGAAAGTGTCTGGGCTGCTCGAGGAGGTGCCGACGGTGCGCCCACCGAAAAACCCGGTGCCGCTGAAAGACCCTCGGGGAGCAATTGAGTTCGACGGCGTGGAGTTCCGGTACGGCGACGGCCCGGTCATCCTGCCGACCATGGACCTGAAGATTCCGGCCGGGCAGACCATCGCCCTGGTGGGTCAGACCGGTGCTGGCAAGTCCACCCTGGCGAAAGTGATCGCCCGGTTCTACGACGTGTCCTCCGGCAGCATCGCTCTCGACGGCGTCGACATCAGGGAGGTCGATCCCCGTGACCTGCGGCGCGCCGTCGTCATGGTGACGCAGGAAGCGTTCCTGTTCAGCGGCAGCGTGGCGGACAACATCGCCCTGGGGAAGCCGGAGGCAAGCCGCGAGGAGATCGAGGAGGCTGCCCGCTCGGTGGGCGCCGACACGTTCATCAGATCCCTGCCCGAGGGCTATGACACCGACGTCAACAAACGTGGCGGTCGGGTGTCCTCGGGGCAACGGCAGCTGATCAGCTTCGCCCGCGCGTTCCTGGCGAACCCTGCGGTGCTGATCCTGGATGAGGCCACCTCGTCCCTGGATATTCCCAGTGAGCGGCTGGTGCAGGAGGGTCTGCAGAAGCTGCTGGGCAACCGCACCGCGTTGATCATTGCGCACCGACTGTCAACCGTGTCGATTGCCGACCGGGTGCTCGTGGTCCACGACGGCAAGGTGGTGGAGGATGGCACCCCGGCAGAGCTCATTGGCGGCGACGGGCGCTTCGCGACCCTGCATGCGGCCTGGCAGGAGACGCTCGTCTAGTTTTGCATCTTCGTGTGCTCGGGTACGCTTTAGAGGTTGCTCTGCTGGCCGTTTCTGACGTTCGCTGAGCAGCATCGGGGTGTGGCGCAGCTTGGTAGCGCGCGTCGTTCGGGACGACGAGGTCGCAGGTTCAATTCCTGTCACCCCGACCAGCAGAAAAGGCCTCGCGGCCGGTTGAAGACCAACCGCGGGGCCTTTTTTGTGGCTGGTCCGGCACAGTCTCCCACCCACCACGCGCCGACCAGTGGAGATTAAGCGGCGGCCGGAGCTGGTCTGGTGAACAGGAGTGCAAAGGCTAGGCGAAGGTGAGGCCCGTCAGCCGCTCATAGGCCTCAATGTAACGGCCGCGGGTCTTCTCGATAATCTCGGCGGGAAGTTCCGGCGGGGTGGCGGACTTATCCCACCCGGATGCCTCCGAGGTGAGCCAATCCCTGACGAATTGCTTGTCGAAGGACGGCTGCGCCTGTCCGGGGGCATACAGGGCAGCATCCCAGAAACGTGACGAGTCGGGTGTCAGGACCTCATCACCGAGGGTGATCTGCCCGTCGGTAGAGAGCCCGAACTCCACCTTCGTATCCGCCAGGATGATCCCCCGGGACCGGGCAATTTCCTCGGCCCGGCCGTAGATGGCCAGGGTCAGCCGACGCAGTTCCTCCGCCACGGGCGCGCCCACGGTGGCGACGACGTCGTCGTACGCAATGTTCTCGTCGTGATCCCCCACCGCGGCCTTCGCCGAGGGCGTGAACACCGCCGGCTCGAGCCGCGACCCATCCACCAGCCCGGACGGCAGCGGAAGCGAGCACACGGTGCCCGACGAGCGGTATTCCAGCAGCCCGGACCCGGTGAGATACCCGCGGGCGATGCACTCCACCGGGAACATTTCCAGCTTCCGGCAGATCATTGCCCGACCCGCAACCTCGGCCGGCACATCGGTCGACAGCACATGGTTGGGTACCTCGGCCAGCTGTTCAAACCACCACAGACTCAGCTGGGTCAGGACCCGGCCCTTGTCGGGGATCTCGGAGGACAGCACGAAGTCGTAGGCACTGATCCGGTCGCTCGCGACCACCAGCACCCGGTCGTCTGGTCCGGTCAGAGGCGAGTACAGGTCACGCACTTTTCCCGAATAGATGTGCGTCCACCCGGGTACGTCAATGAACGACGGCGCGAAGGTCACGCTCAGGCCCCTGCGGGCGTGGCCGCCGACGCGGCAGTGACAGGCGACAACGGGGACGCCACAGCGGGCGCCACCACCTCACCCTGCGCGGCCTTCAACGCAATGTCCCGCCGGAACTGACCGCCCTTGAGGCTCAGCTCGGCGATCCCACGGTAGGCCCTGTCGCGGGCGGCCGTCAGGTCATCTCCGAGCCCGACGACGGCGAGTACCCGGCCACCGGCCGATACCACCTTGCCGTGCTTGAGGGCGGTTCCGGCGTGCAGCACCTGGACGCCGTCGATCGTCTCGGCCCGCTTCAGGCCGCGGACGCGGTCGCCCGTGCGGGGAGCGTCGGGGTAATGCTCCGACGCGAGGACCACGGCCACTGCCGACTGGGGAGACCAGTTGAGACTTTCAACCTGGTCCAGCCCACCCTTGGCGGCAGCCATGAGCACTCCGCCTAGCGGAGTCTTCAGCCGGGCAAGGACGGCCTGCGTCTCGGGATCACCGAAGCGGGCGTTGAATTCGATGACACGAAGGCCGCGGGTGGTGAGGGCCAACCCAACATAGAGGACTCCAACGAACGGAGTCCCGCGGTGGGCCATCTCGTCGATGGTGGGCTGGGCCACCCGGTCGATAACCTCGTCAACCAGCCCCGCTGGCGCCCAGTCCAGGGGCGAATAGGCTCCCATGCCGCCGGTGTTCGGCCCCTGATCGCCGTCGTAAATGCGTTTGAAATCCTGGGCCGGGGCGAGCGGAAGCACGTTACGGCCGTCGGAGAGCACAAAGAGGGACACCTCGGGGCCGTCAAGGAACTCCTCGATGACCACCGTGCCGCCAGCGTCGAAGCAGGCCTGCGCGTGGTCCAGCGCCTCGGCCCGGTCAGTGGTGACTACGACGCCCTTGCCAGCGGCCAGACCGTCATCCTTGACCACATAGGGTGCGCCGAAGATGTCCAGCGCCTCGGCTGCCTGCTCGGCGTTCGAAGCAACCCGGGCCATGCCGGTAGGGACGTTGGCTGCGGCCATGATCTGTTTGGCGAAGGCTTTGGACGCCTCAAGCTGGGCGGCCTCCCGGGACGGACCAAAGACGGGGATTCCCGCGTCCTGCAGTGCGTCAGCTACTCCGGCAGCGAGCGGCGCCTCCGGGCCGATCACCACGAGGTCCGAATCCAGGGACTGGGCCAGGGCCGTCACAGCGGCCGGGTCAGCGGCGTCGACTTCGTGGGTGGGGACGATGCTGCCCATCCCCGCGTTGCCGGGGGCGGCATGCACCTCGTGGACGAACGGGTCGGATAGCAGTGCTCGGACAAGGGCGTGTTCGCGGCCGCCGGGGCCAATCACTAGAACCTTCACAGTAGTTCAGCGTACTGTCTCGGCTGGATCCTCGCGAAGCTGTGACGGGGTAATCGGCCCTGTGACAACCCATACGCACGGCGCACCACTCCGAATAAGGTGCATGAACGCTTTACGACGCCCCGGGCGCAAGGAATCCATGCTGGCAGCACTAGCTGGGATAGTCAGTGCCGGCCTGGTGCTGGGCGTGGCAGAACTGCTTGGCTCCTTCCTGACCGCCCGTGCCGCGCCCCTGATCGCCCTCGGCTCCACCTTCATCGACTTCACCCCGCCGTGGTTGAAGGACTTCGCGATCGCCACGTTCGGCACCAACGACAAGGTGGCACTTTTCGTTGGCATGGGCGTCACCATCGTCCTCCTCGCCGCCATCCTCGGTGTGGTCGCCTACCGGAAGTGGGTGCTCGGTGTAGCCGGCGTGGTCCTGATGGGCGCCGTCATTGTTGCGGCGGTGATTTCCCGGGCCGGCGCCACCCTGCTGGACGCTGTCCCCACGGTGATCGGGACCGCCGTCGGCCTCCTGGCCCTGCGCTACCTGATCCGTGCGCTGCATAAAACCCGCGACGACGCCGACGCCACCCAGGAAGCGACCAGCACCAACACCCCAGCCACCGGCACCAGCCGCCGCACCTTTTTTGCCGCCGCCGGCATCACCGCAGTCATCGCGGGTGCCGCGGCGGCCGGCGGCCGTGCCATTTCCAGCGCCCGGAATACCGTCAACATGGCCCGGGAGGCCCTCACGTTTCCCACCCCGGCCAGCGCCGCGCCGGCTATCCCTGCCGGTGTGGAGTCCGGCGTCGACGGCGTCGTCCCCTGGGTCACCCCGAACCCGGACTTCTACCGCATCGACACCGCGCTGAGCGTGCCGCAGATCGACCTGGAAACCTGGGAGCTGCGGGTGCACGGCATGGTCGAGGAAGAATTCACCATCACGTTCCGGGACCTGCTCGATGCCGACCTGATCGAACGCCACATCACCCTCACCTGTGTGTCCAACCCGGTCGGCGGAAATCTGGCGGGCAACGCCAAATGGCTCGGCTACCCGCTCCGCGACCTGCTGGCCCGCGCCAGGCCCACGGCCGGCGCCGACATGGTCCTTTCCACCAGCACCGACGGTTTCAGCGCCTCCACTCCCCTGCCGATCCTGCAGGATGACCGCGATGCGATGCTCGCCATTTCAATGAACGGCGAGCCCCTGCCGCTGGAGCATGGCTTCCCCGTCCGCATGGTGGTGCCCGGCCTGTACGGCTACGTGTCAGCCACCAAATGGGTGGTGGACCTTGAGGTCACCCGATTTGCCGACAAGACCGCCTACTGGACCGACCGCGGTTGGTCCGAGCAGGGGCCCATCAAGACCATGGCCCGCGTCGAGGTGCCCCGTTCCTTCGCCCAAGTGTCGGCCGGGACGTCGACCATCGGCGGCTCTGCCTGGGCCCAGCACCGCGGCATCACCAAGGTGGAGGTCCAGGTCGATGACGGCGACTGGGAGGAAGCCACTCTCGCCGCCGAAGCCTCGGTGGACACCTGGCGCCAGTGGTCCCATGAGATCAACGTCGAAGCGGGCTCCCACTCCGTCCGCGCCCGCGCCTACGACCCCGACGGCGTACAGACCGAGGAACGCGCCGACACGGTGCCCAACGGCGCCTCCGGCTGGCAGTCAGTGCAGTTCACCGCCGAATAGCACTCCCCAAACCTTGTACCCACCGGATGTCCGTTCCTCCGGTGGGTACAAGCTCCACCTCGACAGCCGATAAGCGATACTTGTCTCATGCCTCAGACTTTCTCCTCCGCCGACGCCGTCGAACTTGCCGTCCTGGAACGCAACGGCTTCATCGAATCGCGCCACCTGGGATCTGCAGTGATCCTCGCCGCCGATGGCACTGTGGTCACTGAACTCGGCGACATCCACGCCCCCATCTTTCCCCGCTCCACCCTGAAGCCCTTTCAGGCGCTCGCCGCGATGCAGTCTGGAGTGCCGTTGCGTGGGCCTCAGGTCGCTCTGGCCGCGGCCAGCCACGTGGGATCGCATGAGCACATGGACGTGGTCCGCACCATGCTCAGCGCGGCAGGAGTCTCGGAGGAGCACCTCCAATGCCCCGCCGACTGGCCCCAGGACGAGGAAGCCCGCAACTGGCTGATCCGCACGGAGAAGGGCAAGCAGCGCATCGCGTTCAACTGCTCCGGCAAACACGCCGCTTTCCTGTGGGCCTGCACCGAGAACAACTGGGACCACTCCACGTATCTTGACCCCTCCCACCCGTTGCAGGAGCGCATCGCCGCGGTCATTGAGGAGTACACCGAAGAGAAGATTTCCCACTGGGGTGTCGACGGCTGCGGGGCTCCCCTCGCCGCCGTCTCGCTGACGGGCCTCGCCCGCGGCATCGGCAAGTTCTCCAAGGCACCCTCGGACAAGAACGCTGACGCCCGCGCCGCGACCATTGCCACCGCGATGCTCGACTACCCCTGGGCCGTACACGGCCGGGGCCGCGAAAACTCGGTAGTGATGGAGGATCTGGGCATCATCTCCAAGAACGGCGCCGAAGGCGTCCTCGTCATGGGCACCGATACCGGAGTCTCCCTTGCCCTCAAAATACTCGACGGCAACATCCGCGCCACCACGCTGGTGGGCCTGACCCTCCTGGCTGCCACCGGCGCCGTCGACGCCGACAAAGTGAGCGCAGTCCTCGCCAAGGTGGTCCCTCCGGTGATGGGCGGCAGCGCAGCGGTCGGCAAGCTTCGGCTCGCCGCACCGGTCATGGCTCTCCTGGACTAGGCCCCATGGCACGACGACGGATCCCCGCCCCGGCGGGCAAGCCAGCCCTCGACGCTGTCCGGTCCGGCTCGGCCACCCGCCCCGAGACGGCCACCGCCGTGCGGTACGCACTCGAGGAATTGGCTGACCGGGCGCCGGGCAACAGTGTAGAGGTGCGGGTGCCGCCGTTTGGTGTGGCGCAGTGCATTGCCGGACCACGCCACACCCGGGGCACTCCGCCGAATGTGGTGGAGACCGACGCCGTCACCTGGCTGGCACTGGTGACTGGAAGTCTCACCTGGGCCGACGCCGTCGGCGCTGGAAAGGTTGCCGCCTCGGGGCAACGGGCCGACCTGAGCGATTGGCTTCCCCTGTTCCCCACCGGCACGCCCCCGACACCGTGACAGCTCAACATTCACTTCGCCGAACCACCTTCATCACTGAAGGTGTGCGGTCGTCGGTGGCGGCCGTCCGGCGGCAGCCACCCGCCGCGGTGATCATCGCCCTGCTGATCACCGCCACTTACACGGTCTACTCCGTGGCGCAATGGAACCGGCTCGCTACCCCGTCCTGGGACCTCGGCATCTTCACCCAGCTGGCCAAGGCCTACGCCGGCTTCGACGCGCCGATTGTGTCGATCAAGGGTGACGGCTTCAACCTCCTGGGTGACCACTTCCATCCGCTGCTGGTAATTCTTGGTCCCGCCTACGCGTTTTTCCCCTCCGGCCTGACCCTGCTGATTCTGCAAAACATTCTGATCGGACTGTCGGTCCTCGTGATCGCTCGGCTAGGCATCCGGCGGCTCGGCACGATGGCCGGCAGCTGCCTCGGCGTAGCCTACGGATTGTCGTGGGGTCTTCAGACAGCGGTGGCCGCGCAGTTCCACGAGATCGCGCTCGCCATCCTGCTTCTTGCGCTCGCTCTTGAGTCGATGATCATCGGGCGGCTGCGCACCGCCGTCGCCTGGGCTGGACTGCTGGTTTTCGTGAAAGAGGACCTCGGCCTGACGGTTGCCGCGATCGGATTGGTCATCGCGTGGCGGTATCGGGACCGGATCGGGCTGTGGCTGGCGGCGTGGGGCGTCGGCTGGCTGCTGCTCTCCGTGGCGGTGATCCTGCCGCTCCTGAACACTGGCGGCCAATACGACTATTCAGACCGGATCGACGTTCGCGGGATGATTGCTGACCCGGTTGGCGCGCTGGTCACCATTTTCTCGGCCAGCGCGAAATACGAAACGGTGTGGCTGCTGCTGCTGGCGGGAGGCTTCCTGTTCCTGAGGTCACCGCTGTCGCTGATCATGGTGCCCACCCTGGCCTGGCGTTTCGTCTCGGGCAACGATGTGTACTGGGGCCCGGAGTGGCATTACAGCGCCGTCCTGATGCCAGTCCTGTTCGCCGCACTGATCGACGCAATCGATACCTCCCGCAGGTCGGGGCGGCGGTGGCTGCGCTCGGCTGACGCCGTCGTCGTCCCCGCGGTGACCGTCGCTGCCCTGTTGTTGCTGCCGAGCCAGCCCCTGGGCGAACTGGCCGATCCGGCGACCTTCCGCCAGTCCGAACGGTGGGCGACAGCGCACCAGGTGATGGCTCAGATTCCCGCTGGTTCGACCGTGGAGACGGGGGTGGTGCTGATGCCGTACCTGGTCCCCGACACCGAGGTGTTCTGGCTGGGCAACGATAATCCGGCGCCGGAATACCTGATTGTCGACGACCAGGACTGGAGTTGGGGTCCCACCCACCCGGCCGACGGGGTGGCGCATGCCGAGGAAACCTACCCCGGGGAATCCTACGAACTCGTCTTCCAGGAGAACGGGTACCAATTGGTCAGGCGGATCGGCTAAACGCCGGTAGCCTTAAAGCATGAGTTCAGAGCTACCCTCGCCTCGCGACGACAACGACCCTTCGGTTACTGCCCGCCCCGCGGCCGCAGGCCCCGGCGCGACCCCGGGGCAGGGACCAGCCCGTCGGGAAGTCACGGTGCGCCGTGCTCCGCGCTTTGCGCCCTTCATGGGCCTTGGCGTGCTGGTGGGTGTTGTTATCGCAGCGATCGTTGCCTACGCGGGCCCCGGCGACCCCACCCTGACCCGCGAATCCATCTTCGGATTCTTCATCATGGTGTTTGCGATCCCCGGCCTGCTGCTCGGCGCGCTGCTGGTGCTGGTGCTCGATCGGATCAGCGTCCGACGCTCCAAGCGGGCAGTCGCCCAGCGCACATACGACGACGACCAGTTCCCCGAGTAACCGGTGGAGCCGCAGACCCCAACGCGTGAGAGAATGATGCAATGGTTCGCGGTGACGGAAATCTTTCCCATGACCTTCTTCCAGGCGAGAAGGGGCCCCAGGATGCCTGCGGCGTATTCGGTGTCTGGGCGCCCGGCGAGGAGGTAGCCAAGCTCGCCTACTACGGTCTGTACGCCCTGCAGCACCGCGGCCAGGAGTCTGCGGGCATCGCCACCAGCAACGGTGAGCGGATCAGCGTCTACAAAGACATGGGCCTGGTCTCCCAGGTCTTCGACGAAACCACCCTCAACACCCTTGAAGGCCATATCGCTGTGGGCCACTGCCGGTATTCGACCACCGGCTCCTCCAACTGGGCCAACGCGCAGCCGACCCTCGGTGCCACCGCCGTCGGCACCGTCGCCCTCGCCCACAACGGCAACCTGACCAACTCGGCCGACCTCTACCAGATGGTCCTCGCCCGCCACGGCAAGCCCCGCAGCGGCGAAATGGCCCAGGGAAACACCTCGGACACCGCACTGGTGACCACCCTCCTGGCCGGCGACGACGGCCGCTCCCTCGAGGAAACAGCCCTCGAACTACTCCCCAAAATCAGCGGCGCATTCTGCTTCGTCTTCATGGACGAAGGCACGCTTTACGCGGCCCGGGACCCCCACGGCGTCCGCCCCCTGGTCCTCGGTCGGCTGGAACGCGGCTGGGTGGTCGCCTCCGAGCAGGCCGCCCTCGCCACCGTGGGCGCCAGCTTCATCCGGGAAATCGAGCCCGGCGAATTCATTGCCATCGACGAGGACGGCGTCCGGACCCGCAAGTTCGCCACGCCCACCAAGGCCGGCTGCGTCTTCGAGTACGTTTACCTGGCCCGTCCCGACGCTGCGATCGCTGGCCGTTCGGTGTACGAGGCCCGCGTGGAAATGGGCCGGCAACTCGCCCGCGAGAACTCAGCCGAGGCCGACGTCGTCATCCCCGTCCCCGAATCGGGCACCCCTGCCGCGGTGGGATTCGCCGAGCAGTCGGGTATACCGTTCGCTCACGGGTTCGTGAAGAACTCCTACGTGGGCCGCACTTTCATCCAGCCCAGCCAGACCCTCCGCCAGCTCGGCATCCGCCTGAAGCTCAACGCGCTGGAGTCGGTCATCCGGGGCAAACGGATCATCGTGGTGGACGATTCCATTGTGCGCGGCAACACCCAGCGGGCAGTGGTGCGAATGCTCCGTGAAGCTGGCGCAGCGTCGGTGCACGTCAAGATTTCCTCTCCACCGGTCCGCTGGCCGTGCTTCTACGGCATCGACTTCGCGTCGCGGGCCGAGCTCATCGCCAACGGAGCGGCAGTGGAGCAGATCAGTAACTCGATCGGCGCTGACAGCCTGGCCTACATTTCCGAAGACGGAATGATCGCCGCCACCGAGCAGCCCCGCGAACGCCTGTGTACCGCCTGCTTCACCGGCGACTATCCAATCGCACTCCCGGCTGAGGAACGCCGCGGCAAGAATCTCCTGGAACGGGTTGATCCCGCCGACAATCCTGGCTCCAACGGCTGCGATCCCGGGCCTGACAGTGAGTTCGAGGCAGTGCTGACCGACGAAGACAAGAAAGAACGGGTATGACCTCCAACTCCCCCATCACCTATGCCAGCGCCGGAGTTGACGTCGAAGCCGGCGACCGCGCCGTTGAACTGATGAAGGACGCCGTCCGGGCTACCCACGGCCCCCAGGTCATTGGTGGGGTGGGCGGATTCGCCGGACTCTACGACGTGTCCCGGCTCCTGACCTACCGCAAGCCTCTGTTGGCGACGTCGACCGACGGCGTCGGCACCAAGGTGGCCATCGCGCAGGCCATGGATATCCACGACACCATCGGGTTTGACCTGGTGGGCATGGTGGTCGACGACATTGTGGTGGTTGGCGCCGAGCCGCTCTTCATGACCGACTACATCGCGTGCGGCAAGGTTGTCCCCGAACGTATCGCCGACATCGTGCGGGGCATCGCCGCCGCATGCTCGGTGGCTGGCACCGCCCTGGTGGGTGGCGAGACCGCTGAACATCCCGGGCTGCTCGGAGAACATGAGTACGACGTCGCCGGTGCCGCGACCGGCGTGGTCGAAGCGGATTCACTGCTCGGTCCCGACCGGGTGCGTGCGGGCGATGTCGTCATCGGGATGGCGTCCTCCGGCCTGCACTCCAACGGCTACTCGCTGGTCCGCCGGATCATCAACCAGGCTGGCTGGGCGTTGGACCGCCAGGTCAGCGAGCTCGGGCGGACCCTCGGCGAGGAACTTCTTGAGCCCACCCGCGTCTACGCCGCGGACTGCCTGGATCTGGCCCGCTTCCTGCCCGTTGCCAACGACGCCGGTGTGCACGGCTTCAGCCACGTCACCGGTGGCGGTCTGGCCGCCAACCTGGCCCGGGTGCTGCCGCACGGCCTGGAAGCAACGGTGGACCGCTCCACCTGGGAACTGCCCGCCATCTTCAAGCTGGTCGCCGAACTCGGTGCCGTGCCGCTGCCGGACCTCGAACGCACCCTGAACCTTGGTGTGGGAATGGTTGCGGTGGTGTCGGCGCCGGCAGCAGACGCCGCCATTGCCCGGTTGACCGAGCGTGGCGTCCCCGCCTGGGTAATGGGCCAGATTGCAGCAGCCTCCAACGAGTCAACTGACGGACCGGATTATGTGCAGGGCGCCAAGGGTGTCGACGGTGGATCGGTGCGCCTCGTGGGCCAGTACGCCTAAGCCCCGCCCGCTTTCGAGCACAAAAAAGTGGGGTACCCGCAGAATCGCCGTTGCGCAACGGCTATTTTGCGGGTACCCCACTTTTTTGGTGCAGTGTCTCAACCAGTGCAGTGAATCAACCAGTGCGGCGTGATCCGCCGTCGTCCTCGTCGTCGTCCACATCTGCGTACTTGTCTTCGTAAGCCGAGTAGTCCGGTTCAACCGGCTCCATCGGATCCGTAGAACGTTTGGAGGCTCGCTCGCCCGGGCCTGTGAGCTCTCGCTGCAGTGCCGTGTAATCAGTCGCGGGGCTGAAGTACTTGATGTCCCGAGCCTGCTTGGTAGCTTTTGCCTTTTGACGGCCGCGCCCCATGGCGTGACCCCCTTTTGCGTCGATCCGGAGGTGGTCACTGGGGCCTTATCGGCCCAAGGCTGCAGCGAGGCCCCGGAGTATTTGGTCAGTTTGTCGTACCTATAGATTACATGCTTTCCCAGTCTCCGCGTGCGCCCTCCCTGTCGCCCGAAAATCGCCGATCTTCGTCAGTACACTTGGTGCTACCGGCTCCCGCCTACTGCAGCCGAAACTTGGCTAAAGTCGTAGCAGAGGAGCCTGCAGTGAGGGCGGACGCACAAGAACGTAGAAGGCAGGGCGGAACATCATGAGCGATCAGGAGCGCACCCCGCGGGACTCCGAATCCGATCCGGCACAGAGCGGCGCTGAAGAGCACCAATCCGAGCCCATTCACGTCGCTGAACCGCAACTGGTTGACCCGGACACTGTGCAGCTCAGCGACGCCGAGGTATCCCCCGAGACGGTCGAGCCGGAATTGTCGGTCTCCGCCGACGACGTCCAGCTGGTTGAGCCTTCCCTCAACCCGGCACGGATCAGCGAGGACACCGCACGCGCTGCATCGCTCGAGGAAATCGCCGCCGAAGCCCGCCGTGTCGAGCAGGAGGCCCTGGATGCAGGCCTGCTCGTCGCCGGGGCGGTCCCGACGGCAGACCCGACAACGAAGGCCGCTCCCGCCGGGACAGCACCCGCCGGCGGAGCAGCGGGCGACACGACCGACGGGGCCCCGGAGGCCGCAGCCGACAGCACTGATGGCAATCCTGACGCCGTCGACGAGCCACATGACGCGGAACCAGCCGACGCCCCCGGGGACGACGGAGACACCGGCATCCCCGAAGACACCGCTTCCACAGACTCCACAGACTCCACAGACTCCACAGACGAAGCGGTCGCACTGGCCAGCACGGACACCACCCGCGCCCTCCCCAACTTCGCCGCCGCCGGAGACGCCCCGGAGTGGACTCCCGCAGCCACTGATGCGCAGCGGTGGGACCGCCTCTTCGAAACCACGGGCCCCGCTTCTGATGCCAGTCCAGCAGTTGGGATTGATTCCGACACTGACCTGGAAGCGGACGCCGACATTCCCAGCCCGGTCTCAGCAGCGGCAGCCGCCAGCACGGACCCAGCAGCCCTCCCCGCGGGAATGGGTGCGGCGCCGCCAACCAGCCCCGGCACCCCAGCAGGTCAGACCGGCCCGCAGGGCAGCTACCCCGAGCAGCCGTCCGAGTCCCCTACCGAACCCACCGGAGGCCCCTACGGGCTGCCCCCGGCCGGTACCCGGCGTCGCGACGGTCGTCAGGCGGCCAGCAACGGCAAAAACAAGCGGGGTCTCCTGATCGGCGGCGCACTCCTGGGGCTGCTGGCCCTGGGTCTCCTGATCTGGGGCCTGGTCGCCCTCATCACCGGCCTGACGGCGTCGCCGGAGCGGGAGCCCATTAGCAACGGCACACCGGGTGCTGACGGGATCATCGCCGAGAACGTCCTGCCCCTGGACCTTGAAGAGGGCCAGTGCCTGCGGGACTTCGTGGACATCAACAGCACCTCAACTGTCGTGACCTGCTCAACACCCCACAACGCGCAGCTATTGGCCAGCGATTTCTACGCGGACGACGCCGAGTTCCCCGGTGACGACGCGCTGGCTCTCCGCGCGCAGCAGGTGTGCGACGGCGTCGACCTCGATGAAACCGCCGCAGCCCGCTACGAGAACCTCGAGCTCCTGCGCGTCACCCCACGCGAGGGCGCCTGGTCCGACGGCGACCGCCGGGTGGACTGCCTCGTGACCAGCGACGAGGGCAACGTCATCAGCGACACTCTGATCAACAACTAGCTCGTCTCGAGTACCTCGGCAGCAACGCTGAGGCCATCAGCATCAACCACCCGGTCCACCAGCACCGTATCCCCGTCGTTGATGGTTCCGGCCAGGATGCCCCGCGCCAGGCGGTCACCGATCTCACGCTGCACCAGCCGGCGTAGTGGCCGGGCGCCATACGCGGGGTCAAACCCGGTGAGGGCCAGCCATTCGCGGGCTGCGTCGGTGACCGTCAGATTCAGCCGCCGCTCGTGAAGCCGGGAAGCGAGTGACTGCACCTGCAGGTCGACGATCCGGGACAGCTCCTCGAGAGTGAGGGCGTCGAAGAGAACCACATCGTCCAGCCGGTTCAGGAACTCCGGCTTGAAACTTGCGTTCACCACCGACATCACCGCGTCGCGCTTCGCGGAGTCCGTCATCGACGGGTCCACCAGGAACTGGGAGCCCAGATTGGACGTCAGCACCAGGATAACGTTGCGGAAATCGACGGTGCGGCCCTGCCCATCGGTGAGGCGGCCGTCGTCGAGCACCTGCAGCAGAATGTCGAAGACCTCGGGGTGCGCTTTTTCCACCTCGTCGAGCAGCAGCACGCTGTAGGGGCGACGGCGGACGGCTTCCGTGAGCTGACCGCCCTCCTCGTAGCCGACATAGCCTGGAGGGGCGCCGACCAGACGGGAGACCGAGTGCTTCTCGGAGTACTCGGACATGTCGATCCGCACCATGGCGTGCTCGTCGTCGAACAGGAAGTCGGCGAGGGCTTTCGCCAGCTCGGTCTTCCCCACCCCGGTAGGCCCCAGGAAGAGGAAGGATCCGGTGGGCCGGTCGGGATCTGAAATCCCGGCGCGGGCGCGGCGGACCGCATCCGACACCGTCGTCACTGCCTTTGACTGCCCGATCAGCCGGGAGCCAATGACCTGCTCCATGTGCAGAAGTTTCTGGCTTTCGCCCTGGAGCATGCGCCCGGCGGGGATGCCTGTCCAGGCGGAAATCACCTCGGCGATGTCGGTGGCTGTGACGTCCTCCGCGACCATCGGCAGCGGAGTGTCCTCGGGTTCGGCGTCCTGTGCGGCGTCGAGCTCGCGCTGCAGGGTGGGAATTTCGCCGTACAGCAACCGTGAGGCCTGCTCAAGGTCGCCGTCGCGCTGGGCCCGCTCTGCCTGCGAGCGCAGGTCCTCGAGGGCAGCCTTCAGGTCACCCATCCGGTTGAGCCCCGCCTTTTCGGCTTCCCACCGAGCGTTGAGTGCTGCGAGCTTTTCCTTCTGATCGGCCATGTCGGCGCGCAGGGCGTGGAGCCGGTCCTGGGAGGCGTCATCGCTCTCGCCCGTCAGTGCCAGCTCCTCCATCGTCAGCCGGTCGACTGAGCGGCGCAGCTGATCGATTTCCTCGGGGGCCGAGTCAATTTCCATGCGCAGCCGTGACGCCGCCTCGTCCACCAGGTCGATCGCCTTGTCCGGGAGCCGTCGACCTGAGATGTAGCGGTTGGACAGGGTGGCAGCGGCCACAAGCGCCGAATCGGCGATGGTCACCTTGTGGTGCGCCTCGTAGCGTTCCTTGAGGCCGCGAAGAATACCGATAGTGTCCTCAACGCTTGGTTCACCCACATAGACCTGCTGGAACCGCCGTTCCAGGGCTGCATCCTTTTCGACGTTCTTGCGGTACTCATCGAGCGTGGTGGCACCGATGAGGCGCAGCTCCCCGCGAGCCAGCATCGGCTTCAGCATGTTCCCGGCATCCATTGACCCTTCGGAGGCCCCAGCACCGACCACCGTGTGAAGTTCATCGATGAACGTGACTACCTGGCCGTTTGCGGACTTGATTTCTTCGAGGACTGCTTTCAGCCGCTCCTCGAACTCGCCCCGGTATTTGGCCCCCGCGATCATCGAGCCAAGGTCGAGGCTGATCAGGGTCTTGTCTCGCAAGGATTCAGGGACGTCGCCGGCAACGATGCGCTGGGCGAGGCCTTCGACGACGGCCGTCTTCCCCACCCCCGGCTCACCGATCAGCACCGGGTTGTTCTTAGTGCGGCGGGACAGCACCTGGATGACGCGGCGGATTTCGCTATCCCGGCCGATCACCGGATCGAGTTTCCCCGACCGGGCGATCTCGGTCAGATCGACGCCGAATTTCTCCAGCGCCTGGAAGGTGTTCTCCGGCTCCGGCGTGGTCACCCGCCGGTCGCCGCGAATGCCCGGCAGGGCAGCCGCAAGGGCCGCGCGTGAAGCGCCGGCGTTGTTCAGGATGGCGGCGGTTGAGCCGACCCCGGCAGCTATCCCCAGCAGCAGGTGTTCGGTGGAAATGAAGCTGTCGCCGAGCGTCTCGGCCTCCTGCTGGGCGGCCTTGATGGCTTGCAGGGTGTCGCGGGAGAACTGCGGCTGCGCCGTTGACGTGCCCGACGACGACGGGAGCGCCTTGATTGCGGAGCTCGCCCGGGTGCTCACGGCGTCGGGGTCGGACCCGGCGGCTTTGAGCAAAGCAACAGCGACGCCGTCACGCTGGTCCATCAACGCTTTCAGGAGGTGTGCGGGTTCGACCTGAGGATTACCTGCGGTCGAAGCATTCGTGGCTGCGGCGGACAGTGCTTCCTGGCTTTTGGTGGTGAACTTGGCGTCCATGTCTCAACCTTTCAAACAGCAATAACCTTAGAGTTGAGTGTACCCCGCTCAACTTGGCACAGGTGCGTGTCCGCTGCTGGTTCGCTGACAGCAGACAGGTCCTGCACCGGCCCCCAGTAGAGCACCGCCAGGCGTTGACTGGTAGGGCCCTAAGCCTCTCTTCCCTGAGAGACCCAGGACCGGTCGGCGCTGCGGTCACCCACCACCAGCGCAGCCGCACCGTCCAGCACATCAAGGTGCGCGGCGGACAGCACCATGGCGGTGGCGCCGGCGTTTTCCTCGACACGTTCCGGCTTCCGGGTGCCGGGGATAGGAACTACTGGCAGCCCAAACCGGCGGCCCTGAGCAGCGAGCCAGGCGAGGGCAACCTGTGCGGCAGTGGCACCCGTGTCCGCGGCAACCGTTTGGACCGCCTCCACCACGGCTGCATTGGCGGTCAGTGCGTCGGTAGCGAACCGTGGCACCCGATGGCGGAAGTCGCCGTCGCCAAGCGTTGCTGCCTGGACTGTGCCGGTCAAAAAGCCGCGCCCCAGCGGAGAGTAGGGAACAAATCCCACCCCCAGCTGCGCAGCCATCGGAACCACGAACGTCTCGACGTCACGGCTCCAGATTGACCATTCGCTTTGGACTGCTGCAATAGGGTGAACGGCGTGGGCTGCCTGCAGTTCGTCTGCGGTGACCTCTGACAGGCCGAGGTGGCGCACTTTGCCAGCGGTGACCAGCTCTGCCATTGCACCCACCGTTTCCTCGATCGGGACGCGGGTGTCCCGCCGGTGCATGTAGTACAGATCAATGGCGTCGGTGCCGAGCCGACTCAGGCTCGCGTCCGCTGCGTCCCTCACATACCGGGCGTCACCACGAATCCCCGAGTACCCCTGTGAGGGGCTGCCGATCAGCCCGAACTTGGTAGCCACTTCGACCTCGTCGCGTCGATGGCGCAGCAGCTGTGAGATCAGCGCCTCGTTGCTTCCTGCACCGTAGATATCCGCGGTGTCAATGAACGTGACCCCGATATCCACCGCATGATTCAACGTCGCCGATGCCTGACTCTCATCCAGGCCCCCGTAAACCTCGGTCAATGCCATGCCACCAAAACCCTGGGCACTGACAGTAAAACCGCTGGCAAGTTCAATCCGCGAAACTGTCATAGTCATAGTCATAACCCTTAGCCCTATGCGCTCCTGAATCAAGAGTTCGGTTGCAGATCGGTCACGAACCACTGATTCGCTGGTAATTTTGATTCTACGACTTGGGGGGAGAAGACCAGGTTGGTAGCGTTGACAGGCCCGTCGCACCCTTACCCTCGCATAACCTGCACAGTTCAGTTGTAGTCCGACGCGGCGTCGATCAACGATTAGGCAGATGATGAGTCAAGAGATCAAAGCACGGCCGGACTCCCCCGGCGAGCCGAATTCAGAACCCAAAACCAGAGTCAACAAGACGGTCTTCATCGGCTCGGCCGTCGGCATTCTGGCAATCACCGTCTGGGCCATCGTCGCCCCGGTAAACGCCGCAGCAGTCATTGGCACCCTGGTCACCTGGGTGTCAGTCAATATGGGCTGGTATTACTTCCTGATCGTCACCCTCGTGGTCATTTTCGTTCTGGTCGCGGCGCTTTCCAGAGTCGGGAAGGTCAGGCTCGGGCCGGACCACTCCAAACCACAGTTCAGCATGTTCACCTGGGCTTCGATGCTGTTCGCCGCCGGCATTGGCATCGACCTGATGTTTTTCTCGGTGGCTGAGCCAATCACCCAGTACCTCGCACCGCCCCAGGGCTCGGGTGAAACAGTTGAAGCCGCGCGACAGGCTATGGTCTGGACCCTCTTCCACTACGGGATTACCGGCTGGGCACTGTATGCCCTGATGGGTCTGGCTCTTGGCTTTTTTGCCTACCGCCACAATCTGCCCCTCAGCATCCGTTCGGCGCTGTACCCCATCTTCGGGAAGAAGGTGGAAGGCCCAATCGGACACACCGTGGATATTGCAGCGCTGCTCGGCACCATTTTCGGCATCGCCACGTCCCTGGGCATCGGCGTCGTGCAGCTCAATTACGGGCTGACCCTCATGTTCGGGCTGCCGGAAAACCTCGCAGTCCAGATCGGTCTCATCGCCGTCGCCGTCGTGATGGCAGTGGTTTCAACGGTGTCGGGGGTCGAAAAGGGCATCAGACGCCTGTCCGAGCTGAACGTGCTGCTGGCCGCCGCCCTCATGCTGTTCATCCTCGTCGCCGGCAAGACCAGTTTCCTGCTGGACGGGATCATCCAGAACACCGGCGACGTCCTCAGCCAGTTCCCCGGCATGACCATGGATACGTTCGCCTATGACCGTCCCGACGAGTGGTTGAGCTGGTGGACGCTGTTCTTCTGGGCCTGGTGGATCGCCTGGGCACCCTTCGTCGGACTCTTCCTGGCACGCATTTCCCGAGGCCGCACCATCAGGCAGTTCGTCCTGGGCGTGATGATCGTGCCGTTCACGTTCATCCTGCTGTGGATCTCGATCTTCGGTAACAGCGCACTGGACATTGTGATGGGCGGTAACGCCGAGTTCGGCGAAGTGGGGATGAACAATCCGGAGCGGGCCTTCTACGGACTGCTGGAACAGTATCCAATGGCTCCGCTGATCATCGCGATTGCTACCTTCACGGGTCTGCTCTTCTACGTCACCAGCGCCGATTCCGGTGCGCTGGTGATGGCCAACTTCACCTCCCACCTCAAGGACGCCAACTCCGACGGCCCGAAGTGGCTCCGGGTGTTCTGGGCGCTGGTGACCGGTGCCCTCACCCTCGCCATGCTGTCCGTCGGCGGGGTCCTGACCCTCCAAAACGCGACGGTGGTAATGGGGCTGCCGCTTTCCATCCTGCTGCTGTTCATCATGTACGGGCTTTACAAGGCTCTTAAAGTGGAAAGCTCGCGGATGGATAGTTACCGGACTTCCCTACCGGGGATCATCTCCAGCAGATCCGGTAGCGAAGCCCGCGGTGGCCGCAGTTGGCGCCAACGACTCGCCCATGTCCTGACCTATCCGGGACGCAAACAGGCCCAGCGGTTCATCGACGAGGTGGCCCTTCCCGCACTCCAGGAGGTTCACGATGAACTCGCCGCGCAGGGCGCCGACGTCACCCTGACCGCCGGCAACGCTGGTCCGGGTGGGGTTGGACAGGTAGACCTGTCGGTCAGCCTGGGCAGCGAACGCGCGTTCAAGTACCAGGTCTACCCCGTGCAGTACGACACTCCGTCCTATGCGCTGAGGAGCGCCTCGACGGCGGACAAGTACTACCGCATGGAAGTCTTCTCCCTCGAGGGAAGCAACGGGTACGACCTCCTGGGTTACACCAAGGAGCAGGTCATCACCGATGTGCTGGATCACTACGAGACACATCTGGAATTCCTGCACAGCAACCGCGCCTCGCCCGGCAACACCGCAATCACCGAGGATCATTTGGCCTCGGACAACTGGGAATCCGATTTCACCAACCCCGAGGAGCGTTCATGAGTACCGCAACACTGTTTATTGATGGCACCTGGGTACCCGCTTCGGACGGTGGTACCCGGGAGATCCGCTGCCCGGCTGACGGCGCACTGGTGGGCACGGTATCCGAAGGGACCGCCGACGACGCCGCTGCAGCCATCGCTGCCGCACGCTCGGCGTTCGACCGTGGCGAGTGGGCCGCCGTTCCCGCACCCGAGCGCGGTGACTTCCTGTTGAAGGTTGCTGCCCGCCTGCGGGAGCGCAAGGCCGAGTTTGCGCGCGCCGAAACCATGGATACGGGGAAGCGTCTGGTCGAGAGTGAGATCGACATGGATGACATCATTGGCTGCTTCACCTACTTCGGGAAGCTCGCCGGTCAGAACCAGGGCCGGCTGGTGGACCCCGGAAACGCCGCAGTGGTCAGCCGGATCGAGTACGAGCCGGTCGGCGTCTGCGCCCTGATCTCGCCCTGGAACTATCCGCTGCTGCAGTCCGCCTGGAAGATTGCCCCCGCGCTGGCGGCCGGCTGTACTTTCGTTCTCAAGCCCAGCGAGCTCACCCCCCACACCTGCATGCTCATGATGGATGTGCTGGACGAGCTCGGACTGCCCAAGGGGGTGGCAAACCTGGTGCTCGGCGCCGGGGCCACCGTCGGGGCGCCGCTCTCGGAGCACGCCGACATCGACCTGGTCTCCTTCACCGGGGGGCTTGAAACCGGCAAACGGATTGCCGCAGCTGCATCGGCAACCGTCAAGAAGGTGGCACTGGAACTCGGGGGCAAGAATCCCAACATCATCTTCGCCGACGCCGACTTCGACGCTGCCCTGGACAACGCGCTGAACGCTGCGTTTGTGCACTCGGGACAGGTGTGCTCGGCCGGTGCCCGGCTGATCGTCGAGGAACCAATCGCTGAACGCTTCGTCGATGAACTGGTGCGGCGCGCACAGTTGATCAAGCTCGGCGGTCCCTTCGATGAGAACGCAGAAACCGGTCCGTTGATCTCCGCGGCTCACCGTGACAAGGTCACCAGCTACGTCGACAAGGGCGTCGCTGAGGGGGCACGGCTCCGCTGCGGCGGCACCTGGGGCACCGGGGACCTGGAAAAGGGCTTCTACTACACCCCGACGGTGCTCGACCAGGTCAAGCGGGGCATGTCGGTGGTAGTCGATGAGGCCTTCGGCCCGGTGGTCACTGTCGAGACGTTCAACGGTGAGGAGGAGGCCGTGGCGATCGGCAATGACACCCATTACGGTCTCGCCGGAGCGGTCTGGAGCCAGGACGCAGGGAAGTCCCAGCGGATCGCCAGGCGCCTGCGCCACGGCACCATTTGGATCAACGACTTCCACCCCTACCTGCCGCAGGCCGAGTGGGGCGGGTTCGGGCAGTCAGGTGTCGGACGTGAACTCGGGCCGACCGGCCTGTCCGAATACCAGGAGGCCAAGCACATTTACCACAACATCGATCCGCAGGTAACCGGCTGGTTTGCGGACCGTAAAGAGGAGCAGTAACCGTGTCTGATCAAATAGCAGCGACTGGCCACTTCGAGAAGACAGCATTCGATTACATCGTCGTGGGTGGCGGTTCGGCTGGCGCCGCCGTCGCGGCCCGCCTGAGCGAGGACCCGACCGTACAGGTAGCGCTGGTCGAGGCGGGCCCCGACGACCGGGGTGTTGACCAGATCCTCCGCCTTGACCGGTGGATGGAACTGCTGGAATCCGGATACGACTGGGACTACCCCATCGAGCCGCAGGAAAACGGTAACTCCTTCATGCGGCATGCCCGCGCCAAGGTGATGGGCGGCTGCTCCAGCCACAACTCCTGTATCGCCTTCTGGGCGCCCCGGGAGGACATCGATGAGTGGGAAACGAAGTTCGGGGCGGAGGGATGGAACTCCGATACCGCCTATGCCCTCTACCAGCGGCTGGAAACCAACGAGGACGCCGGTCCGGACGCTCCTCACCACGGTGATGCGGGACCCGTGCACCTGATGAACATTCCGGCGTCGGACCCTTCGGGCAAGGCACTGCTTGACGCCTGTGAACAGGCTGGTATCCCACGGGTCCACTTCAACACGGGTGCGACGGTGATCAATGGTGCCAGTTTCTTCCAGATCAACCGGCAGGCCGACGGCACCCGCGCTTCGTCCTCGGTGTCGTATATCCACCCGATCATGGAACGGCCCAACTTCACCTTGCTTACCGGCCTGCGGGCGCGGGAACTGAGGTTCGACGCGGACAACCGGTGCACCGGCCTCGACGTCGTTGACTCCTCCTTCGGGCGGACCCACGCGCTCACCGCACGGTCAGAAGTGATCCTGTCGGCTGGAGCCATCGATTCTCCGAAAGTGCTCATGCTGTCGGGCATCGGCCCGGCGGAGCACCTCGCAGCGCACGGCATCGACGTCCGGGTGGACTCCCCCGGGGTGGGCGAACACCTCCAGGACCACCCTGAGGGTGTCATCCAGTGGGAAGCCAAGCAGCCGATGCCTGAAACGTCCACCCAGTGGTGGGAAATTGGTATCTTCACCACCACTGAAGACGGGCTGGACCGGCCCGACCTGATGTTCCACTACGGTTCTGTACCCTTCGACATGCACACCCTGCGGCACGGGTACCCCACCACCGACAACGGGTTCTGCCTGACCCCGAATGTCACGCATGCCCGGTCACGCGGAACGGTCCGGTTGCGCAGCCGTGACTACCGGGACAAACCAATGGTGGATCCTCGCTATTTCACCGATCCCCACGACATGCGGGTGATGATCGCCGGTATCCGGAAGGCTCGGGACATTGTCGCCCAGCCGGCCATGGCGGAGTGGGCAGGACGTGAACTGTACCCGGGCGGGGACGTGCAGACTGATGACGAAATTGCCGACTATATCCGGAAAACCCACAACACTGTCTACCACCCCGCCGGTACGGTGCGGATGGGAGCCGTGGCCGATGAGCTGTCACCCCTTGACCCTCAGCTGCGGGTGAAAGGCGTGACCGGGCTGCGCGTCGCAGACGCATCGGTGATGCCGGAACTCACCACCGTGAACCCGAACATCACCACCATGATGATCGGCGAACGGTGCGCGGATCTGATCAGGCAGGCCCGGGCGGAGTAGGGCCACGCACGCTCCGGGCCGGGCTTCCCCTAGCCGGTCCGGAGCGAGCTGGCGACCCGATTCCGGCCGGCCGCCTTCGCCGAGTACAGGGCGTCGTCGGCTTCCTTCAAAAGTTGTCCGCTGCTCACCGCATGGTCAGCGGTAAAGGTTGAGATCCCGGCGCTGATTGTCAGCACCCGCAACGGGTTGCCGGTATGCGCAATGGCCAGTGACTCAATCCCCGAGCGGATCCGCTCAACCGCAACCTCGGCGTCGTGCGCGCCCTGATCGGGCAGGATCAGCAGGAATTCCTCGCCGCCGTACCGGTACACACCGTCGGTGTCCCGTGACAGCAGGGTGAGAGTCCTGGCTACCGCCTTCAGCGCTTCATCACCCGCCGGATGCCCCTGCAGATCATTGAAGCTCTTGAAGTAGTCAACGTCGCACAGCGCCAGGGAATACTGTCCGCCGTAACGTTGGCTCCGGTTATGCAGGAGTTCGAGGTCTTCGGTCAGTTTCAACCGGTTGTCCACCCTGGTGAGCGGATCGGTTCTCGCCTGCCGGGTGAGTTCCTGCCGGTACTTTCCAAGCTGAGAATGCAGCGCGGTCACGCGGAGCGCCACCAGCAGTCGGGTGCGAAGCGTGAAGGGATCCAGCGGTTTGGTGACATAGTCGTCGGCGCCGGCTTCCATCCCCGCCAGCACGGCGTCCTGGGAGCCGAAAGACGTGAGCAAGACCAGGTAGGTGTAGGTGTCCTCCTCGGCGCTGCGAATTGCCTTACACA
This sequence comes from Arthrobacter sp. TMT4-20, assembly GCF_054510775.1. Taxonomy (NCBI): domain Bacteria; kingdom Bacillati; phylum Actinomycetota; class Actinomycetes; order Micrococcales; family Micrococcaceae; genus Arthrobacter; species Arthrobacter sp. TMT4-20. The sequence goes on along the minus strand of NZ_JBTNDW010000003.1, from coordinate 58,588 downwards.
GTTCCAGCCCGTTCATGCCGGGCATCATCCAGTCGGTGACGACCACCTGGGGCTGATACCGCTGGAACAGGTCCCAGGCGGCGTCCCCGTTGGTTGCCGACAGGCACTCGTAGCCAGCCTGTTCCACCACGGCCTTGGCGACCATCAATGATCCCGGGTCGTCGTCGACCACCATCACCTTCACGGGGCTCCTCTCACGGAGTCGGCCAGGGCCAGGGAGACCAACTCCAGTTCTGCCGCCAGCTCTTCAATCCTTGCAGGGTGTGTCTCCGCGTCGGCAACCGCATCATTTTCGAGTTCGCCGCAGAGGGCCGCGACGCCGTCGGCGCCAATGTTAGCGGCAGCGCCCCTGAGCTTGTGCGCCGCGTCCCGCAGCCCTGTCCCCTGTTCGATTGCCCGTCTAAGCGCGGCCAGATCGGCGGGGACCCCTTCAAGGAAGGCGGCTGCTGCAGCGGGCAGCACTCCCCACCCGTCGGCTGCGCCGAGCCCGCGGAGTAGCTCCAGCCGGGCTGGATCCACCACCTGCCGCGGTGTGGCAGCCGGACCGGGTTCCACTGCTGCTGCCGCGGACGGCGACGCCGGAAGGGTTGGCGCGCTGACCGCCGGCGCTGGCACGCCGGGGGTGTGCACCCAGCGCAGCAGAGTGGTCTGCAGCAGCGCCAGATCAACCGGTTTGGCGAGGTAGTCATCCATTCCCGCGGCGCGGCACCGTTCACGATCCTCGCTAAGCGCGCCAGCGGTCATGGCGATGATCGGCAGGTGCGCACCCTCACGACCGCGGATGGCACGGGTAGCTTCGAACCCATCCATCACCGGCATGTGGCAGTCCATCAGGACCGCCGCGTAGGTTTCGTGGGAGGTAGCCTTCACCGCTTCGGCGCCGTCGCCCACCAGGTCCACCCGGTACCCCAGCTTCAGGAGCATCGATTCCGCGACCAGCTGGTTCACCGCATTGTCCTCAACCACCAGGATGCGTACATTCGGACCATCCTGGGCATCCTGTAGCTGGACGGTGCGGGAGTGGATGGCTTCCGCTACCGGTTCAGCGTCGGTGTGGGTCATCAAATGCATCAGCCGGTCGTAGAGCGCCGAGCTGCGAACCGGTTTAGTCAACCATTCAGACACTCCGGCAGCGGCGAGCCGGTCGCGGTCGATATGCCCGATGGAGGTGAGCAGGATCAACCGGGTGGCGGCCAGCTCGGGGTGGCTGCTGATTGCCTCAGCCAGGTCGACCCCGTTGATATCCGGCATACGCATATCCAGCACCGCGATGTCGAAAGGCTCTCCGGCGTGGGCTGCTGCGAAGAGTCGTTCCAGCGCCGCCTCACCGCTGTCGACGGCAGTTGCCTTCATCCGCCAGGACCCGAGCTGCGATTCGAGGACCAGCCGGTTGGTTGCATTATCGTCGACCACCAGCACTTTCAGCTCGTCGAGCAGACTGGATTCGGGTGCTGCGGGGACCAGGGATCCTTCCAGCGGCAGCGTGAACCAGAAGGTGCTGCCAGCCCCCAGGGTGCTGTCGACCCCAATGGTCCCGCCCATCGCCTCAGTCAGCCGACGCGAAATGGCGAGGCCCAACCCCGTCCCCCCATACCTGCGGGTTGTTGAAGCATCGGCCTGCGCGAAGGATTCGAACAATCTCTCGTGGTCGGCGGCCTCCACCCCGATGCCCGTGTCCTGCACCTCAAACCGGATCCTTGGCCGTCCGTCACCGGATGCGTCGGCTGGGTCCTCGCGATACACCCGGATGGCGATCTCTCCGGCCGCGGTGAACTTCACCGCGTTCGAGAGCAGATTGAGCAACACCTGCCGGATCCGGCCGGCGTCGCCAATCAGCTGCGCTGGCACCTCGGGGAGGCAGTATGCAATCAGTTCCAGGTTCTTCTGCCGCGCACCCTCCGCGAGGAGGCCAGCGACCTCGTCGATGAGGGTGCGTGGGTCAAAGGATTCCATCTCCAGGTTGATCCGGCCGGCTTCGAGTTTCGAGAAGTCGAGGATGTCGTTGATCAGCAGCAGCAAGGACTCGCCGGCACCCTTGACACCCTGGGCATACTGCCGCTGGGTCGCATCCAGTGGCGTATCCAGCAACAACCCGGTCAGTCCGATCACCCCGTTCATGGGGGTCCGGATTTCGTGGCTCATGGTCGCCAGAAATTCGGATTTCAGCCGGGTCGCCTCGAGCGCGGCTTCCCGGGCATTGAGCAACTCGGTCTCCGCCGCGCGCCGCTCGCTGATGTCCTGAGCAATTGTCGCCAGCCCACGCATCACCCCATCCGTGAACACCGGGGATATAGTCATTGCGACCTGCACTACTGAGCCGTCGCTGCGTAAACGCTCCGTTTCGAAACTATGGCCCTCACCGCTGGCTGCCACGAGCGCCTGCGCGGCGTCATTCGCTGCATGTGCCGACGCCGGGACGAAGAAACCCTTGTCCCGGCCTATAGTGTCCGCCGCTGGATACCCGAAAACTCTTTCCGCACCGGGATTCCAGCTGACGATCTTGCCGTCGGGAGTGCAGCCGAAGATGGCGTCCGACGACGACGTCACGATCGCGCCGAGACCCTCCAGTTCCGCTGTGCGCGCGGCCACCTGATCCGCCAATCCGCGGGTCAGCGTGACGTTCTCAACGACGATCAGGACCTGGCGGATCACCAACAAGACAAGGGCGACGACGCCGATCCCCAGCTGGACCGGATACGTACCGTCGACTGCCGTATATCCGGCGACGACGATCGCGACCACCACTGGAGCGTAGGGGACCAGCTCCAGGGCGACGGCGTAGCGGTGCCGGTCGGCACCAGTTCTTGGCCGGCGCGGCACCAGGGGTGCGACGGCGATCAGCGTGAAGGCCAGCATCCAGCCGATCGTGAGCGGCGATCCGGTGACGCCGGTGACGCCCTCGAACGTGAGCCGTACGTACACGCTGTCGGTGATGGCCAGCACCAGCAGGCCGCCGCCCATGCAGAACCACCGGAGCCGGTCGCCGACCGGCCGCCGAATCCCCAGCACGAGCACCAGGGAAATGATGATGACGTCCACCACCGGGTAGGAGGTAGCGGTGAGCTGGCCTTCGACCCCCTGGCTGGATGACCGGTGGGCGGGGCCGAGGACCGTCGCCCAGCTGATGAACAGGACGGTTGCTGCGATCACCCCACCGTCCAGCAGCGTATGGAGGCCGGACACCAGCGTTGCTGGCGGCCGGGGGAAGAAGAAGAGGGCGGCTGTTGCCGGTATGGCGTAGCCAATGAACCCAATGTCGGCTATCGAAGGAAAGGGATACAGGTGGTCGCGGGTCACCCCGAAATAGGTCCAGGCCGCCATGCCGCCGAACCAGACGAGCGTCGCCGTCGCCAGCAACCACCAGGCTTTGGCGGATTCCTTGTCGCGGCATGCGGCGACGGCGCAACTGACGGCGGCCGCCAGGCTGAAGAGGAGGAGGCTGATGTTTCCGACATGCTGGGCCAGATCTTCGCCGCTGTTGGCGACCAGGTAGCTCCCAACGGCTGCTGCCACGGCCAGCCCAGCACCTGCCAGCCACCACAATCCCGCGCCCGCTTCCGTCGGCGAATACTGCTGGTCGTCAACGACGGAAGTGCCCACGGGGATCCTTTCAGAGCGGCTCGGCAGCTCCGTGCTTCGATAACTTCTAGTTACTCTAACCTCTGGTCGGGTGCTCCCCGGCACTTCGACCGCAGTGTCATCCGAATGTGACTGCCGGTGGGACCTCGGCGACTCCGCGGGTACGTAATAATGACTCAATGGGGAACTTCACACGTCACACAGCTGTCCTGGCCGTTGCAGCGCTTGCCCTCGGTCTCACCGCCTGCACCGATGACCGTCCGACAGCGAACGACGCCGCCGCCGCCTTCGCCGAAGGCCTCAGCACCCTCGATGTCGCCGGCTCCGCGTTCACCACCGGGTCGGTGGAGACGGTCAATGCGGACCTTGCCGCCATCACCGCCGCCCTCGACCCGCTGACGCCGTCGGTCTCCGTCGGCGAGGTGGAGTCCGCTTCCGAAGACCAGGCCACCGCGCAGTTAAACCACGTGTGGGATGTGGATGAAAGCGACGAGGACTGGACCTACTCCACCACCGTCGAGCTGTCGCGAACCGACGACGTGTGGCAGGTGGTCTGGGATCCGGCTGTCGCAGTTGAGGGGTTGGCTGCCGGCGAAGTATTGGCGATCTCGTCGGTCCCGGCGGCCCGCGGTGACATCCTCGGCGCCGACGGTCAGGTGCTCGTGACTGACCGTCCGGTCCTCCGCATCGGTCTCGACAAAACCCAGCTCAAGGAAGAGCAGCTCGCAGGATCCGCGCAGGACCTCGCCGGCCTTGTCGGAGTGGACCCGGCGGCCTTCACCAGCCAGGTGGAAGGGGCGGGTCCGGAGGCTTTCGTGGAGGCGATTGTCCTGCGCGATGACGCCTCACGCACCATAACGGATGACGAGCTCGACGCCGTTCCCGGCGTCCTGGCCCTCCCTGACGAACTTGCCCTCGCCCCCACCCGCACCTTCGCCAGGGAGCTGCTGGGGTCGGTGGGCCAGGCCAGCGCGGAGCTGATTGAGCAGTCCGGCGCCGAGCTGGAAGCCGGGGACGTCACCGGGTTGTCCGGCCTGCAGTTGCAGCACAATGACCAGCTGGCCGGCACCCCCGGCCTGACCATCACGGCGACCCCCGCTGAGCCGGCCGACGGCGTCGAAGCCCGACCCCTCTTCGAGAAAGATCCGGTGGCTGGTGAGCCCCTGAACATTACCGTTGATCAGTCGCTGCAGGCCCTTGCCGAAGAGGTGCTTGAGGAGGAACCGTCGGCGTCGGCAATCGTTGCGGTGCGTCCCTCCACCGGTGAGATCCTCACGGTCGCCAATGGCCCCGGCAGTGCCGGTCTGCAGACCGCACTGTTGGGTCAGTACGCCCCCGGGTCGACGTTCAAGGTTGCCACCTCGCTGGCCTTGCTCCGCGAAGGGTTTACCCCGGAATCTTCCACCCAGTGCACCGAGGAACTGGTGGTCGATGGCCGGTCCTTCAACAACGCCAGCACTTACCCTGCAGCGTTCCTTGGCGATATCCCGCTGTTGCAGACCTTCGCCCAGTCCTGTAACACCGGTTTCATTGCCACCCGCGACGTCGTTTCGCAGGAAAAACTGGCGGCCGCCGCTGCAGATCTCGGCGTGGGGGTCGAAGCGTCGATCGGTATTCCAGCGTTCTTCGGTTCGGTGCCCGAAACTGCAGAAGGCACCGCCCACGCTGCGTCGATGATCGGCCAGGGGGAGGTCCTCGTTTCGCCCCTGGCCCTCGCCGTCATGACTGCGAGCGTGGGGGCAGGTGAGCGTGTTACCCCGACCCTGCTCGCCGCCGATCCGGCCGGGGATGTCACCGGGGCCGACTCGTCGCCGTCGCCGGCGGGGACGCCCGGTGCACTCACCGTCGAGGAGGCGGGAACGCTGCAAACCCTGATGGCCGCCGTCGTGGCCGAAGGCGGCGCCACGGTGCTGGCCGATGTGCCGGGCGATCCGGTGCTCGCCAAGACCGGTACCGCCGAGTTTGGTAACGAGGACCCACCGCGGACCCACGCGTGGATCGTTGCGTTGCAGGGCGACCTCGCGGTCGCGGTGTTCGTGGAGGAAGGCGACCTGGGTTCGACGTCCGGCGGGCCGCTGATGGCTGCTTTCCTGCGCGGCGCCGCGGAGTAGCTAGCGGAGCTGCGGGACCCTGGTACCGCGCGTCTCGACGATTTCCTTGCCGAGCGGTGTCAGCGAAACCGGGATCATCTTCAGGTTCGCGATGCCGAGTGGGATCCCAATGATGCTGATAAACATGGGAATGGCGGTCAGGACGTGCCCGATGGCCAGCCAGATGCCAGCGACAACAATCCAGATGACGTTGCCGAGCGTCGACAGGGTTGATGCTCGGCCGCCCCGGTCCACTATCGTGCGGCCGAAGGGCCAGATGGCGTAGGCGGCGATCCTGAAGGATGCAATGCCGAAGGGGATGGTCACGATCAGCAGGCAGCAAATCACACCGGCGAGGACGTATCCCAGGGCTAGCCAGATGCCGCCGAAAATCAGCCAGATGACGTTCAGTATTGCGTTCATGGTTTCAATCTTCCTTCATTGCGCACGTTGGGTCCATGGGCGGCCCTCCCGACAAACAAACAGTGCCCCTCCCGCATGGGGAAGGGCACTGTTTGTTTGTCGACGGTTCAGCGTCTACCAGCTAGTTGCTGCGGCGATCGTTTGATGCAGGTGCAGTGGCACGGCGCGGCCCTGACGGGCGACGTCCGGCACCGGTCGACGGGGTGTGGTTGCGCTGGTTGCCTGGCTCCTGCTTGGCCCCTGATGTGCTGGAGCGGTGAGCGGACTTGCCCTGCGGAGCGACGTCGGCTGCCCGGGCGCCACTGGCGGGACGACGGGTGCGGTTACCGCCACCGTTGCCTGAGCCGGCTGGACGGTCGTCGTCGCGACGGCGTGCGCCGCCGGTGGTTGCGCCAGCCGAAGCGCCGGTCTGGCCGCCGAAGCGGGCTCCGCGGGGCTGATCCTGCCGGCGGTCTGACCGGTTACCTGGCTCGGCTGCAACGCGTCCGCGTCCACCACGTCCACCGCGGCCACCCGTTGACGGTGCTGCCGTGCCGCGGCGCTTGCGCTGGGCATTGGCTCCAGTGGAGGTACCGCCCCCACGCTGTGCCTCGCGGGATGCGACCAGCGACGCCCGGGTGCGGGGGTCAATCTTCTCCGCGACATCACCGATCAGCTTGCCGACCAGCGGTGAGGTGGCTTTCACGTTCTCGAAGGCGACGTCAACGCCTGCGGCGCGCATCAGCTTCTGCACCTCGGACTTCTGCTCCGGCAGGGTGATCGTGACGACGGTCCCTGACGAACCGGCGCGGGCGGTACGGCCCGAGCGGTGCAGGTATGCCTTGTGTTCGGTGGGTGGGTCCACGTGGACCACCAGTTCGACGTCGTCCACGTGCACACCGCGGGCGGCGACGTCGGTGGCGACCAGAACGCGCACGTCGCCGGAGGAGAACTCGGCGAGGTTCCGGTCACGGGCGTTCTGCGACAGGTTGCCGTGCAGATCGACGGCCGGGATGCCGGCGTCGGTCAGGGTCTTGGCCAGTTTACGGGCGTGGTGCTTGGTACGCATGAAGAGCAGACGACGTCCGCTCCCTGAGGCGAGCTGAACGATCAGCTGCTTCTTCTGGGTCTGGTCGCCGACCAGCAGCACGTGGTGCTCCATGGTGGTCACCGAGGCCTGGGGGTCATCGACCGAGTGGGTCAAGGGGTTGGTCAGGTACCGCTGCACGAGCTTGTCCACGCCGTTGTCCAGGGTGGCCGAGAACAGCAGGCGCTGGCCTTCCTTGGGCGTGGTGTCCAGGAGCTTCTTCACGACGGGAAGGAAGCCCAGGTCAGCCATGTGGTCGGCCTCGTCCAGGACGGTGATTTCCACGGCGTCGAGGGTGATGAGCTTCTGGCGCATCAGGTCCTCAAGACGGCCGGGGCAGGCGATGACGATGTCGACGCCGGCGCGGAGCGCCTTCTCCTGGCGGGCCTGGGAGACGCCGCCGTAGATGACCGTGGTGTTCAGCCCGAGCACTGTGGCCAGCGGCTCAATGGTGGCGTTGATCTGGGTGGCGAGCTCGCGGGTCGGGGCGAGGACCAGGGCCAGGGGGCGACCGGGCTTCCGGCGGTAGGCGGCTTCCTGCTCGGCGAGCCGGGCCACCATGGGCAGCGCGAAGGCGAGGGTCTTACCGGAGCCGGTGCGGCCACGGCCAAGCACGTCGCGGCCAGCCAGGGTGTCCGGCAGGGTTTTGACCTGGATGGGGAACGGTTCGGTGATTCCCTGGGCAGTAAGGGTTTGGACCAGAGCCTTGGGCACACCGAGTGCAGCAAAAGTAGTCATGTAGGTACACGAACTTTCTTCTCATCTTCCCCACGAATCGGTTGACGCGAGGGGTTCGCCGAGGAAAAGTCAGACAGTGTCAACCGCGCTCACAATGTTGGGAGCTCAAATGCGGGACAAAAGAATGCGTTCATCGACGCAAGCTGCGATCGTTTTCCAGCACAGTTGAAGTGATCCCAACCAAGCCGACACGCAGACAAGTACCCCAACTCTATCAGCGAAAGCTGTCCTGGATTTGCGTTGGGGGCGGTTTGGCCGTGGACTGTGGGTGGAAGTGACTGACACCACAGCTATCGGGGGACCCATGACACACTTCGCTGAGACGGTACTCGCCGAAGCTCACGGCATCCAGGACGACCTGGTGCGCCTGCGCCACCGTCTGCACCAGGAGCCGGAGATCGGCCTGCAGCTGCCCCGCACCCAGGAGAAGGTGCTCGAGGCTCTTGACGGCCTGCCCTACGAAATCACCCTGGGCCGGGACACCACCTCGGTGACCGCTGTGCTCCGTGGCCAGGGCGCCTACTCGTCAGCCGACAAGCCGGTGGTCCTCCTGCGCGGAGACATGGATGCCCTGCCCGTCCAGGAGCAGACGGGAGTGGGGTACACCTCGACTATTGACGGGGCCATGCATGCGTGCGGCCACGACCTGCACACCTCGATGCTCGCCGGTGCCGCCACCCTCCTGGCCGAGCGGCGGGCTCAACTCGCCGGCGACGTCGTCCTCATGTTCCAGCCGGGAGAGGAAGGGTTCGACGGCGCAGGGGTGATGATCCGCGAGGGAGTGCTCGAGGTGGCCGGGCGGCTGCCCGACGCCGCATATGGGCTGCACGTCATGTCGGCGCTGGAATCCAATGGCCGGTTGGCGACGCGCCCCGGCACGCTGATGTCGGCGTCGGATGGGCTCTCGGTGACCGTGCATGGAGCCGGCGGGCACGGCTCCGCCCCGCATCTGGCGAAGGATCCCATCACCGCCGCAGCGGAGATGGTGACCGCCCTGCAGGTGATGATTACCCGGCAGTTCAACATGTTCGATCCGGTGGTGGTGACCGTTGGGGTGCTCAGGGCTGGCACCAAACGCAATGTGATCCCCGAGTCGGCCATGTTTGAGGCGACGGTCAGGACGTTCTCGGAGGCAAACCGGGAAAAGCTGCAGCACGTGATCCCGCGGCTTCTGGCGGGCATTGCCGCCGCCCACGGGGTTGAGGTGACCGTTGACTACTCGACCGAATATCCGTTGACCGTCACCGACGACGACGAGACGGTGCGGGCGGAATCGGTCATCGCCGACCTGTTTGGCTCGGAACGGTACAGCAGAATGGCCCAGCCGCTGAGCGGATCCGAGGACTTCTCGCGGATCCTGGCAGCGGTACCGGGCAGTTTCGTCTTCCTGTCCGCGGCGACGCCCGGCTCCGATCCGCTGAAGAGTGCCTTCAACCATTCTCCGTATGCGACGTTCGACGACAATGTGCTGGGCGACGGTGCAGCCCTGTACACGCAGCTGGCGCTGGCGCGGATCGCCGAACTGGCCGCCGTCGTGAGCTGACTGGGGCCTCCGCCCGGCGCGAGGTGCGCTGCCAGTGCTCCTCGCCTAGGGTGGAAATAACGACTAGAGGAGCACTCAATGAAAAAAGTCCTACTTGTACTGACCAGCGTTTCCGAACTCGGCGACACCGGCGAGAAGACCGGCTACAACGTGGCCGAGGCTGCTCATCCATGGAAGGTTTTCAAGGATTCGGGTCACTTCGTTGACTTCGCTTCCATCAAGGGTGGCGTCCCGCCCCGCGACGAGGTCGACACATCCGACCCGATCCAGGTGGCCTTCACCGAGGACGAGACCACCAAGGCCGGCCTGTACAACACGGCACGGGTCGACGTCGTTGATCCTTCGCAGTACGACGCCGTTTACCTGGTCGGCGGGCACGGCACCATGTGGGACTTCCCGGACAGCGAGGGTCTGCAGAAGCTTGTTGCCAGCGTGTACAACGCTGGCGGAGTGGTCGGAGCCGTTTGCCACGGCCCCGCCGGCCTGCTGAACGTAGAGCTGGAAAATGGCCTGCGCCTGGTCGAAGGCAAGCGCGTTGCGGCGTTCACCAACGATGAGGAAGTCGCCGCCGACAAGGACAAGATCATTCCGTTCTTCCTGGCTGACCGCCTTGAGGAGCAGGGTGCCACCCATGTTTCGGCTGGTGTCTTCGAGGAGAAGGTCATTGTCGACGAGCGTCTGGTGACCGGCCAGAACCCGGCCTCCGCCGGTGGGGTTGCCAAGGAGATGGAGAAGCTCCTCGCGGAGGTCATCCACCAGGAGAAGGCTGAAGAGCAGGACGAGTCCGAAGCTCTGCGGGCCGAGAAGGACGCTGAGAAGGCGGCAGCGGCCGCGGCAGCCGAGTCGGACCACTAGGCTCCCTCATTTAGGGCCCCGTTTTCCTGGGGCCGCGTTTTCTGGGACGCGCCCGCTGAGAGTGTTGGATTGACCCGCTTGTCCGGGGTCGTTCTGACACTCACTGCGGGCGCGTTTCGTTCGCTTGGATACGCTTAGAACAATGAGCACTAACCCAGCAGCCCCCACTCCACCAGCCGAGCAGCACCTGTCCCAGCCGGTTTCCTTCGTCCGGAGGGGATCGCGCCTCCAAGGCCGGCGCCGCCAGGCGTGGGCGGAACTCGACGGCTTCGTGGTCGACGTCCCACGCAGCACCATGGCCGACACTTCAGTGGATCCCGAGTACCGGTTCGACGCCGCAGCCGAGTTCGACCGTGACGCACCCCTCGTCGTCGAAGTCGGTTCGGGCCTCGGCGAAGCGATCACCCACGCCGCCGAGCTGCAGCCGGACTTCAACTTCCTGGCGCTGGAAGTCTACAAACCGGGCCTCGCCCAGACCCTGCTGCGGATCGAGCAGAAGGGGCTCACCAACGTTCGGATCGCGCAGGCCAACGCGGCCGAGGCCCTCGCCACCATGCTGCCGGAAGGATCCGTCAGCGAACTCTGGGTATTCTTCCCCGACCCCTGGCACAAAACCCGCCACCGGAAGCGCCGCCTGGTCAAAGCGGACTTCGCCGACGTCGCGGCACGAGTGCTCGCACCGGGCGGCCTCTGGCGGCTGGCAACCGACTGGTCCGACTACGCCGTGCAGATGCGCGACGTCCTGGACGCGTCAGATGATTTCACCAACGCGCACGACGGCGAACGCACCGGCGCGGACAGCCCCCTCACCCAGGTGTGGGAAAGCGGGGTGGAACTGGTGGTCGGCGGAGCCCCGGTCAGGGAAGGGAAAGACCCCGTCAGCACCGGAAACACCGGAGTCAATGAGGGAATCGACACCCGCGGCGGGTGGGCCCCCCGCTTTGACGGCCGAATCCTCACCAGCTTCGAGAACAAGGCCCACGAGGCCGGCAGGATGATCTTTGACCTGACCTATCGTCGGGTTTAGGCGAGCGATGACCCCGCCCGCGATGTGGGACGGTCATGCAAAAGGGAGCCGAGCGTATAACCGGATGCTCTGGGCCCTGTTCTTCGCCGGAGTGGCTACCTTTTCCCAGCTGTACTCGGTGCAGAGCGTGCTCACGAGCATCGCCGACGGCTTCTCCATCTCGGCGGCGCAGGCAGCTCTCACCGTGTCTGCCGCCACCATCGGCCTCGCGCTGGCGGTCATCCCCTGGTCCTGGGTAGCCGACCGGGCAGGCCGCAAACGCACCATGACCTGGGCCATCAGCGCCGCCGTCGCCTTCGGGCTGTTGGTTCCCCTGGCACCCACCTTCGAGCTGATGCTGGCGCTGCGGTTCCTGGAGGGCACAGCCCTCGGCGGCATCCCCGCCATCGCCCTGGTATACCTCAACGAGGAGGTGCAGCGGTTACACGCCGCCGTCGCCGCGGGGACGTATGTTGCGGGGACCACCATCGGTGGGCTGTCCGGGCGGCTGGTGGCGGGCCCGGTGGCCGACCTGTTCGATTGGCGCGCCGGTGTACTGGCCGCAAGCCTCATGGCAGCGCTGGCGGCCGTGGCCTTCGTGTGGCTGGCCCCCGCGCCGCGACGATTCACCCCCGTGGTCAGGGGGATCGGACCGAAGCTGTCTGAACGGATCGTCCACAACCTCAGGTCGCCGAGGCAGCTCGGCCTCTATGCCCAGGGATTTTTGCTGATGGGCGGGTTCGTCGCGGTGTACAACTACCTCGGCTTCCGGCTTGAGCTCCCGCCATTCGGCCTCCCCGTCGCGGTGATCAGCCTGCTGTTCCTCGCCTACCTGGCCGGAACCGTCACCTCCCGGGTGGCCGGAACCCTGGCCGTCCGGTTTGGCCGGCTTCGGGTGATGCTGGCCGGGATCCCGGTGATAGTCATCGGCCTGCTGATCACGCTCACCGATTCGCTGCCCCTGATTGTCGTAGGTCTGGTGATTTTCACGGGCGGGTTCTTCACCGTTCACGCGGTGGCTGCCGGGTGGACGCCGCGACTTGCTGCGCTGGGCAGCGCCCAGGCGTCGAGCCTCTACAACTTCTTCTACTACGCCGGTTCCAGCCTGATTGGCTGGATCGGGGGATTCTTCTTCGGCGGTTTTGGCTGGGCTGGCGTTGTTCTCTTTGCCAGCGCGCTGGCGGTCGTTGCCGGCCTGCTCGCGGCGTCGACCCTCCGCGGCGCGCCAAACCACTAGCCCACCAGATCATCCCGCCCCCCTCTTGCGCACAGACTGGTTTGCGTGACAAACTAGTTTGCATAATCGGTTAGCGCGTAGTCCAGACCAGGGGGAACCAAATGATTACTCAAGCACCCGACGGCGATCAGCCGCTCGATCTCCACAACGCTCTTCGCGTGGTGAAGAGCGCCGAAGACACTGCTCGTCGTGAGCTCCGCGGCAATGAAGCCCTGCTGTATCTGGTCTGGGGGCTTTCCTGGCTGCTGGGTTTCGGCACCCTGCATGGCTCCCGCTTCGGGTGGCTACCGCTCAATCATGAGCCCGCGCTAGCCATCTTCGGCGGCTTCCTGCTAATCGCCATCGTGATCACGATTGTCACTACCGGCCGTTACAGCCGTGGGATCCGAGGGCACAGCGCGTTCCTCGGCGCCATGTACGGCGTTGCCTGGGCGCTGGGGTTCCTCGTCATGGGCACGTTGAGTGGAATCATCGCCAACGTCGTCGACGACTTCTGGGTCCGTGGCATGCTGATCAACGGCATCGCGATTCTGATTGTGGGACTTCTTTACATCACCGGCGGAACCACCTTCAACGATAAAACCCAGTCCCTCATGGGCGTCTGGTTCCTGGTCATCAACATGGTGGCGTTGCTGAGTGGGTCCGAGCACTATCTCACCGTGTTCTTCATCTTCGGTTCTGGCGGCTTCCTGGCGGGCGCCGCGGTGGAAACTGTCCGCCGTCGTCAGCAAAGGCAGCTGACCCATGCCTGAGCTGGACCCCATCATCCATGCCGAGGCCCGCCTGCGAGCCATCACCACTCTCAACGAAGTCGGCGAGCGGGACCGCATTGCCTTCACCAAGCTGCGCAAGATCCTGGACATGACAGCGGGCAATCTGTCGACCCACCTGCGCAAGCTCGAGGAGGCGGGGTATGTGGAGATCACCAAGACCATTGAGGGGCGCACTCCCGCCACCTATGTCGCTATCACCGTCAAGGGTAAGGCGGCTTTTGCCGACTACCGGAAGGCCCTGCAGGACCTCCTCGCAGGACTCTCCTGATCATTCGACAGGAGCCACAGTGACCCGCTGAGCCGCTTCGGCGGCTCTGCCTTAGAGGGGCCGACGACGTCAGACAGGATCGGCTGCCAGCCGACGACTGCCCAGCCAGGCGTCGAATGCCTCAGCGGGAATGGGCCTGCTGAGGTAATACCCCTGGATCAGGTCGCAACCCTGGCGGCTCAACTCGGTGAAGGCGGCTTCGTCCTCGACCCCCTCTGCCACGATCCGCAGACCAAGGCTGTGTGCCAGGTCAATGATGGAGGCGACCAGCCCGGCAGCCCGCCGGTCCCGGTGCATCGGGGAGATGAAGGATCGATCCAGCTTGAGCTCGGCCACGGGAAGGTCCCTCAGATAGGCGAGCGAACTGTAGCCGGTGCCAAAATCATCGATGGAAATCTCGATCCCCCTCGCCCGCAATTCGCGCAGCACACCGACGGTGCGAAGACTGTCCAGCATCAGGACTTCCTCGGTGATCTCGAGCTGCAGAACCATCGGGGGCAGGTTGCGTTCGCTCAACAGCTGCGTGATCTGGTGTGGAAGATCTGGCCGGAGGCAGCTGGCAGACACGTTGACCGCGATCGTCAGATCCAACCCTTCGGACCGCCAGCTGACCAATTGGTCCAGCACCTGACGCAGGATCACCTGGGTAAGCTGCGGCATCATCCCCGCATCCTCGGCGAACTGGAGAAACGCCTTCGGATAGAGCAGACCCCGGGTCGGGTGGTTCCACCGCACCAGCGCTTCCGCATCGGTAATCTCGGTGCACCCTGGCCGGATCTTGGGTTGATAGTGCATTACCAGCTGACCCTCCGTGAGCGCGGCCCGCAGCTCCTGCACCGTACGGAAACGGATCTCACGGTGGTCGTTGTAGTCGAGGTGATACAGCTCGTGACTGTTGTGATCGCCTTTCGCCCGGTACATGGCGACGTCGGCACTCCGCAACAGCGAATCGAGGTTGGCCCCGTGTGCTGGGAACATTGCGATCCCGATGCTGGCACTCGTCTGGACCGAGACGGCACCAATAAGGAACGGCCTCGATAGTGAATCTGAGATTCGGGCTGCGACCTCGACCGCAGTCTCCTCCGACGCATCGTCCAGGAAAATCGCGAACTCGTCGCCACCAATTCTTGAAACCAGATCGGCAGTACGGGTTTGTTCGACCAGTCGTTGGGAGACCCGTTGCAGTAGCCCGTCACCAATATCGTGTCCCAGCCCGTCATTGACATCCTTGAACCTGTCAAGATCGAGCAGCAGAAGCGCCCCTCTCCGACCCGGTTGAAGCAGGAGGGAGGCGTCGGAGTGCAGGGCTCGCCTGTTCGTCAGCCCAGTGAGATCGTCGGTTCGCGCCAGGGTTCGCTGCAACCGGTGCCTGAAGCTCAGTGGGATGGCCGCCGCGGCCAGAGTCGAGCAGGCCAGAACGACGGCGAGCGCGGGTAGCGCGGTCTGGCTGGCCAGGATCAGAACGCCTAGAGCGGCAACAGTCGACACGATCGGAGCCGCGAGCGCTGGAATGCCGGCCGCGCCGCGATGCTGCGATCCTGACGGCTGCGATACTGACGGCTGCGCCACCCCATCGACCCATAGTGCGACCGCGATGACGCCCGTGGTCCAGCCCGCATCAGAGATCGAACCTATTGCATAGGCTCCGGGGTCCAACGCGTAAGCAATGTCGAAAGCAATGAAGAGCGCCAGCCCAGCCAGCAGGACCGGCCAGCGCCGGCCCAGGTCCAGCCCCCGCGAGGCGAGTATTCCGGCGATCAGGGCAATGATGACGATGTCCAGCAGCGGATAGGCGACGGCGATGACCGATTCAAGCGACACCGGCCAAACGGCTGCCGCGCTGAGGGCAGGGGCAAGAACAATTGAAATCACCGATGCTGCAGCCAGCGTACCCACCAGGCTGTCCAGCAGGACGGGCCAGACGAGACCCCGCATTTGACGGTAAACCACCAGGCCCAGCGACCCGAAAATCAGCGCGGCGAACGCGACGTAGCCGACGTCGGCCATAGACGCGGTCATCAGGGGTGCGCCGTCGATTGAAGAATAGGTGTAGATTCCGTCACCGATCCAGTAGGACGTGACGGCGCATGCTCCCAGCGTCACCTCCAGACGCCGATACCCAACAAACCGGGCTGCCCGCCAGCACAGCAGTACTGCCGCAGCCTCCGTGGCCAGGCCCAGAGTCGTGACGACTGAAGACCGCAGTATGCCCTCGCTACCCAGCCAGAGCGATACGACGTAGGCGGCCAGCAACAGCGCAATCAAGCGAAGCAGTCCCTCGTCGCGACGTCCGGGCTGAGCACTACCCAAACGACTGCCATGAAAACTGCTAGCCTGCTCCATCGTGCCCTGTCCGGTGGTTCCCGCCGTTGTGTTCACACAGCATAGGGCTAAAAAGATAGCTGGCCGCTAACTCGCAGAGCACGTGCAGTAATTGTTGCGATATGTCATCAACCGGGTCACACTCCACAATTACTCCGGTAACGCCGTGGTGAGATCTAAACGGACGATGGCGGCTTTTCCTGACCCGCGGGTGGAATACCAGCGGCAATACCGGTTGGGAATTGCCGGCTGGCGTGTGGCACAGGTCTCACGGTAAACGTTTTGGTCTACAGTGATCTGTACGAAGCGCATTGAGGGGAGCAACCGTGGCGTCTAGTGATGCTTTCGTCAAGCCTGTCGGAATCGAGGATGTTGCTCGAGCGGCCTCCGTGTCGATCACGACCGTCTCTCACGCCTTGAGCGGCAGGGGCAAGGTTGCTGAATCCACCCGGAAGCGCGTGCTGGAGGTCTCCCGCGAACTGGGCTATGCCCCGAACCGGATGGCCAGCGGGTTGAGGAGCAGGCGTTCACAAATCGTCGGCCTGGTATCCGACGACATTGCTACTACACCGTTTGCCACCGGTGTTGTCCTTGGCGCCCAGGATGCCGCGTCAGAGCGCGGCCAGCTTCTGGTGGTCGTGAACTCAAATCGCGATAGTGACATTGAATCAAAACAACTTGCCGCGCTCCTGGCCGCCCAGATTGACGCTGTCGTCTATGCACGAATGTTCCATGAGGATTCCAGCGAATTACCTCCGGAGCTTGATCGAATCCCGTCGGTGCTGGTGGACACTACCGACAGCCGCGGGGAGCTTCGCTCAGTGGTTCCCGATGAGGAGCAGATCGGTCGGCTGGCTACCGAAACCCTCCTGTCCGCTGGCCACACTGCCATCGCTCACCTCACGGTCACCGGGGCCGGGCGCGGCAAAACCGGGCGGGCAACGGGGTACGAGGCGGCGATGCGCGACGCCGGCCTGCAGCCCAGGGTCTTTACCGGCCAGGATACCGGCACCTCGGAATCAGGCCGTGTCGCCTTCACGCAGATGATCGAGTCGGCTTCCCAAGATGTCACCGCTGTGTTCTGTTTCAACGATCCGATGGCGATGGGCGTGTATCAGGCGGCCATGAGAATGGGTGTGAGTATCCCCGCGGATCTTTCCTTCATCTCCGTGGACAATTTCGAGCCGGTCGCCGCGGCGCTACAGCCGGGCCTGACAACTGTCGAGTTACCCCATTACGGTATGGGGAGGTGGGCAGTTGATGCGGCGCTGGCGGAGATGATATCGGAGCGACCCGCTGCCCCGTTGGAGACCCGGCTGCCGGGCAAGCTGGTGACCCGAGAGTCGATTTCAGCGCCTCGCGTCGGGGACCTATTCCCGCGCTAGCCGATACACCGTCACGTCTGCACCCACAATGGTCCATGACTTCTCCAGCGCCGCCATCGGTGCGGCGAACACGCCGGCCCGCGAACAAACTTCGACCACGGGCCCGTCGACGATGATGCGAATGTCGCCCGCCCACGGGAAGCTGTATTCCTCATTCTGCAAACAGACCGCGAGATGAGTTGAACCGCGCTCGAAGGAGAGCACCGCGGCATGGTCCTGCCTGATTTCGAAATGATTCTCAGCCGATGCAGGCCAGAGGATGTCGTACGCCGAACCAGGTAATGTCTCCGATCGAGGTCTGTCGGGGATTTGATAGTTATCAAGGTCGGGATGGGGTGTGAGCATCAACGAATCATCCTCGATCGAAATGCGATACGGAATCGAGTGAGCACCCATCCACTCCGTGCCGGCAATCTCACGGAGCCAGAACATCATGCAGGGCTTGCCCTCGGCGTCCTGGAAGGTTGTTGCCGCGTACGGCGAGGGCCCGTAGCTGAGTCGCCGCCAGGTGCGCACGGTGAAGACGCCGTCGGCGAAGTTACCGAGGGCGTAGACGACGTCGACGAGGACGTCGTCATCCCACACGGAGACGATGAGCGCATGCTGCCCATCAATTTCCACGATCTGGGGGCACTCCCACATGGCTCCGCTCCATAGCGGACGGTTTTCATTCGTCGAACGGCTGAGTACAGGGCCATCCTCGCGCCAGGTGACACCGTCAGTGGACGAATATCCCAGGGCGCCAGCCCGGCCATCCGCGAAGGCGGCACCAACAATCATGTGCCAGCCGTCAGCTGAGCGGATGAAGGACGGATCCCGGAAAGCGCTTAGACTCTCCACCACCGGCGGGGACAGCACGATGGGACCCTTTTGCCACTCAATCCAGTCATCGTCAAGGGGGGTCGCCGTCCGCACCGCACCCAGCGCCGGATGGTCACTGGTCACTGACGTATAGAAAATTGTCGGGGTTCCTGCTGCGTCGATGATGAGCGAGCCGGACCAGACACCGTCGTCTCCTTCCCCGGGCACCAGGGCAGGCTTCAGTTCCTCGAGGGAGAACAGGTCCGGGCCGCTGGCGTGGCCCCAGGAACACCCCAGCCCCCAGGCCGTTTGCCCAGGGACGTACTGGAAGAAATGGTGGTACCGGCCGTTGGCGAAGGTGATCGCATGGGGATCGTTGATCCACCCCTGCGAGGTGAAATGAAACTTTGGACGCGGCAGCGCAGGGGCAGGTTCCATGGTTCTCCAATCGTTATGTTCCTGAGACCTAAAACGTTTTGTCTTTGGGTGTGATTTTGGTTACAGTCGTTCAACACCAAACGTTTTGGTTATAGTACTCGTCATTGAAAGGACGAAGCGATGAAGCTTCCTAATAAGATCGCCGGCTCACTGACTGTCGCAATAGCGCTCGCCCTCACCGGTTGCTCCGGCGGCGGCGGCGGCGAGGATGGCGGTGGCGACGCCAAAGAAATCACGATTCTGGGCGCGTTCACCGATGTGCAGGCCGCAGCGTTCCAGGCGGATCTCGACAAATGGTCGGAAACGTCTGGCGTCAAGGTCACCTACGACGGCAACACCGACTTCCAGACGGCCGTCGTCTCGCGTGCCAGTGCCGGAAACCCACCCGATATCGCGATCTACCCCCAGCCCGGCGTCCTTAAGAGCCAGACCAACACCCTTTACGCGCTTGAGGACCTTGGCATAGACGTCGACGCGATTACGGCCGACCAGGCAAATGGACTGGGCACTATCGCCCAGGTTGACGGGAAAACCTACGCACTGCCCTACTCCATCAACGTCAAGTCACTTGTCTGGTACAACCCGAGTGCCTTCGAAGCGGCAGGCCTCAGCATCCCCAGCACGGATGAGGAATTGACCGAACTGCAGTCCACCATCATCGACGAGGATCTCGGTTCGCCCTGGTGCGTGGGGATGGAATCGGGTGCAGCCACCGGCTGGGTTGCAACAGACTGGCTCGAAGAGTATGTGCTGCGCTACGGCGGCCTCGAGGAGTACAACGCCTGGATTGCAGGCGACGTGACTTTCGACAGCGATCTCGTGAAGAAGGCTGGCGAAAAGGTGGCCAGCCAACTGTTGGAAGAGGGAAAGATCAACGGCGGCGGTCCCGCTGCTGCGACGACATCCTTCCAAACCGCCGGCAACCAGCTCTTCGCTGATGGCAAGGACAACGGCCAGTGCTTCATGATGCGTCAGGGTTCATTTATTTCTGACTTCTTCCCCGATGAAATCAAATCCCAGATCGAAGCGGGCGACCTGTCCAACATCGACTTCTTCCAGCTCCCCTCCCCCGAAGGCACCGATGCAGCGATGCTTGGTGGTGGAGACCTCGTCGGAGCGTTCACCGACTCAGATGAAACCAAGCAGGTCATCGAGTACCTCGTGGGCAAAGATTTCGGCACCAATGGATACGCCAGCCAGGCAATCTTCCTTTCCCCGCACAGTGACTTCGATGCCTCGAACTACACCTCGGAATTCCAGAAGAAGGCACAAGACCTCCTCGCCGAGTCGTCAGTCTTCGGCTTCGACGCCTCCGACCAGATGCCCGGAGAAGTTGGCGCAGGAACCGAATGGACGCAGCTGACCAACTGGTTCTCAGGCCAATCCTCCATGGAGGAAGCCTTCACCGCCATCGATGCCTCCTGGCCAGACCGATAACCACCTCCCAAGCGGCCGGGGGCCGATATTTGGTCCCCGGCCGCCTCGGCTCATCCTCGTAGAAACGTCAGGTGGTCCAAGCGATGCCCATCTTCAGCGCACTCATCTCCGTGGTCCTCGGACTCGGCATATCACTACTGATCTTCTGGAGCCTGAACTGGCTCGTCGAGCAGTCAAACAACAAGTGGAAGTCCCGGCTCCTGCCGTACGTCTTCCTAGCCCCCGTCTTCGTGCTGGTGGCAATATTTCTCCTCTACCCGGCTCTGCGCACCATCGTGCAGAGCTTCACCCAAACCAGCCTGAGGCGTGGTGAGGGCGACACTTTCGTAGGTTTCCAGAACTACCAGGAGCTGCTGACCGACCCAGGGTTTCTCGGTGTTCTGCTCAACAACCTGCTGTGGGTCCTCGTTGTCCCTGCAGCTACGGTTGTGATCGGTCTTGCCGTTGCGATCCTCACGGACAAGTTGGGGAAACGCCGGGAGACCACCTTCAAGGCAATGATCTTTGTGCCCATGGCCATCAGCGGCGTCGCAGCCGCGGTCACCTGGAGGTTCATCTACTTCTACGCCCCTCCCGGCAATCCGCAAATCTATCTGCTTAACTCGATCTGGACGGGCCTCACCAATCAGGATCCGGTGCCTTGGCTGACCCTGGACGCGGGTCGTCTCAACAGTTTCCTGATCATGTGCATCGCTATCTGGCTTTATGCCGGCTTTGCCATGGTGCTTCTCTCAGCTGCCATCAAGGCCGTTCCTGAAGAAACCATCGAAGCAGCCCGGTTGGACGGGGCCAGCGAACGACGCGCCTTTTTCCTCGTCATTGTCCCGCAGATTCGCGGCACGATCCTGGCGGTCTTCGTCACCGTTGTCATCTTCGTCATGAAGATCTTCGACATCATCTATGCAATGACCGGAGGCCAGTACAACACCAGCGTGCTTGCCGTGGACTTCTACTCGCAGCTCTTCAGCTTCCAGAATCCCGGCAAGGCTGCCGCTGTGGTCATCCTCCTGATGATCGCTGTGGTCCCCCTCATCGTTTATCAGATCCGCAGCTATAAGGCGCAGGAGGAACTCCGATGACTCTCATCCCTACCCCGGTCGTCGACGAAACCAAAGGCCGAACAACCGTCGATGTCCACCGGAAGAAGCGGCGCCTCAATGCAGCAGGCGAAGCGCAGAAGCCCCACATCATCACCACCCTGATCATGGGGGCCATCGCCCTGATCTGGCTTTTCCCCTTGCTCGGACTGCTCATCACGAGTTTCCGCACCAAAGCCGGGGTCGACGCGACCGGATGGTGGACTGTCTTCGTCGATCCTTTCGGCCAGGGGTGGACGGGACAGAACTTCGTTGATGCGTGGGCCGCTCTCGATGTTGGAACCACGTTCTGGAACTCAGTGGCCGTTACCGTTCCTGCCACCGTGCTACCTGTCATGATCGCGGCGATGGCGGCCTACGCCTTCACCTTCTTTCAGTTCCGCGGTAAGGAAATCTACTTCGGCATCGTGCTGGGGCTGATGGTCGTTCCGGTTCAGCTGGCCATCATCCCCGTCCTCCAGCTGTTCGTCCGGTTCGGCGAAATTACCGGGATCCAGATCATCGGTCAGTACCCGGCAGCGTGGATCGTGCACGCAACGTTCGCGATGCCGCTGGCGATCTACATGCTCCGAAACTACATGCAGACCCTGCCCAACTCACTCATCGAAGCAGCCAAAATCGATGGGGCCAGTCACTTCCAGATTTTTTGGAAACTGGTCGTCCCGATGTCCGTTCCAGCTCTGGCATCATTCGCAATCTTCCAGTTCCTCTGGGTGTGGAACGACTTCCTCGTCGCCTACATCTTCATCCAAAGCGGAGATAACGCCGTGATGACACAGGGGCTGTACACACTCCTGGGTCAATACGGGCAGGGCTGGCAGCGCGTCGCGGCAGGTTCCTTCATCACCCTCGTCGTGCCTCTGCTCATCTTCTTCGGACTGCAACGGTTCTTCGTCCGCGGACTAACGGCCGGGTCCGTGAAGTAAATCCTCGCGGGTGCAGCGCGTGGGCCAGGTTTGACCAGCCGCAGGCACTCAACGCAGCAACCGCAGCGCAGTTGACGCAGAAAAGTCTGGCCGCATCGAGGAGTGTGCGGCCAGACTTTCGTCATCCGAGGACCTACCCCGGGCGAGTCGCTGTATTATTTTCTGGCCGCCTGTACATCCGCGCGCATCCTCATCAGGTGCCACCGAGTAATAAGGAGAACTGTGCCGACCACCGCTTCAGGTCTGCCTGATGACCATTTCCAAAAACAGTTGCTGTCCGCGCGGCGGCCTGCGACGTCGGATGCCGACTGGCAGTCCTTTGAGGCGCGGTTCGACCGGGAATTCTCCCGATTGCGATCGCTGTTTCACCGCATCTACGGGCCGGAGGCGGACGCCGAACTGCTGCAGGTGGTACTCGACGCCGCCGCGTCGTGGCAGGACCGCCCAGCGGATCTGAAGGGCATCGACGCCGCCCGCGCCATGACCCCGGACTGGTTCCAGTCCCACCGGATGCTCGGTGGCGTTTGTTACGTGGACCTCTACGCGGGGAACCTCGCCGGCCTGCGCGAGCGCATCCCCTACTTCCGGGAACTCGGCTTGACCTACCTGCACCTGATGCCACTGTTCGCGGCACCGGCAGAGAACTCCGACGGAGGATATGCGGTCTCCAGCTACCGCGACGTCGATCCGGCGCTGGGCACCATGGACGATCTGGCGGCCCTCGCCCGGGAACTGCGCGACAGCGGCATCGCCCTCGTGGTCGACTTCATCTTCAACCACACCTCGAGCGAGCACACCTGGGCCCGCAAAGCCATCGCCGGGGACCCGGAGTACAGAGACTTCTATCTGATCTACCCTGACCGGGAGATGCCCGACGCCTATGAGCGGACCGTCCGCGAGATCTTTCCCGATGACCACCCAGGGTCGTTCGTCCAACTCGAGGACGGACGATGGATTTGGGCTTCCTTTCACTCCTTCCAATGGGACCTCAACTACCGCAACCCACGCGTCTTCCGGGCGATGGCCGGGGAGATGCTGTACCTCGCCAATCAGGGCGTGGACATCATCCGGATGGACGCCGTTGCCTTCATCTGGAAGCAGCTTGGCACCACCTGCGAGAGCCTGCCCGAGGCGCACCTGCTACTGCAGGCCTTCAACGCGGTTTGCCGACTCGGCGCGCCATCCCTCCTGTTCAAATCCGAGGCGATAGTGCACCCCGACGAGGTGGTGCAGTACATCGACCCGGGCGAGTGCCAGCTCAGCTATAACCCGTTGCAGATGGCCCTCATTTGGAACTCGCTCGCCACCCGGGAGGTCTCCCTGCTCGCCCAGGCCCTCGAACGCCGGCACAGCATCCCGGCGGGCACCGTGTGGGTCAACTATGTGCGCAGCCACGACGACATCGGCTGGACCTTCTCCGACGAAGAGGCCGCCGAGCTCGGCGTCAATGGGCATGACCACCGCCGGTTCCTCAACGCTTTCTACGTCAACCGGTTCCCCGATAGCTTCGCCCGCGGAGTCCCTTTCCAAGACAACCCGCGTACCGGGGACTGCCGCATCTCCGGCACCGCGGCATCCCTCGCCGGGTTGGAAGCAGACGACGACGCCGCCGCTGTTGCACGCATCCTGCTCATCCACTCGATCATCCTCAGCACCGGCGGTATCCCGCTGCTCTATCTGGGCGACGAAGTCGGTCAGCTCAACGACTACTCCTACCTCGCGGATCCGGCCAAGGCCGGCGACAGCCGCTGGGTGAGCCGACCCGCCTACCCCGCAGACCGCTACGCGACCCGAACAGACCCCGGCACGGACGCCGGGGCGATTTACACGCGGCTGAGACACCTCATCAAGGTGCGGAAGCAGACACCAGAATTCGGCGGCGGACAACTCGTCCCGTTTAGCACCAATAACCCGCATGTCCTCGGCTACCAGCGCCCCGGCCTGCTCGACGGTGAACCCTCGACCGTCGTCGTCTTCGGTAACTTCGCCGACACCCCGCAAAAGATCACCGCTGACACCCTCTCGGGTCTCCCCGACACCGCGCTGGAACTCATCACCGGCGAACGCTGCCGCCTGCACGCACCCCTGACCCTGGAACCCCACGGCGTGCGCTGGTATCGAACCCCATGATCCCTTTTCTGAAAGAATGTGCAATGCCTATCCACTTATCAGCGGCGGACACCAGCGTAGTAATCGACGCCTCCGGACCCGGCGTCCCGACCATCCTGCACTGGGGGCCGTCCCTGGGAGCCTTGAACGAGCAGCGGCTCTCAGCACTTGCGGCATCTCTGGTGCCGCAACGCGTCTCCGGGGGCCTCGATGTCCCAGCCCAGCTGTCGGTCATTCCGCAGGAAGCGTTTGGCTGGCAAGGCACGCCAGGTTTCACCGGCCACCGGCAGGGGGCGAATATCTTTCCCGCGTTCCGCCACGTTTCGCTCGAGCAGACAGAGGTTGCTGGCGGGCAGGAGGTGGTGTTCACCGCTAACGATGAGGTTGCCCGCCTTCGCGCTACCGGGTCGATCAGCCTCACCGCCGGCGGTGTTCTGCGTCAACAGCTGTCGGTGACGAACACTGGTGACTCCGACTACGAGGTACGGTCGCTGCTGGCATCCGTGCCGTTGCCCGATTCAGCGGTCGAGGTGCTGGATACGACGGGGCGGCATCTGCGCGAACGGAGCCCCCAGCGCCACCTGCTTACCCAGGGAAGCTATCGCAGGGAAAGCCGGCGCGGTCGACCCGGCGCTGACGCCAGCCTCGTGCTGGTCGCTGGCACCCAGTCCTTCGGATTCGAGACAGGTCTGGTGCACGCCATACATCTGGCCTGGAGCGGGAATCATCAGCTCAGCGCCGAGAAGACTCCGACGGGCCAGGCATTCCTCAGCGCCGGGGAACTGCTGCTCCCGGAAGAGATCGTCCTCGCGCCAGGCGAGACGTACACAGCCCCGCTGATGATGGCGTCCTGGGGGCACGGCCTCAACCAACTGTCCGCCCGCTTCCATGACGAGGTCCGTTCCCGCCCCGCTCACCCCTCGTCCCGCCGCCCCGTCACGCTCAACACCTGGGAGGCCGTGTACTTCAACCACGACCTCAACCGCCTTACCCGCCTTGCCGACAAGGCAGCCGCCCTGGGCGTGGAACGGTTCGTCCTGGATGACGGCTGGTTCGATGGCCGCCGCGATGACACCTCCAGCCTGGGCGACTGGTTTGTTGACCCCGAGGTCTGGCCCGACGGTCTCACCCCGCTCATCGATCACGTCCGGGGCCTCGGCATGGAATTCGGGCTTTGGTTCGAACCAGAGATGATCAACCTCGACTCCAAGCTCGCTGTGAACCACCCCGACTGGATCATCCAGGCCGAGGGGAGGCTTCCGGTCCCGGGCCGCCAGCAGCAGGTCCTGAACCTCGCGAACCCGGCCGCCTACGACTACATCCTGGAATGCATTGACACGATCCTGAGTTCCCACGACATTTCCTACCTCAAGTGGGACCACAACCGGGACCTGCTCGACGCCGCAGACGCTTCCACCGGTCACGCGGTCGTCCATCAGAACGTCGCTGCCGTGTACCGGTTGATGCGCACGCTCAAGGACCGCCACCCTGGGCTGGAGATCGAGAGCTGTGCCTCCGGCGGAGCCCGCGTGGACCTCGGAATTCTCGACCAAACCGACCGGATCTGGACCAGCGACTGCATCGATCCCCTCGAGCGGCTGACCATCCAGAAGTACACCGGACTTCTGGTACCTCCCGAACTCATGGGTATGCACATCAGCGGTCCGACCTCCCACTCCACCGGTCGAACCCATACCCTGCCCTTCCGGGCAGCGACAGCGATCTTCGGTCATTACGGCATCGAATGGGATATCTCCACACTCACCGCGACGGAGACAGCACACCTCAAGGGGTGGATCGACCTCCACGTCCGGTGGCGGGACATCCTCCACACCGGCATCATCATTCACACGGACCTGCCGGATCCGGCGATGGACCTGCGCGGAACGGTCGCCTCCGACCAGTCCGCGGCCCTGTTCGCCTACTCGCTCACCGCCTCCAGCGCGTCCTACCCGCCGGGGAAACTCACCTTCCCCGGCCTTGACCCGGACCGCTCCTACACGCTGCGGCTCGCCAGCCCCTACACGTCCCTTCCGGGCAACGGCCAGTCACCCCTGGCCTGGGCCGAAGCAGCTCTGACCGGCACGCCACTGGAGTTGACCGGGACCAGCCTCGCCCATGTCGGCATCCAGGCACCCGTCCTGTTCCCCGAGCAGTCCATCCTGATCGAACTTCATGCGACCGGAAGCCTTGGCGCAGCTGACTGAACCAGGCGGGCGCTTCACCCCAGGCTTCACCCCAGGCTTCGCCCCAGGGAAAGCCTGGGGTGACAGTCAAGCGATGCGGGCAGCTCCTGCGCCGGGCAGGACGCTGAAGATGACCGGCGCCCGGAAACGGGCAGCGGAGAAGGCATCCTCGACGGCCGCCCGGATGGTGGGTACGTCCTCGACGGCTACAAGCGCGATGGCCGCGCCGCCGAAGCCGCCGCCGGTCATGCGGGCGCCCAGTGCGCCGGCGTCGAGGGCCGCGTCAACGGCCGTGTCCAGTTCGGCACAGGAAATCTCGAAGTCGTCCCGCATCGATGCGTGACTGGCCACCAGCAGCGGGCCGAGCGCAGCGGGTCCCTCGCGGGTGAGGAGCCGGACGGCGTCCTGAACCCGCGCGTTTTCCGTCACGACGTGGCGCACCCGGCGGAACGTCTCCTCGTCGAGGACACCGGCAGCTTCGGCCAGGTCTTTGACTGATAGATCCCGGAGGGCGGGAACGCCCATCAGCTTGGCACCGAGTTCGCAGGAGCGGCGACGCGCCGCGTACCCGCCGGTGGAATGCGAGTGGCTGACGCGGGTGTCGATCACCAGCAGTTCCAGCCCGGCGGCCTCGAGGTCGAGGGGGACCAGCTGGGACTCCCCGGAGCGGCAATCAAGGAAGACGGCGTACCCGGCCTCGCCCAGCAGTGACGCCGACTGGTCCATGATGCCGGTCGGCGCTCCCACCATCCGGTTCTCCGCCAGTTGCCCGATAGCAGCAAGCTCCTGGTGGGATGCCCCCGCCTGAGCGAGCTCGTTTGCCGCGACGGCGACGGAACACTCCAGTGCGGCGGAGGAGGAGAGCCCGGCTCCCACGGGGACGGAGGAGTCGACCAGGAGGTCCATGCCGGGGCAGCGGTAGCCCGACTGTTCGAAGGCCCACAGGACACCGAGCGGATACGCAGCCCAGCCCTCGACACCGCCTTCGGCCAAGTCGTCGAGGTCGGCCGTGACGGCGTCGTCGTCGGGGGCGAAGGTGGACGCGACCCGCACCCACCGGTCCCCGCGGACAGCGGCCGCCACCGTCGTCGAGTGCCGGATGGCGAAGGGCAGGACGAAACCCTCGTTGTAGTCGGTATGTTCACCGATGACGTTGACGCGTCCCGGCGCTGACCACAGACCATCGGGTTCAGTGCCGAACCGGTCAGTAAAGGCCGCCGCGAGGTCGTGCGGGGTGGAGGTCATGCGTGGTCCTTCCGGGCTGAAACGGCAGCAGCGTTAGTGGCGGGCGTGGCGCGGCGGAGTGCCTCCGCGACGGTTTCCGGGGTGGTGTCATTGATGAAGGCGCCCATCGCGGCCTCGGAGCCAGCGAGGAACTTCAACTTGTCGGCGGCCCGCCGGGGCGAGGTCAGCTGGAGGTGCAGGTAGCTCGCGGGCCGTAGCCCGTCATCAATCGGTGCCTGCTGCCATGCCGCGATGTACGGCGTGGGGGTGGGGTAGAGGGCGTCGAGCCTGCCAAGGAGCTCCAGGTAGACGGTGGTGAGTTCGTTCCGCTCCTCATCGGTCAGTCCCGCCAGATCGGCGACCTGCCGGTGGGGTACCAGGTGCACCTCGAGGGGCCACCGTGCCGCGAAGGGCACGAAGGCGCTGAAGTGTTTTCCCTCGAGGACCATGCGGTCCCCAGCGCTCCGCTCGGCGGCCAGGGCATGGCCCATGAGGGTCTGCCGCCCGCCCGAGGCTTCGAAGAACGCCGCTGCCCGCGCCGCGAGGGTCGCGGCCCGGGGCGGGATGAACGGGTAGGCGTAGATCTGGCCGTGCGGATGCAACAGTGTCACGCCGATATCGGCACCGCGGTTCTCGAAGCAGAAGACCTGTTTGATTCCGGGCATCGCGGACAGCGCCTCGGTGCGGTGCGCCCAGGCGTCGATGACCGTCCTGGCGCGCTCCGGGCTGAGTGAGCCGAAGGATCCTTCGTGCGCGGAGTCAAACGCCACGACCTCGCACCGTCCTGACGCTGTCGCCGTCGTGCCCCAACCCGGCGTCTCCGGAAGCCCGCCGAGATCGGGGCCAAACGAGGAAAAGCGGTTCTCGAACACGACGACCTCGTAATCAGAGGCTGGAATCTCCGAGCGGTTCGCCGGCGTCGTCGGGCACAGCGGGCACTGATCTGCGGGCGGCAAATGCGTGCGCGACTGGCGGTGGGCGGCGACGGCGACCCACTCGCCCGACAGCGCGTCGAAGCGCGCGGTACCGGCGGCTCCGCGGGGTGGCAGCCCACGCGTGTCGCGGGTAGCTGCTGCGTCACGGTGTCGCGCAGCGCTATCCTCGTGCGCGTCGAAGTAGATCAGTTCGCGCCCGTCGGACAGGCGGGTAGGGGTGATGGATGTCATGGGCGCTCTTCCAGATGAGGATCGAACAGGTGGGGGTCGGGAACGGGTTCGCGGAGGATGCGGGTGAGGGCCCCGTACTCGCTGTCGGGTTGCCGGTCCGTGACCAGGGCCGCAGCCGTGTCCAGCGGAGCGACTCCGGCGAGGCTCACGACGCCGATTTTCGTGGCGTCGGCGAGCACGACGAGTCTGCCGCAGGTGCGCGCGAACGCCTTGTTCGTGTCCGCCTCGGCGAGGTTCGGGGTGGTGATACCCGCGGCTGCGTCCACACCGTGCGCTCCCATGAAGCACAGGTCTGCGCGCAGGGAGGCGATCGTGTTCGTGGCGAGGGGTCCCACGAGCGCCTTCGACGGAGTGAGCTGACCCCCCGAAAGCAGGACCCGCGGTGCACCGTCGCCAGAGGTTGCGCCATGCAAGCGGTGCAGTTCGTCCGCCAGGGGAAGGGAGTTCGTGATGACGGTAAGTCCAGGCACGCGGAACAGGAGTGGGGCCAGGGCGAAGGTCGTGGTGCCGCCCGTGATGGAGACGGTCATGCCGGGTGCAAGGAGGGAAACCGCAATGGCCGCGATCTGCTGCTTCGCTTCCTTCCCACGCATCCTGTTGGCGTCGAACCCCGGCTCCACCGCACCGATCGTGCCGGGACGCACGGCACCGCCATGCACGCGCACGAGCGCCCCGCGCGTTTCGAGGACATCGATGTCCCGGCGGATTGTCATCTCCGAAACGCCGAGGGCCAGCGCGAGTTTGCTGACCCGCACCGCAGGCCGGCGAGTGAGCCTGTCGAGGATGGCGGCATGGCGCTCGGCTGCAAACATGATCCTCCTACCGGCTGTGTGGGCGCGTTGGCACTGCGTATCAGCGGATCACGACACTGCGAGAAGCGAACGGGTTCGCGCGGAAACGAACAAAATCTATCATGGTGAACACGGGAAGGGAATAGGCGCTTCCCACTATCCGCTGGTGAGAGTCTCTGTGCCTCTCGGTCCCGACCTCGCTTGACCCCGGGATCGGCGGCGATGCCTTCCCGTGGAACGGTTAGCTGAAGGCGGCCGCTGGCAGGTCCTTCTCGCCGTTCACGATGGCCGCCACGATCCGTTCCGCGACGGCTTCCGGGTCCTTCCCTTGCGGAAGGCGAGGCGCGGATCCTGCTATCGCGCGGTTCACCAAGCCCGTCTCGGTGTGCGGCGGCCGAACATCGATTACCCGGATGCCCTGCCGCCGGGTTTCCAGCGTCAACGCTTTACCGAACGCGCTGAGCGCAGCCTTGCTGGCTGAATAGGCTGCCATGCCGGCGGTGGGGCTCTCGGCCACGACGGCGCTGACCTGAATCACCACTGAGTCCTTGTGCAGCTGCGGCAACACCGCCCGGATGAGCCGGATGTACGCCATCAGGTTCACCAGAAGGAGCTCGTCCAGGGTTTCATCGTCGAGCTCCGCGGCTGGGCCGAAGGCCACCACACCGGCGGCGTAGACCAAACCGTCAAGATCCTCGCAAGCGTCCGCGATCTCAGCTGGCGCGCCGGGATGCGTGAGATCGGCTGGGATGGTTCCGGCTACCGAGGTCCCGAGTTCTTCGGCCAGGCTGTCGAGCTTCTCAGTGGACCGTCCGGAAAGGGTCACCCGCGCCCCGGCTGCTACGAGTTGCCGCGCCACGGCGGCGCCGAGCACCCCAGTTGCGCCGATGACCAGGAAATGGTTGCCACTGATTGTTGTCATGCCGCCGAGTCTACCCACGCCGCCCGGGTTGGGGCCTAGTCGCGGGGGTGGTGGTTCTTCAGACGGTCCAGTTCCCGTTCGGTGGCCGAGCTGGCTTCGAGTTCCTCGAAGGCTTCTTCCACCCGCCGCGAGTTGGGGTCCGTCCAGGACAGCTCGTCGTGGGCGGCGGCCTGCGCCTGGACGCGTCGCGCTTCCAGCTCGGCCTGTCGAGCTGCGGCTTCGGCTCCCGCCGCTGCCTGCCCGGACCCGGTAAGTGCGTCCTGCATGCCAAGTTCGGCCTGGGCGGCACCGTGGCGGGCCTTCAGCGTTTGGTAGCGGATGCCGTTGTCTTCCACCCGGGTTTCGAGCCGCTGGAGGTTGGAGTCGAGCTGGCGCACCTGGGTGTCGAGATCATCCCGCTGACGGGTGAGGGTTTCGAGGCGCTTGGTGACGGCGAGACTTCGCCGCAGTGCCGCCCGGGCGGCGTCGTCGTCGCCCGCGTTGACCGCGCTGGACGCGCGGCGCTCAAGCTGGTCGAGCTCCGCCCGCGCTTCGCCCGCGAGCAGTTCAAGGCGGTGACGGTTGGCGGCCAGATCAGCAACACTGCGGCGGGCCTGATCCACCAGGTCGAGCTGCTGCCGGTGCGCTTGTTCAACGGTCTGGATGGGGTCGGTGGGCTTCTCCTTGGCAGCGGTCCGGTTGGCCCGGACGATGCGGGAAATGCGGCGGCCAATTGACATGGTGGTGGTTCCCTCAGCCTCTACTGGATTTGGTCGGGGGTGCCGTAGGACTTGCTCCACGCCTGCAGCACATTGATTTCGCGTGTGAGGTGGGTGCTGGCCCGCTGGATTTCGTTGGCACCGGTGGGCTGGCCCGCCTGCATCAACGACCGGCGGAGGTCAGCGGAGAGAGTGCCGTAGGACTGGACCTGCTCCCCAATCCGGCCGGCCAGATCCCGTTTGAGCTGCCGGTCGGGTTCGCGCTCGGCCATTCGCAGCTGGTTCTCGAGTGCCCGCTCCGCACGGAATAGGTCCTCGGCAACGATGGGAAGTTCACCGATCGGGCCGCCGCTCCCGGCTGCAGCATCGAGGGCCCGGCGGGTCGCCTGACCGGAGCGCCGCAGGTCCAGACGCAGCCGCGCGATCCGGCGGACGCCGTCGTCGACCGCGTAGGAACGGGCGGTGAGCACCCCGTTGGAGAAGCCGCGCTGCACCACACCGGAGCGACGGAGCCGCCGGACAATGATCCAGGTGGCGAGGGCCATGCCGAGGCCAATCACCAGCAGCGTCGCCCCACCGATCAGGAGCAGCTGCACGAGCGTTTCACCGAAGTCACCGGCGTCGGAGAACTGTTGAGGCATACCCCCAGTCTGCACCGTAACGGCAAGGGTTTCCAGCGGGGCGCCAGATGTACGCTCAGGGCAGGACCAGCCCTGGGAAGCGCCAGACCTGAACGCTGGGGCCCCTGCCCGAGAGCACTAGCATCTGATCTGCCAGCACTCCGGTTGCGTCCGGCCACCCCAGGGCAACCTGTTCGGCATCGGACCACAACCCCGGCAGGAGACCCAGCGGAATCGTGACGCAGTCGTAGTCCGCCCTCGCCGCTACGATCACGAAGCATTCATGCTCATGCTCCCGGGCGAGCACAACCACGTCCCGCGCAACAGCTAGCCAGCGCACCGTGCCCTCCAGGAGCGCCGGAGACCCCGCCCGCAGCGAGGCTAGCGCTGCAATGAGGGCGCGCAGATCATCGGGCCGGTCGGCGGATCCTTGCCACGGCATTGGCGTACGGGAATCCTCGCCGTTGCTGCCGCGCAGCCCAAATTCATCGCCGGCAAAAAGAGTGGGCAGGCCAGGTAGCAGGAACACCAGGGCCATACCGACGGCGGGGCCGCCCTTGATCATCACGGTTCCTGCCCGTGCCGTGTCATGGGTGTTCAACGCGCTCATATTCTGGGTTCGTGCACGCCAGGAGAAGCCTGCAGAGAGGGCGAGGTGCGTCGCCACAAAACCATGACCGTCGATGCGCGGAATGCCGGTGATAGGGGTTCCGAAGAAGTTGGCTACCGCGTCTTCACGTGCAAGCCACTGCCACAGTGGCCTGGTGAAATTGGAGTAGGTCATGGCTCCGTCCCACGCCTGGCTGGTCAGATTCTCGGTGGCATCCCCGGTGGATTCAGCGAGGAGCAGCAGTCCCGGTCGCACATCGTCCATGGTGGCCCGGATCAGCGCGGCGATCTGATGGTTCATGTCCACGTCTGAGTTGCGTCCCATCATGTTGGCCACGTCGATCCGCCACCCGTCCAGATTGAACGGCGGCAATAGCCATTTCGCCACCACCGAGTCCGTTCCCTCAATGAAGCGCCTGCGCAGCTCCTGGGAGGCCCAGTTCAGTTTGGGCAGACTCGGCACGCCGAACCAGCAGGC
Source organism: Arthrobacter sp. TMT4-20 (assembly GCF_054510775.1). Lineage (NCBI taxonomy): Bacteria > Bacillati > Actinomycetota > Actinomycetes > Micrococcales > Micrococcaceae > Arthrobacter > Arthrobacter sp. TMT4-20. The sequence goes on along the minus strand of NZ_JBTNDW010000003.1, from coordinate 25,801 downwards.
GTAGCCGGCGGATTCCTCGTCGAAGTAGTAGAAGCCGGCCTCGGCGCTTGTCGGATCGGCGCGTGCCTTCTGGAACCATTCGTGTGCGTCACCGGTGTGGTTGGCCGTCAGGTCACCGATCACTGCGATGTTGCGGGCGTGGGCTGCCTCCACCAACCGGATCAGGGCGTCATCCCCGCCCAGGAGGGGATCGACGACGTCGAAGGTTGTTGCGTCATAGCGGTGGTTGGAGCGCGCAGGAAAGAAGGGAGTCAGATACAGGATAGTGACACCAAGATCGACGAGGTGGTCGAGCTTTTCGGTAATCCCGTCAAGGTCCCCCCCGTAGACCTGCCGCGGGGTGAGCTCCCCTCGGGGCTCAACCGGGTCTTCCCAGGCACATGCCACGGCCCAGCCGGGGAGGTCCGCTGGTTGCTGCGTCTCTGACCTGGCGAAACGATCAGGGAAGACCTGGTAGACCACCCCGCCCCGGGCCCACTCAGCAGGGGCCGGCCGGCAATGGATGACGAAATCGTCCCGGTCTGGGGTGTCCCAGGGGGATGCGCCGGTGGCGGTCAACCAGGACCAGCTGGGGCCTTGGGCCTCAGCCCCCTCGAGCAGGAAGCGGTACCTGAGTGTCGGATTGACCACTGTGACGTCTGCCTCCCACCAGGACCAGCCGTCGACGCTCAGGAGGCTCCGGGCCTGGTCATAATGTGGTTCGCCGTCCCTCAACGACCGAAGGAATACCCTGCGCGGTGTCCCCCAGTGCGCGGGAACCCGCAGCCGCAGGGCAAGGACATCGCCTACTACCGGTGACTGATTCCTGACGTATTGTGGCGAACCGTCGTGGTGGGGCGAGCTCAGGGTTGCATCTTGCACGGCTCAGCCCTTGACTGAACCGGCCACGAGACCGTTGGTGATGTACTTCTGCAGGAACAGGAACAGCGCCATCACCGGAACAGCGGCGAGGACTGCGCCCGCGGCGAAGACCCCCCAGTTCTCGGATCGCTGCTGCGCTACATAGGAGTAGAGGCCCACGGCGAGGGTCTGGGAGTCCGGGTCGGTCAGGACGACGCTGGCAATAACGAATTCGCTGCTCAACCCGATGAAGGCAAGCAGACCAACCACCGCGAGGATGGGCGTCACCAGCGGGAGGATGATGGTGAAAAAGACCTGGACGTGGCTTGCTCCGTCGATCCTGGCTGCCTCATCGAGCGACTTGGGCACCGTGTTGAAGAACCCGTACATGAGGTAGGTGTTAACCCCCAGGGCCCCGCCGAGGTAGACCATGATGAGTCCGAGTTGGCTGCCGAGGCCCAGCCACGGCACGATATCCGTGATGGCATTGAGCATCAGGAAAATGGCGACCACAGCAAGCAGCTGGGGGAACATTTGCAGGATCAACAGGGTAAGCAGGCTGATCCTGCGCCCGGTGAACCGCATGCGGCTGAACGCGTAGGCAGCAAGCGCCCCCAGGAAAACTGTCGCAGCGGACGTGACCACACCGATGACCATCGTGTTGATGAACCACCGGCCAAACGGCCGGCTCGGGTTGGTGAACAGCGCTTCGAAGTTGCCGCCGTCAATCTGGCTGAACAGGGCGTTGGAACCGACCATCGTTCCGTTCGAGTTAAGGGCCGCTGAAAGGACATAGATCAGAGGGAACACGGCAAAGAGGGTGGTCACCACACCCACCACATGCCGCCACCCTTTATGCCTGAACCATTGGCTGAAGGTGCGCTGGCGACGCTCGGGGATCTTGCCCGTGGATTGCGGGTGGGGTTCGGCGACGGCGGTCGCCCGGGGCTCGGTGAATGCAGTCATCAGTTGATGTCCTCCAGTGCCTTAGTCTGCCGGAAGCTGATGGCCGAGACCACGGCGACGATGATGAAGATGATGATGGATAGGGCGCTGGCCAGGCCATAGTCACGGCCCACCCCGGTGCCGAAGGCGATTTCGTAGACCATCGTGATGAGGATGTCCGTGTGCCCGATGTTTGCCGTCGTGTTGCCGAAGCGGGGCCCGCCGTCGGTCAGCATGTAGATGACGTTGAAGTTGTTGAAATTAAAAGCGAAGCTCGCGATCAGCAGCGGCGCCACCGAGACGAGCAGCAGCGGCAGTTTGATGGCGGTGAAGGTCCTCCAGGCCGTGGCGCCGTCCATGCGGGCCGCCTCGTTGACCTCCTCGGGCAAGGATTGCAGGGCGCCCGTGCACACCAGGAACATGTAGGGGAACCCGAGCCACAGGTTGACGACGAGCACACTGACCTTCGCCAGCAACGGGTCGGTCAGCCACGGAATGTCCGCTCCCCCAAAGAAGGTGTTATTGACGAAACCAAATTCCGGATTGAGCAGTCCGGACCAGACAAGACCGGCGAGGAAAGCCGGAAAGGCATACGGAAGGATCATCAGGATGCGATAGACCCGCTTGCCGCGGAGGTCGGGAAGATTGAACGCGTTGGCGAGGAATAGCCCCAGTGCGAAGGTGGAGAGAACTGAGACGATCGCGAAGGTGAAGGTCCAGAGAACCACCTGCAGCAGCGGTCCCCGGATGTTCTGGTCGGAGAAGGCCTTGGCGAAGTTGTCGAACCCGACGTTCACTTTCCACCCAGTACTGAGCTGCTCACCGTCAGCCGAGGTGAACGAGCCCTCGCCCGAATCGGTGTAGGTGGCTCCGGTTTCGAGGTTGGTGAACGTGCTGGTCGCCTCATCAAAACTGAGCGAGGGACGGTAGACGTAGGCGCTCGATCCATCGCTTGTCTTTAGGCTGCCGTCCTCGGGGTCGTCTGAGAAAGGGACGGTGACTGCCAGGATGTCGGCCTGGTTCGTGAGGATCTCAGCGAAGCCCAGTGTCCGGTACCCCTCCAGTTCCACTGCCCTGCCCGTCGAGTCCGTGACGGCCTCGCTCGCGTCTTCGAGCGGCGAACCAGTGGTGCCAACGGACACGTCGCCGTCGGGATCGGTGGCGAGGAGGTGGAGTTCGCCGTCGCGCTCCAGGATGGAGACGCGGTAGGCAGGCGAATCCGGCACCCGTTGCTGCGCCGACAACTGGATGGCGCTCACGGCGTCGGCTTTGGTGCTGTTGTGCCCGTCGCCGTAGTTGGTGAACGCGACGTACCCGCTGTAGAGCATCACAAACACCTGGAAGAGGACCAGGAAGAAGATGCCCGGTGCGAGGTACTTTGCCGGCAGCCCACCCTTCCTGAGATAGATCCAGTTGATGAGCAGTGTCACCGACGCGGCGACGATCAGGATTAGCCACTTCTCCTGAAAGAAGAGGGTAATCATGACGTACACGGCAAAAGCATCCACCAGGCCAAGTAGCGTGATTTTGACCAGCAGCCCAAAGGTGGAATCTGCGGTCGAGCCGGGCTTCTTCCGGGGCCGCGTTGTGGACCGGTCGGGAGGGGCGAGGGTAGACATCGAAAAGGCTTTCGTTGGTAGGCCGAGGGCGGCCGCTGCGGTGAGGTTATCCGCCGCGGACCGGGGAAGGGCACCGGCCCGCGGCGAAGAGGTTGCTGCCGGAGCAGCCAGGGGTGGCGCCCGCCCAAGGAAGGACGGGCTCCGGGTTGTTACTGCCCTGCGATCTTCTCTTCGATGTTGCTGACCATGGTGGTCCAGGCAGCCTCAGGATCGCTGCTGCCCTTGATCAGGGCGAGCTCGGTTGCTCCCCAGTCAGCCCAGACGGCCTGCATTTCTGGCAGCGCTGGCATAGGCACACCATTGGCTCCGATCTCGCCGAATGCTGCAACGATCGGATCCGAGGACGCCTTGTCGAAGCTGGCATTGAGGGCCGGTGGGCGCCCCCCAACGGCGTACATCGCGTCCTGTGCTTCCTCGGTGCTGAGATAGTTGACGGCAAACTCATTCGCCGCGAGCGCGTTGGCGCTCTTCGAGGAAAGGAAGAATCCGTTGACACCAATGAAAGGCTGCGCGTCTTCCTCCCCGACGGTGGGAAGGTTGTCGACAGCGATGTTCAACCCTGCGGCCTGGGCATCGGGCACGTTCCAGGGACCGGTCAGGAAGTAGGGCGACTCGCCCGCGTTGAATTTCTCCTTCGCGATATCACCGGTGATGTTCGAGTTGATGATCTTCGACCCTTCGTCACCCCATTCGACGAGCTTCTTCGCGAACTCGACGCCGTTGGGCTCGCCCAGCAGCAGTTCGTCCGCGTTGTAGCTGCCATCGTCGTTCTGGCCGAAGACGGGGACCCCCATCGAGGTCTGCAGCGGGTACAGGTGGTACGGATCGCCCTGCTTGGGATCCATGCCCACCAGGAAGGGGTATTCGGCGTCGCCCGCGGCGACGGCGGCCTCGCCGTTCGCGATGACCTCGTCAAAGGTGGTTGCTGCCTCGGGCACCAGGTCGGTGTTGCGCAGCAGCGCAATGTTCTCCAGCGCGTAGGGGACGCCGTAGACGCTGCCGTCGTAGGTCATCGCCTGGATGGCGGATTCCTGGAAATCCGCCGCTTTGTCGCCAAGCTCCACCGGCGCCACCACGCCGTTCTGAACGAAAGTGCCCAACCAGTCATGTGGACCCACGATCAGGTCTGGACCCTTGCCGGTGGGCACCTGGGTGATGAAGTCATCACGTACTGCGGCGAAGTCCTTGACCGCGAGTTTCACTTCGATCCCAGTGTCCTCTTTAAAGGAAGCGGTGATCTCCTCAAGGGCGGGTGCACGCTCCGCGTCAACCCACATGGTGAGCGTCGTGGCGCCTCCCTCTGAGAGGTTTTCCGCGGCGGGGGTGCTGCTGGTGCCGGCTGACTCGGATGCTCCTCCGCCACAGGCGGTGAGGGCCAGGACTGCAACGGACAGTAGCCCGGTGAATAGGGTGTGCCGACGCATCGGCTGGGTGGATCGCACCTTCATTGGTGTACCTTTCGTGAACGTCATCGGTCAGTGCCCGGCCATCGGAGCGGTACGTCCGCTCACCGGGAAACGTCTATGCCACAACCCGCCCGATCGGGCAGATCGTGATAAGAGTCACAACTGTAAACGCTTGCACAAAATATTCCAACTGTCAGAAAAAACTGGTTGAGAATCCGCCCTCAAACCGGCATGCGGCAAGCTAGCCCAGGGCAAGCGCTTCCACTTTTAGTTGATTTGCGGTCTAAGATAGTCGGCATGCCTGAGATTGTTCCCGTCCTGAGCGGCGATCACCTGTCCTCGCCTGCCTCCTTCCACGACCCATTGCACGCCGCGTGGGGGGATGCCGAGTGGTGGCGCTCATCTGTCATCTACCAGGTCTACCCGCGCTCGTTCCGGGACTCGAACGGCGATGGTACGGGAGACCTTCCTGGCGTCCTGGCCGAATTGGACCATTTGGCAGAGCTCAGCGTCGACGCTGTTTGGCTATCCCCGTTCTACCCCTCTCCCCACCGCGACGGCGGCTACGACGTCGCAGACTATTGCGATGTCGACCCGATGTTTGGCACGCTAGCCGACTTTGACGCCCTTGTTGCAGGGGCGGACCGCCTTGGGATTCGGATTATCGTCGACCTCGTACCCAACCATTGCTCAAGTGAGCACGCGCTGTTTCAGGCCGCGCTGGCTGCTCCCGAGGGTTCGCCTGAGCGGTCCATGTTCATTTTCAGTGATGGCCGGGGCGCCGGCGGCGACGAGCCCCCCAACAACTGGCAGTCCCATTTCGGCGGCCCTGCGTGGACGCGCATTACTGCTCCTGATGGCTCCCCTGGCCAGTGGTATCTTCACCTTTTCGATTCCTCCCAGCCCGACTTCAATTGGGACAACCCAGCCGTGCGGGAGGAGTTCGAGCGAGTCCTCCGTTTCTGGCTTGATCGCGGGGTGTCCGGGTTCCGCGTGGACGTAGCGCATGCCCTCATCAAGGCCAAAGGCCTGCCGGACTGGGGCGGCCGTGCCGACGGCGGATCCACGGAGGGCTTCCCTGGTTCGGATGCGCCCATGTTCGGGCAGGAGGAGGTCCATGCAATTTATCGTCGGTGGCGTGGCATCCTCGACGAATACGACGGAGACCGAATCCTTTGTGCCGAGGCGTCAATCGACCCCCTGCCCCGCCTGACCGACTGGGTGCGCCCGGACGAGATGCACCAGGCCTTCAACTTCGCATACCTTCATCACCCCTGGGACGCGCATTCCCTCCGCCATGTGATCTCGACTTCGCTGACCGCTTTCGACGCAGTCGACGCGCCCACCACCTGGGTGTTGAGCAATCACGACGTCGTCCGGCACGCAAGCCGCTTCGGCCTCCCCGAGGGCGCTCCCCGTGGTGGTGACGGAATCGGCAGGTTCGACGCGCAGCCCGACACCGCGATAGGACTGGCCCGGGCCCGGGCTGCTTCCCTCGCGATGTTCGCCCTGCCGGGAGGCATTTATCTTTACCAGGGCGAGGAACTTGGCCTGCCCGACCACACTGCAATGCCTGACGATGCTCGCAAGGACCCGACCTTCGGCCGAACCGGAGGGGAGCGACTCGGCCGAGACGGCTGCCGGGTTCCGTTGCCGTGGCTCGCCGATACGCCCACGTTTGGTTTTGCGGCGAACCACAGCGGCGCACCCCATGAGGCGCCGACCCCCTGGTTGCCACAACCAGAGGGGTGGTCTGGCTACGCCCGCGACCGTCAGACGGAGGATCCTTCCTCAACGCTGTCCCTGTATCGGACCGCCCTCCAGCTTCGACGGGATTTGCGGCTCGGTGCCGGATCCCTGAGCTGGTCCCGCGAGTACGAAACGACCGACGCCGTTGCGTTCCTCAACGGCGAAGTGCTGGTGGTTCTCAACATGGGTGAATTCGCCATCCCGCTTCCGCCGGGCGCTATCATCGTCTCCAGCACGCCGGAAGAAATGGAAGCGGGGGAAACCCGAATGCTCCCACCCAATGCTTGCGTCTGGCTGATCCACTCCACGGATAGCGCTTTCGTGGCGACTCCGGAATGATCGAAGGAGGCACAGTCCAGCCGGAGTGCACCGCATGAATTTTGGGAGGGAGACCATGGCCGGCATCAAGGATGTCGCCCAGCTCGCCGGGGTCTCCACCGCGACCGTATCCCGAGCGCTCAGCGGCAAGGGGCAGGTATCGGAGCGAAGCCGGGCGCGGGTTCTGCGGGCCGCAAAGGAACTGGGCTTCGTGGTGAGTTCGACTGCGTCCTCGCTAGCCTCGGGCCGTCACCGCAATGTGGGAGTCGTCGTGCCGTCGGTCGCCCGTTGGTACTATTCCCAGATCGTCGACAGCGTCGCGGCATCGTTGCTCGAGGCTGGGTATGACCTCACGCTTTATAACCTGAACGAGAACGCCGACCACCGCGACCGCGTCCTCACCGACTTTCTTCTCCGCCAGCGGTGTGATGGGGTGATCCCCGTTTCGCTTGAACTTCGCCGCGACGAACTGGATCAGCTCCTCGCCGTAGGAAAGCCAGTAGTCGGCATTGGCGGGCCGCTTCCCGGGGCGGAGACCTTCAGCGTCGATGATGGTGAAATTGCCCGACTCGCCACAGAGCATCTCATCAGCCTTGGGCACCGGCGAATTGCCCACCTCGGTGGTGCCGATGCTTTTGAAAATGATTTCCGGATTTCCGGCACCCGTCGGAACGGGTATGAGTCGGCCATGAGGAACGCAAACCTGGACATCCTTGACTCCTGGCGCGTCGACGCCGACTTCACCATTCAGGGCGGTCTAGCACAGGCGAAACAGCTCCTGGGCTATCCTCGCGATACTCCTTCGGCGGTCTTCTGCGCGTCAGACGAGATGGCGATAGGCACCATCCTCGCGGCGCGCGAGCTGGGACTTCGCGTCCCCGAAGACATTTCAGTGATCGGGATTGATGGGCATGAACTCGGGGAAGCTCTCGGGCTGACCACGGTGGCCCAATTCCCGCGGGAACAGGGGCAGCGCGCCGTCGAGCGCCTCCTGGCGATTCTGCAGGACCCGGCAGCCTATTCTTCTACCAATCACGTCGCTCGAACAGCGCTCATTATCCGATCAAGTACAGCCGCGCCGGCAGTGTAGCCCGTACCGCGGTCACGGGCGCCACACGACCATCGCCTGACTCCGCGGCCGGGGGCGCTGACCGCGGGAGAGGGTAACGACGTCGCCTGCGAGTCCGGCGGCAAACACCCTGCTTGAGTCAGGCTGACGACGGCGGGACGCCAGTTCGTCGGTCAGCTCCTGAACCCGGTATTGCAGGGCGGCGACCTGATTCTCGAGCTGCAGGATCCGTCGGATACCTTCCAGCGACACCCCCTCCTGGGAAAGCCGCTGCACCTCGCGGAGAGTGGTCACGTCCCGCTGCGAGTAGCGGCGGGCGCGGCCGGGAGCCCGGCTGGGTGTCACCAGCCCGAGCCGGTCGTACTGCCGAAGGGTTTGCGGGTGCATGTCCGCCAGTTCGGCGGCGACGGAGATCACGTAGATGGGCAGGCTTGCGTCGATTGCCATCGTGACCTCCTTTCGATGCTGCGTGGGCTTTAGAGTTTCGCTTTGGCGGCGAGGCCCGCTCGCGGGTCGGCGTCGACGGTCGCGGCGGCAAACGCCTCGACCGCAGCCTCTGCGTCCTTGTTCAGTTTCTGCGGGACAACGACGTCGATGGTCACCAGCAAGTCACCGGTCGCCTTTGCTGTGGACACCCCACGCCCCTTGACGCGCAGGGTCCGTCCGGACGGCGTACCGGCAGGGACTTTGACCTTGACCGTGTCACCGGTCAGCGTGGGGACATCGATGTGCGCACCCATTGCAGCCTCCGGGAAGGACACCGGCACGTGGACACGGATGTTGTCGCCGTCGCGCTGGAAGAATGGATGCGGTTTCACCCTTACGCTGACCATCAGGTCGCCATTTCCTGCGGCGCCGGCCTGGCCCTTGCCCCGGACGCGGACCTTTTGTCCGTCCTTGATACCGGCGGGCACCCGAACATCGATGACTTCACCGGAGGGCTCACGCAGTCCGATGGTGGTGCCGTTAATGGAACCGGCGAAAGAAATGCTGGTGGTGGCCGTACGGTCGGCGCCTTTACGCGGGGTCGGCTGGTAGCCTCCGGGGAACCCACCGCCGCCCTGGCCGAAGCCGCCTCCCCCGCCCTGGCCGAACAGGTCGGCGAACTCGGGTGGAAGGTTGCCGTAGCTGGCGCCTCCGCCACCGCCGGGGCGTTGGCGTCCGGGCCTGGGCTGTCCGGCACCCTGACCGAAGAGGTTGCCGAAGATATCTTCGAAGCCAGCGCCGCCGGCTCCCCCACCGGGACCACCGGCGGTAAAGCGTGCGCCGCCGCCCATGGCACGGATGGCGTCATACTGCTGACGGTCCTCAGGATCGGACAACACCGAGTACGCCTCGGAAATGTCCTTGAACATCTTGTCCGACCCGCCGGTTGCCTGATTCTGGTCCGGATGGTGCTTGCGTGCCAACTTCCGGTACGACTTCTTGATGTCGGCAGCTGTTGCATCTTTGGGGACACCGAGAATTTTATAGAAATCCTTGTCGACCCAATCCTGACTAGCCAATTGGCGTCCCCTTTCGTATATGAATTCAAAGCATAGGTGAGTAGCGATGGAGCCGGAGCAGTGTCCGACCCGGCGGCTTTAATATTTCAAACGAGCTCTGCGAGCGAGGAAATTTCGTTGCCGCCGGTCGGGCACTGCTCCGGCTTGCCAGGCGCTACTCGGGCACTGCGACGATAACTTGGGCTGCCCGCAGGACGCGGTCGCCCTTCTTGTAACCTGCCCGCAGGATCTGGCTGACGCTGTCGAACTGTACGTCGGCACTGGGCTGCTGGATCAGAGCCTCGTGGATGTTCGGGTCGAACTCCACTCCGGTCTCGTCGATCCGGCTTAGGCCGTAGGTCTTCAGCGCGTTTTCCAATTTGGTGGAGATCGCAGCGAAAGGTCCGTCGGCCAGGTCGCCGTGCTGGCGGGCGGCGTCGATGTCGTCCAGGACGGGCATCAGCGAGTTCAACACTCCGATGACTGCCATGTCCCGGGCCACGTCCCGGTCGCGCTCGACGCGCTTCCGGTAGTTGACGTACTCGGCCGAGAGGCGTTGCAGGTCGGTACGCAGCTCGGCTTCCACAGCTGAGGCCGATCCGGCGGCGGGTTCGGTGAACCCCTCGCCGTCGATCCCGTTGAGGATTGCCTCGGCCTGGGCCAGCGCATCGCTACCATCGGCGGCCTGCTCCCCGGCGTCGGCTTCCTCAACGGGATCCTGAACGGAGTCCGGGGTCACAGGCTGGTCGGTGTGACCAGCCTGTGCGCCGTCGTCGTCCTGCTGCTGCTGCCCACGGACCTTACCTGTCTCGGGGTCGATCTTCCGGTTATCGCGGAAGCTGACCGGTTCGGACTGGTGCTCTTCTTCGTTTCCGTGGTGCGGCATGACTACTTCTTTTCGGTGTTGTCGTCTTCGTCGACTACCTCGGCGTCGACGATGTCCTCGTCGTTCGAGGACGAGCCAGCGTCAGGCGCCGTTCCATCCTGAGGTGCGTCGGCGCCTGGCGCGGCGGCGTCCTGCTGTGCCGCTGCGTAGATTGCCTCGCCGAGCTTGGTCTGTGACGCCTGAAGCTTCTCAAACGCTGCCTTGACCGTGTCAGCCGATCCGGCTTCCTCGGGGTTGGCTTCGAGTGCCTTCTTCAGTTCGTCGACGTCGGCCTGAACCTCGGTCTTGACGTCCTCGGGCAGCTTGTCCGAGTTGTCGGCGATCAGCTTGTCGACCGAGTAGGCCAACTGCTCGGCACCGTTGCGGGTGTCGGCTGCTTCGCGGCGTTCCTTGTCCTCGGCTGCGTGCTCCTCGGCTTCGCGGACCATACGGTCGATGTCTTCCTTCGACAGCGCGGTGCCGCCGGTGATGGTCATCGACTGCTCGGCGCCGGTGCCCTTGTCCTTGGCGGACACGTGGACGATACCGTTGGCGTCGAGGTCGAAGGTGACCTCAACCTGTGGCACGCCGCGGGGGGCGGGAGCGATTCCGGTCAGTTCGAAGGTACCCAGTGGCTTGTTGTCCCGGGTGAACTCGCGCTCGCCCTGGAAGACCTGGATAGCAACCGATGGCTGGTTGTCGTCGGCGGTGGTGAAGGTTTCGCTGCGCTTGGTGGGGATGGCCGTGTTGCGCTCGATCAGCTTGGTCATCATGCCGCCCTTGGTCTCGATCCCGAGGGACAGAGGGGTGACGTCGATGAGCAGCACGTCCTTACGCTCACCCTTCAGCACGCCTGCCTGGAGTGCGGCGCCGACGGCGACGACCTCATCAGGGTTGACGCCCTTGTTGGGCTCCTTGCCACCGGCGAGTGACTTCACCAGTTCGACGACGGCTGGCATGCGGGTTGAGCCACCGACGAGCACGATGTGGTCGATGTCGGCAACCTTGATGCCTGCTTCAGCGATGACGTCGTTGAATGGCTTCTTGGTGCGGTCCAGCAGGTCCTTGGTGAGGTCCTGGAACTTGGCACGGGAGAGGTGCTCGTCCAGGTGGACGGGGCCGTCTGGGGTGACCGAAAGGTACTGGAGGGAGATGTTGGTGGAGCTTGCCGAGGAGAGTTCCTTCTTGGCCTGCTCTGCCGCTTCCTTCAGGCGCTGCAGGGCGATTTTGTCCTTGGACAGGTCAACACCCTTGGCTTTGGCCTGCGACAGCAGGTAGTCAACCACGCGCTGATCCCAGTCGTCGCCGCCGAGGCGGTTGTCACCGGAGGTGGAGCGTACCTGAATGGTGGAGAAGTCGTCTTCATCCTTGCCGACCTCGAGCAGGGAGACGTCAAATGTGCCGCCACCCAGGTCGAAGACCAGGATGAGCTCGTCTTCCTTGCCCTTGTCCAGGCCGTACGCCAGTGCTGCAGCGGTTGGCTCGTTGACAATACGCAGGACGTTCAGGCCTGCGATTTCGCCTGCTTCCTTGGTGGCCTGGCGCTCGGCGTCGTTGAAGTAGGCGGGAACGGTGACGACAGCGTCGGTCACCTTTTCACCCAGGTAGCTTTCGGCGTCGGTCTTCAGCTTCTGAAGGATGCGCGCGGAAATTTCCTGAGCCGTGTAGTTCTTATCGTCGACCTTGACGTTCCAGTCGGTGCCCATGTGGCGCTTGACGGAAGCAATGGTGCGGTCGATGTTGTTGACGGCCTGGCGCTTGGCGATTTCGCCAACCAACACTTCCCCGCCCTTGGAGAACGCAACGATCGAGGGCGTAGTCCGTGCGCCTTCAGCGTTGGCGATAACGGTGGGCTCGCCACCTTCGAGTACGGAAACCACTGAGTTGGTGGTTCCGAGGTCAATACCTACTGCACGTGACATGCGTATTTCCTTTCAACAGCCCGTAATGAGGGGAATCGCTCAGCCCGTAGCCTGGCGAGTATTCGCCTGAAAGCCGGATCTTGAGCGTTCTTCACTCAACTGTACTCCGAGGCCGCAGAGAGTCAAATCTAAGTTGAGTGGGATAGGCTCAACCTTGCGTGCGGAGGCGCATTGAGTCGCCGAACTCCGCAGCGGTGGAGGGCATCAGTGGTTGTTCAGCCGTGAGAGAACGGGCCTTGGTCTGGTGCCGCGCCCCCAAACGGAGCCACCGTCTTTAGGGGCGTCGGGTGGCTCCGTTCAGGATGCCGTCACATGCCCGGCGTCCGAGGTGTGGGTGGCGGTCTCGGTACCATCGACTCCTCTTGAACGAGTTTCCACTCGGGGCCTTGGGAAATCCCTAGGTCAGAACGGAGGCGCCCCGCCGACCGCTTCCATCGCAGCGGCAAACACCGAAAGACTCCGCTGGAGCATGTCTTCGTTGGCAGTCAGGGAAATCCTAAAGAAGCCGGGTGTCTCGAAATGCACGCCTGGCATCACAAAGACCCCCTGGGCCGCTAGGGTCGCCACGAATGCCTCGTCGTCGGGGTCCGGCGAGCGCACAAACAGGTAAAACGTTCCTTCCGGGCGGTTGACCCGATAACCCATCTCCTGCAACGCATCAACCATCCGGTCGCGTTTGCGTTGGAGTGCCGGGATATCGATCGAAAACTGTTCGAGTCTGGGCAATGCGTGCTGGAGCACGGCGTTTGGGTAAATCCATCCCATCGCCAGTTGCAGGGCGTCAAGTGCGCTGGCAACCACATCACGATCAGGCAGGTTCGGATGCAACGCCAGATAGCCGATCCGTTCACCCGGCGAAAGATGAGTCTTCCCGTACGAGTAGGCCAGCAGGGTATAGCGGTAAAACTCGATCGGACTATGGAATCGAGCACCGTCAAACACGATGCGGTTATAGGGCTCATCGGAAATGAGATAAATCCGGCGACCAATCGCGGCCGAGCCGCTCTCAAGCACTGCCGCGAGACGTTCGAGCACAGCTGGCGGATAAATCCGGCCGCTGGGGTTGTTGGGAGTGTTGACAATCACCGCACACGTGCGGCTGGTGATCGCCGCTGCGATCTGGTCCACGTCGAGGTCAAAGGTCTCCAAATCCACAGTGACCTTTACGGGGACAAGCCCGGCCTCGATGATGATCGGCTCGTAGAAGAACCACGGTGGAAGGCTGTAGATCACCTCGTCGCCGGGGTCTCCCACTGCCTTGAGCGCGAGGGCGATCGCCGTGAAACCGCCGGTAGTCAGGTGGATGTCCTCGGGACGAAATGGCACCCCAATGAGGCGCTGGAGGGAGGCCGCGGCCGCCTCCTGCGCCTCAGGGGTGTTTTGTTTGTAGGCAAACCATTGGTCGTGGCGTGGAATTGTGGCTTCCTGGAGCGCCGCAACATAGGCCTCTTGCGGCATCTCGTGTGGGTTACCGAAAGTCAGGTCGCAGATGCCTGGCTCGTTCCGGCGCGCAGCATACGTCGAGGACGTGAGGAAAGCATTGAGGAGCCGGTAAGGCTCGGCTGCTGCCACGTTCCCAGCCCGCTGCGATATCGGCGAACTGGCAAGCCCCGGCGTCATCGAACTGGAGCGGTCAGGATCAGGTATTCCCGGCTGCTGGCTGGTCTTTGGCGCCGGACCCTCATCCAGTGCATCGTTGGCTGGTACGTCATGGTCGGGTGGGTTGGTTTGATCACTCACGATCGCTCCTCAGCTGTCGAATAATCAGCGCGCTGAATCAGTGGAGGCTGTGATGCGACCGATTATGGCCTCCACTGATTCAGCTGTAAAGAGCGCTTCCAGACCAGGCCTTCCCCTCCGCGGAACGGGTTGGAGGGGGCCGCGGACTGCTGCGGTGTTATCTACCCAGAGTGTTATCTACCCACGGTGAGCCGGTTCAGCGCGGTGGCCCTGCTCGTCCCGCCTGCCCGCCGAGCCTGGACCCGACAACCCGGATGACCCGCCGCGGTGCACCGGTCCGGATTCGCTTCCTAGCCGGGATGGCCACCAGATCCGCCGACCCAGGTCGTAGGACAGGGCCGGCACCAGCAGTGAGCGCACGATCAGCGTATCCAACAGCACACCGAAGGCCACGATGAACGCAATCTGGGCAAGGAACAGAATCGGGATGACCCCCAGGGCTGCGAAGGTGGCCGCCAGCACCACACCCGCAGAGGTGATGACTCCGCCGGTGACACCCAGACCCCTCAGAATTCCGGGGCGGGTTCCGATGCGTAGCGATTCCTCCCGGACTCGTGTCATCAGGAAAATGTTGTAATCCACCCCCAATGCCACGAGGAACACGAAGCCAAACAGCGGAACCGACGCATCTGCACCCTCAAAACCGAGCAGGTTGTTGAACACCAGGGCCGACACGCCCAGCGCCGTCGCGAAGGAGAGCACCACGCTGAGGATCAGTAGGACCGGCGCCACGATGGAACGGAGCAGGAGCATCAAGATCACCAGAATCACCGCCAACACGATCGGAATGATCTTCACCAGGTCAGCCTGGGCCGTGTCGTTGGTGTCAATCGCGATCGCGGTTACGCCACCAACCAGTGCCTCTGGGCTGGCGTCGTCCAGTGCGGTCCGCAACTCACGCACCACGTCTTCGGCCTCATCGGAGTCTGCCGGTGACTGCAGTGTGCCGGTAATCAGCACGTTGCCGCCACGGACGACGACGTCGCTGCCGGGTTCGGGAGACTCGGAACTGAGCGCGGCGTCAGTGATGCCAGCCTGGCTCTGCACCACTTCCAGGACAGCATCCTGATCCTGCTCTGGGGCGATCACCGAGACTGGGCTCCCCGAACCGGCGTCGAAGTGGCGCGCCAGGGCTTCCTGCCCGTCCACCGCATTCGATTCCGTGAGGATCAGTGCGGACTGTGGTACTCCGTTAGCCTGCAGTTGGAACAAGCCCAGGGAACCGGCGGCCAGGACGAGGAATGAAGCGATCCAGACGGGTCGGGCGTGCCGGGAGATCAGTGTCGCCACCTTCTTCCAGATGCCACGCAGTCCCTCCAGCCCGGTGGCGTTCACTCCTTCGGGCTGAACGTGGCTGGACCCCAGTTTGGGGCGCAGCGGCCAAAACGCCGACCTGCCGAAGAGCAGGAGAAGAGAGGGCAGCAGTGTCAGGGCAGCCGCCAAGGAGAAGAGGATTCCAATCGCCGCGATCGGACCGAGGCTCCGGTTGGAGTTGAGGTCGGAAAACAATAGACAGAGCAGCGCAACAATAACCGTGGCCCCGGAGGCAAGAATCGGTTCGAACGAGCCGCGGTACGCCACCCGCATCGCGTCCCATTTTGCGGCGTGTTCGCCAAGTGCTTCCCTGAACCGTGCAACAAGCAGCAGCGCGTAATCGGTCGCCGCGCCGATGACCAGGATAAACAGGATTCCCTGGCTCTGACCACTGAGCTGAATCCATCCCCAGTCGGCCAGGGCATAGACCAGAACGATCGATGTGGCCAGCGCAAACACTGAGGTCAGCAGCACCAGGAACGGAAGGATCACAGACCGGTAGACGGACAACAGGATCAGAAAGACCGCTCCCAGCGCCACGCTGAGCAACAACCCATCAATGCCGCTGAAGGCGCTTGAGAGGTCGGTGGCAAAACCGGCCGGCCCCGTGACGTACCCGGTGGTACCGTCGGGGATCTCGGCGGTCAGCACCTCCCGAAGCGCCTCTACCACCTCCCCGATCTCGGCGTCGTCCGCTACAAACGCGATGTACTGAATAGCGAATGAATCTTCGGCTGGCACGGGCCCGATGACAGTTGGCGCTCCGGCTTCAGCAGGCTCCAGTCCCTCGACCGTCGCTAGGGAGGTAGCCAGCTCCTCGTACCCACCGAGGTCGGCTGGTGGAATCTCCGTCTCCGATTCGACGACGATCACCGCAGGCAGGGAGTCCGAATCAGTGAATTGTTTCTGCAGTTCACCTGCTTCGGTGGATTCGGCGTTGGCCGGGAGGAACGACGCCTGGTCATTGCTCGAGACTTCCTCCAACTTGCCGAAGGTGGGACCCCCGAACGCGGCGCCCACCAGCCAGATCAGGACGACGACGGCGGGCAACAGGACCCGTAACCACTTGCTGTGCATGATGAACGCCTCTCAACGAAATTATCTCTAAAACAAACTATATCCATCATGGAGATATAATTGGTAGACGGACTAGAGTTGTTTCTTGCGGTAACTGTTGAAACGACGAGGTGAGAGTGAGCATGGCAGAGAACCCCCGGCCCGAACTGATGGCGTTGCTCCAACAGTTCACCGTGGAAACGGATCGGTACGTGGATACTGTTAGCGCGCGGGATTCTCTCTATCGGACAGATCTGAATGCCCTCGGCGTCATGATGGGCGCCGCCCGGGCCGGTGCCGTCGTGACTCCCGGGATGCTGCGCTCCGAACTGCACCTGAGTTCCCCTGCGACTACCGCACTGGTGGACCGCCTGGATAATGCGGGCCATGTGAAACGCTCCAGGAGCGACGTCGACCGGCGGCAGGTCCACCTCGAAATGACCGAGAAGGCAATGGCCACCGGCGGCAAACTTTTCGCCCCACTGGCCCAGCACATCGGTGGCGCGCTGGCACAGTTCTCCACCGAGGAGCAGGAACTGCTGGCCGAGATGATGCGTCAGATCACCAGCGCAACCATCGCCGCGCGAGAGGAAGTAGCGCAGGAACCGGCCGGGTAGTGCTGGTTGCTAGGCTGAGCCAATGGATCGATCACGCGCCAGACAGGACCATTTCGACGCCGTAGTGGTGGGCGGAGGCCATAACGGGCTCGTTGCAGCCACGTACCTGGCCAAGGCGGGCCGGTCGGTGGTGGTCCTCGAGCGCCAGGACCAAGTGGGTGGCGCCGCCGTATCCGCAGAGGCCTTTCCCGGCACGGGAGCGCGACTGTCGCGGTATTCCTACCTGGTGAGCCTCCTCCCCCAGCAGATTATCGACGATTTGGGGTTGGATCTGGAGCTGGTCCGTCGACGGTATTCCTCCTACACGCCGGTGGCCGGCGGCACTTCCGGCCTGCTGGTCGACAACGAGGACCGCAAAGCGACCCGAAAGAGTTTCCGCAGGATCGATGCGGGCGACGATGCTGGGGCCTTTGGCGAGTTCTACGGTCGCACCGCGACCCTCGCCGAGCGACTATGGCCCACGTTTACCAAGCCGCTGCTCAGGCGCGCTGAGGCGAGGGAACTGGTCGGAGACGACGAGATTTGGGCCGACTTCATTGAACAGCCGCTCGGTGGGGTAATCGAGCGCTCGGTGGAGTCAGATTTGGTACGTGGGGTACTCCTCACCGATGGCTTGATCAGCACTTTCGCGCGGGCCCACGACGAGGACCTGCAGCAAAACAAGTGCTTCCTCTATCACGTGGTTGGCGGGGGAACCGGGGACTGGGATGTTCCGGTCGGCGGCATGGGAGCAGTCAGCGGTGCCCTGGAACGGGCCGTGCTGGCCGCGGGAGTGGAGATCCGCACGGGGGCCGAGGTGACAGCGGTGGCGCCCAACGGCGTCGTCCATTACCAACCAGCGGAGGAGAACAGCCGAATGCGGAGCGTGACCGGCGAATACGTGCTGGCCAACGTCACGCCCGCTGTGCTGGGTCGGCTGATGGGCGGTCCGGGCGCCGACGGTTTCGCAACCTCCGCAGGTGCGGCCGAGGGCGCCCAGGTCAAAGTCAACCTGCTGCTCTCGCGGCTTCCGAAACTCAAGGACCCCGAGATCAGCCCCGAGCAGGCCTTCGGCGGAACCTTCCACATCAACGAGTTGTACTCGCAGTTGGACACCGCGTACACCGCCGCGGAGAACGGCAGGATCCCATCCCCCTTGCCGATCGAAATTTACTGCCATTCCCTGGCCGATCCGTCGATCCTGTCGGAGTCACTGCGGGAGTCCGGCGCCCACACCCTGACCGTTTTTTCGTTGCAGACCCCGCATCGATTAAGCCATGACGCCGATCACGACGTGCTGCGCGCGGAGCTACAGGCTGCAGTGCTTGAATCGCTGAACAGCGTGCTGGCCGAGCCCATCGAGGATTGCATCCTGCGCGACGGCGACGGCAAGCCCTGCATTGAAACGAAAACCACCCTCGATCTGGAGGAGACGCTGGGCCTGACCGGCGGGAACATCTTCCACGGTCCGTTGTCGTGGCCGTTCGCCGAGGACGACGCACCCCTGGACACCCCCGCCCAGCGCTGGGGTGTCGCCACCGACCACCAGCGCGTGCTGCTCTGCGGGGCCGGATCCCAACGGGGCGGTGGCGTCAGCGGGCTGGGTGGCCACAGCGCCGCCATGGCCCTCCTCGAGGAGCATTAGAGGTTCAGAAGAAAACGCCGAGTGGAACGCTTAACCGGTCATGTGACTGGTCCCGCCAGTAGAGTGAAAGCCTATTGACCCTGAACTTACCGCGAGTGTCCGCACCGGTGCGGAGCATCGGACGGCCGCTCACCATACCTTGAGGCGAGTTTGAAAAAGACACCAACCGAGGGACCGCGGGCCCTCGTCATCAGTACCAGCCGGGACAGGGGTGCGCTTGCTGCCGTCCGCTCGCTGCGCCAGTCCGGCTGGGTGGTTGGTGTCGGAACTCCCGACGGCGGCGGGATGCTCGGCGCGTCAGTCGCCTGCTCTGCCCGGCATGTGGTGCCACGACCGCGGCTGGATGGCGCCGCGTTCATCGAAGGAGTCCGCCGGGCAGTAGCCCTAGGGTCCTACGACGTCGTGTTCGGCGGCGGCGACGACTGGATGGCGGCACTCGCCACCTATCGGGACGACATTCCCACCCGGGTGGCCCACCCGCCGGCCGACGTCGTGAACGCTGCACTCAACAAGGTTGAACTTTCGGCGCTCGCCCATCAAATCGGCCTGTCGGCGCCCCGCACTGTCCAGGCATCCGATGAGGCGATCGAACAATGGCAAGGGCCGGTGGTAGTCAAGTGCCTGACGCACTGGGCGCACGGCCAGACCAGGCCACACCGGATCGAAGCGAAGCTCTTCCCCGACATCATTTCTGCCGGTCCACAGATCGAGCGGGTCAGGAAGGCCGGCGCCGAACCGATCCTTCAGGAACCGATCAAGGGGCATCTCGGTGCCCTCATCGGGATTTTCCACGACGGCCACCTGGATGGCCGGGTGCAACAAGTCACCTCACGCCTCTGGCCCACTCCAAACGGTGTGTCCACCCGTGCCGAGACGGTCCGGGTGGACGAGGATCTCGCAGCCAAGGTCGAAGCGCTGCTCCGCGAGCTCGGATGGTGGGGGTTGGTGGAGCTGCAGTTCCTGATTGACGACGACGGCGTCCATCACCTGATCGACCTCAACGGCCGCTTCTTCGGTTCGATGGCACTCACCAACGCCGCCCGGCCGGGTCTGACTGATCTGTGGGGGCGTCTGGTGCTCGGCGAGAAGATGCAGACATTGCCCGACGCCGCCCCTGGCATGCGCTACGCGTGGACGGCCGGGGATCTGCGACGGGCCAGCGTCGAACAGCGCGGCGGGCGGGTCGCCGACGTGGTGGATACCCTGCGGTGGGCTGGTCAGGCCCGCCACAGCGTGTGGGATCTGAAAGACCCGGGCCCCACCCTTCACCTTGCCTCGGCCCGGTTACGGCGGATCGATCGAAAGCCAAAATCAGTGGCAGCAGTCACCGGGTAGCTACTCGGCTAACCCCGCCCGCTCCTCCGCGCGACGCCCTTGACCATGTCGAGAGCCAGCAGTCGTTCTGGTGCCCGCAGCAGAATCAGCCCCAACAGGTACACGCCGAGGACCACCATGGCGACTGCCCCGCCGACCACAATGGCCGGCTGCCCAGCCACGATCACCAGGGCGCCGACGCCGGCCGCCCCGGCTACCGCGGCCAGCCCCAACGCGCGCGCAATCAAAGCCACGGTGGGCCGCAGCTCCAACCCCCGGTGGCGTCGATGCAGCAGCCAACCGTTCGCCAGAGCCGCGAAGCCCAGTGACGCGGTGGTCGCCAGCGCAATGCCTGCTATCCCCATGATGGGAGCGAGCATGATGTCTCCAACCACATTGATCACCATCGCAATTACCGACACCACCACCGGGGCCCGCGCATCACCCAGCGCATAGGAAGTACTCACCACCACCTGGCGGCACCCGAGGGCCAGCAAGGCGGGCGCGTACCAGGCCAGGGCGGTAGCCGTTGAGGTGATGTCGTCGCCGGTGAAGGCGCCGCGACCAAAGGCCACCTCCGCCAGCGGTTCGGCTGCGATGATCATCACCACGCAGATCGGGGTCAGCACGCTGACCGCGACCGCCAGCCCGCGGCCCACCAGCCGGCGCACCTCGGCGATGTTCTTCGATGAAGCGCTCAACGCCGGGTAGAGAGGTACCAGCAGCGAAGCGATAATCAGGGTCTCCGGCAGGTTGACCAGCCGCCACCCATAGGACAGGGCTGTAATGGCCCCCTCCTCGAGGGTGGAGCCCACCGCACGGTCCACCAGGGTGTTGATATTGGCGATCGCACTGCCCACAAGCATCGGGGGCATCAGCCGCGCCATTTCACGGAATCCCGGGTCCCCAAGGTTCAACCGCGGGCGCACCCGCGTTCCCAACGAAAACAGCGGCGGCAGCTGCAACAGCAGGCGTGCGGCCGACCCGACGACGAACCCGACCGCGAGCGCGGCGATGCCATAGGTGGGCCCAAAGAGTCCGGCGGCGCCGATCATGATGATGTTGAACGGCACGCCCTGCAACGCTGACCAGACCACCCGACCATGTGACTGCGACAGTGAGGCCAATAGGTCCGTCCCAGCAATCAGCACCGTGGCGATCAGGACGATACGGGTCAGCGCCTCGGTTGTCTCGGCCTGTGCGCCATCAAAGCCCGGGGCGATCACCGCGGTGACTGGGCCGACGAAGATACTCATCACCACACCGCCCACGCCGAGCACGATCATGGTGACGGTGAGCGCGGTGTCGAACCCCGGATGGCCCCGGCAACCGTCCTTCTCCTGGGCAGCCTCGCGGGATGTCACGGGGATCGCCGACCGAGCCATGGCGTAGGCGATCAGGCCCAGCACAATGTTCATCAGCCCCTGCGCCACGAGGTAGGCGTCGAGCTCGGCACCGGCCCCGAAGACGGCAGCAATCACGACGTCACGGACGAACCCGAACAGGGTGGACACGGCGGTTAGGCCGGTCACCAGTAGGGCTGCCCTCCGTATACCTGGCCTAGTCACCCTATGACGATACATTTTGTCGCCGGGATCGCCCGCACTGCGGCGTCAACGGCCCGTTAGGATTGGCTGGTGACTTTTTCTGTCTGGCTGGCTCTGCTCGGAGCCCAGGCCCTCATCAGCTTCAGCCCCGGAGCCGGGGCCGTCAACACCATGAGCAATTCGCTCACGGTGGGCTTCCGCCGGTCCATGTGGGGCATCCTCGGGCAGCAGGTGGCACTCCTCGTTCACATTGCGGTGGTTGCGGCGGGAGTTGGGCTCCTGGTGGCGAGCTCCCCGGTGGCGTTCAATGTCATCCGGTTCGGTGGTGCCGCCTACCTGGTCTATCTGGGTATCAGGAAACTCCTGCAGTCCCCCGATCTCGAGGAGCAGGCCGAGGTCCGCCGGGCCGAGGGCGCCTTCTCCCTGTTCCGCCGGGGCCTGTGGGTGAACCTCCTCAATCCCAAGGCAATCGTGTTCTTCCTTGCTTTCATTCCACAGTTCATCAGGCCGTCCGAGCCGCTGCTGGGTCAGTACGGCATCCTGGCCGGCACGGTCGTGGCGATCGACGTCCTGGTCATGTGGTTCTTCTACGCTGCAACCGCCAAATCGTTCAGACGGTTCACCCAGAATCCTCGTGGGCAGATCGTCCTCAACCGGATCTTTGGCCTACTGTTTGTAGCCGTGGGTATCCTGCTCGCCGTCGCCTAACATCACCCGAGGATCAACAGCCCATGGCACCAAAAGGCGGGACCACCGTCGCACCGTTGATCGTTGCTATCGACGGTCGCTCAGGGGCCGGCAAGACCACCCTCGCCGTCGAGTTGGCGGCACTGCTCCGCGAGCATCACACGGTCAGCCTGTTTCACCTCGAAGACATATACCCGGGCTGGGACGGGTTGGAAACGGGTATGAACCGCTATGTTTCGGCGGTGCTGGAACCCCTTGCCGCCGGGCACACCGCCGAGTGGCGGGCGTGGGACTGGGAGGCCAACGACGACGGGCCAGCACAGCACACGGAACCGGCCGACGTCGTCATCGTTGAGGGTGTTGGAGCGGCCTGCCGGGCCGCACTCGAATTTTTGGACGTCAGCATCTGGGTGGAAGCAACCGAGGATATCCGGCGCACCACGGCTCTGAGCCGTGACGGGGACGCCTACGCGCCGTTTTGGGAGCGGTGGGCAGCGCAGGAGCAAACGTGGCTCAGCCGGGATCAACCTCAGCTCACCGCCGACCTCGTCGTCACCGGGCATCAGGACGTCTCGGCGCCCGAAAGGGTCAGGTTGGCCCTCACTGGCCTGCCTCAGTGCGGTTCGTTGCTCGCGGCTGAGCGCGCACAGCGCCGGGCCGTCACCCTGCAGGTGGAGCGTCACGACGGCTGCCCGGATGGCGCCGCCCTGTTCGCCGCTCTCTACGGTTCCTCGGAACATGCCGTCTGGCTGGACAGTTCAGCCTCGGCTGCAGGGGTCGGAGGGCGCAGCCGGTTCAGCATCCTGGCCGACGACGGCGGCCAGTTCGGTCAGCTTGCCCGGCACTCCAGCGGGGCAACCGAGATCATTTCGGGGCAGGTCACGGCCCGCATCCCGGGCCCGTTCTTCCGTTGGCTCGATTCGGTCTGGGGCCGCAGGGCGGTGCCCACACCCAGCGATTATCTGTGCGGTTTCACACTGGGCTGGTTGGGTTATCTCGGGTATGAGCTCAAGCGGGAAACCGGTGGCAGTTCCGCGGCTCCTGGCACACTCCCGGACGCGGCCCTGATCTTCGCTGGCCGTGCGGTGGTCCTCGATCACGAGCAGCAGGCAACCTATCTCCTCACCCTGACCGCGCCCGGACATGACCAGGAGGTGCAGCACTGGCTGTCCGCAGCGCGGTTGGCCGTTCGGGAGGCGGACGCCCTCAAGCCGCCGGGCGCCACATCTTCTCCGAGCGACACAGTTTCCCCAGCCGCCACAGCTTCTCCGAGCGACATAGTTTTTCCAGGCGACACCGTTTCCCCGGGCGCAGACCCGCCGCCGGCCTTCACCTCCCGCGACACCCGCGCCAGCTACCTGGACAAGGTACGCCGCGCCCAGGCTGAGATTAGGGAAGGCAACACCTACGAGGTCTGTCTCACCACCTCTCTCCACGCGCACACGACAGGGTCCCTGAACCCGTTCGATGTGTACCGCGCCCTGCGCCGGGCCAGTCCTGCGCCCTTCGGCCATTTCCTCAGGTTCCCCGGCTTCGCCGTAGCCAGCACATCCCCGGAGCGGTTCCTGCAACTCAGCGCCGGCGGCGCCCTGCGCGCCGAACCGATCAAGGGCACCCGCCGTCGTTCGTCGGACCCGGCGGCGGACCTGGCCCTCCGAACGGACCTTCAGACCTCCCTGAAGGATCGCGCGGAAAACATCATGATCGTTGACCTGTTACGTAACGACCTCTCGCACGTTGCAGTCCCCGGCAGCGTGATCGTCAGCCGGTTGTGTGAGATTGAAAGCTACGCCACCGTGCACCAGATGGTCAGCACCATCGACGCCCAGTTGCGGCCGGGCGTCTCCCGGACCGAGGCCGTCTCCGCGGCGTTCCCGGCCGGCTCGATGACCGGGGCACCGAAAATCAGCACCATGGCCATCCTTGACCGGCTGGAGGCTGCCCCGCGCGGGGTGTATTCGGGCGCCGTCGGCTACTTCTCCCTGACCGGTGCAGCGGACCTCGCCGTCGTCATTCGCACCCTGGTGCTTGAGGACGACGGCGGCGGCACCCGGCTCAGCCTGGGCGTCGGAGGAGCGATCACTGCCGATTCGGATCCGGACGATGAGTGGGAAGAGGTGCGCACCAAAGCGTTCGGCGTGCTGTCAGGCCTCGGGGCCGCGTTCCCGGATAGCTAAGGCTGATGAATGAGGCCGCTGCGGTATGGAATCGGCTGCGGTATGGAATCGGCTGCAGTCCGGAATCGGCTGCAGTCTGGAATCGGCTGCGATGGGGCCGCTGCGCGTCGTTTCACCGCAGGAACGGCCCCCAGGCCAAGGTCCGCCGCTTCCAACCGGCAAGGCTGGCGCTGGGGGCCGTTTCTGGTGAGATCCGGCCCCCAGGCTACCCTAGCGGCGGACTTTGCGACGGCCGCTAACGCCCTCGGCGACGCCGATCAGCAGTACTGAGGCGATGACCGCTACGATGAATCCGAAAACGTTCAGCTCGAAGATGCCCCCGGTGCCGAGAAGGTTCGCGATGACGCCGCCGATCACTGAACCGGCAAGTCCCAGCAGGAGCGTGGCCAGCAGCCCAAGGTTCTGCTTCCCGGGCTTGATCAGCCGTGCCAACGCGCCGATGATGAGTCCTGCAACGATAAATCCGATCACAATAACTGTCCGTTCTTTGGGGTCTGCCCCGTTACTACGAGGCCGCGTGCCATTGGTAACACTACTGATGAAATTCTATCCGGTGCCGGTCGGCACGGGAAAATACGACGGGTGCGGCACTGTGACTGTTAGCCAGGAATGGCGGTTATTCGCAGCTTCAGTTGGCGGTCCTATCGGCCTATTCAGCAATCGCTTACGGGGCTCCGTCAGTCGTTGGGTCACCGGTTAGTCTGGTGTTCATGATCCCAAGTGCTGACCTTGATTCGTACGCAGACAAGATGCGCCAACTTGTGGGAAAGGGTGCGGATCTCGAGGTCGACGCACGGTTCATAGACATGTTGGCCCCCCGCAACAGTCGGATCCTCGATATAGGGTGCGGAATCGGATCGGCAGTTAACGCACTGCGGCAGAGCGGGCACGAGGCCTACGGCATTGATCCGACCAGCACCGTTTTGGATGTGGCCGGTGACGTCTTCGATAGAGGTTGGTACCGGCAACTGGCCGTGGAGGAACTATCCGATGAGCGCCTGTGCGTAGAGGGTCTTCCTGACCGGCACGAGGTCATCCTGATGTCAGGTAACGTGCCGGCGTTCCTTTCTGATGAGATTCTGAAAGACGCTTTCAGGAAGGTCAGCGAGCTATTGGTAGACGGTGGTCTTTTTGTTGTTGGTACCACAGTCGCCGCTAGGGGCGGTCCGAAGTCCCAGGACGCTGTGGCAGGGCTCGTAGGATTGCGGTTCCTGAATCGATTCTCCGATTGGCATCTCGGCTCCTTCGATCAGGATTCAGCCTGGTCGGTGAGCGTTTATGCCAAACCAGGTGCGCTGAACACTGCTGCCGGACCAGACGGAATTTTCATATTGAAGCGTTGACACCCGATTAGGCAGTCCCGTTGGCTCTGTCGCGGTGAAGGATGGTGAGTTCAGTCGGTCGTTGCAACACCCCCTATTGATGCGAGGTGTTGTGTATGTCATCGAAGAAGGAACGGATTGTTCAGGAGGCACGGTTCTGGGTATTGATGGCCCAGGGGTCTACGC
>NZ_JBTNDW010000029.1:0-10600 GCF_054510775.1 Arthrobacter sp. TMT4-20 | reverse complement strand
GGCCTCGCTCGGCGACCGCGGCCCGTAGGCAGGTACTGGCGGTGCGTATCCGGTACTTCTTCGAGGCAGCCGACGGGACGTACGGGTACCGGAGGATCCACGCCGACCTCGTAGCGGAGGGGACACTGTGTTCCCCGGAACTGGTGCGTTCGATCATGCGTGCCGAGGAGTTGGTGCCGTGTCAGCCGCGCCCGTTCCGGGTCACCACCCACGCCGATGCCGACGGTTTTGCCGTGGTCCCGGACCTGGTGAAACGGGACTTCACCGCGGACCGTCCCGGAGCCAAGTTCGTCGGGGACATCACGTACATTCACACGTGGCAGGGCTTCATCTATTTGGCCACCGTGATCGACTGTTATTCGAAGAAAGTTGTGGGCTGGTCCATCGCCGATCACATGCGCACCGATCTGGTCGCGGACGCCCTGAAAAACGCTGCCCGGGCCACCCGGGTCGAGATGGGTGCGATTTTCCACTCAGACCGCGGAAGCGTCTATACCTCGGCCATGTTCAGGACGTTGGTCACCGGGTTGGGGATGCGGTCCTCGATGGGCCGCACCGGGGTGTGTTGGGATAACAGCCTGGCCGAGAGCTTCTTCGGCGCACTGAAAAACGAGCGGGTCCACCGGACCGTTTACGCCACCAAACTACAAGCAAAACGAGACGTCATCCGCTATATCGAGGGATTCTACAACAGCCGCCGCCGGCACTCAGCCCTCGGCTACCGTCGACCCAACGACGTCCATTACAGTTACCAACAGCCAGCCATGGCAGCGTAGAGAAAACCATCAAATCCGCTGTCCGAAATCACCGCAGCAGCTCACTGGGCGCCAGCGACCGACTGGGGGACCACACTGGTTCCGCCTTGAGGTAGCTCAACGAATGGTCCGTCCGGGAGATTTCGAGCTGCTCGATCAACGGATCGGTGAATGGTGAGAGCCCCGCAGTCTGACCCGGCGCCGTAGCGGCGGTAATCAGTGCGGCGGCAAGTACCGTGCCGGACCATGATCCGGTGCCCCTTGGCTTTTTCACTGTTTCCTCATCTATTGCCAGCTACTCTCGGCCCTCCGCAGGACACCTTTGCTCGGTTAGTGGCTTCCTGCAAGTCGCCCTGCGAGGCGATCCCGGATGGCGGCGCTGGCAGTGTTAAGGCCCTGTATTTCGACCTCTTTGCCGTAATGGCGGTACTTTTCAATAATCGCGTCCAGTGCAGCGATCGTAGACGCGTCCCAAAGGTGCGACTGGTACATGTCAATGACGATCTTCTCTGGATCCTCGGCGTATTCAAACTGCATGTACAGATCGTTGGAAGAAGCGAAGAACAATTCCCCGCTGACAACATATTTGGCGAAGGTGACGCCGAAGTGTTCCTCGATCGTCCGCTCAACACTGACAAAATGAGCAACCCTGCGTGCGAAAGCAACCATCGCTACGAGCACACCGATGATCACGCCGATGGCCAGGTTATGGGTGAAGACCGTGAAGACGACAGTCGCCACCATGACCGTGGTCTCGCTCTTTGGCATGTGGCGGAGCGTGTCGATCTTGATGCTGTGCCAGTCGAATGTTGCAACGGAGACAAAGATCATTACCGCCACCAGGGCGGCCATCGGGATAAGTGCAACGATGTCGCCGAGCGAAACGGCGAGGATCAGAACGAATATTCCCGCAAGGAATGTCGAGATTCGGGTGCGTGCGCCCGAGGCTTTGATGTTGATCATCGTCTGCCCCACCATGGCGCAGCCACCCATGCCACCGAAGAAGCCGGTGATGATGTTTGCCGTGCCCTGACCCCAGGACTCACGAACCTTATTGGACCGGGTATCAGTGATGTCATCAACTAACTTGGCGGTCATCAGAGATTCCATCAGACCAACTACAGCCATACCAAGAGCAAAGGGAGCGATGATCTGGAAGGTCTCGAAAGTCAGTGGAACATTCGGGAAAAAGAGTGAAGGCAGGCTCTCCGGCAAATCTCCCTTATCGCCGACAGTTGGCACGTTGAGAGCGAAGACGACGGCGACAACGGTAAGAATCACGATCGCGACAAGCGGGGCGGGAACGGCTCTGGTGAGCCGGGGAAGAAGGTAGATCACCAGTAGGCCCACGACCACCATCGGGTAGACCAGCCAAGGTACCCCAAGGAGCTCGGGAAGCTGAGAAGTGAAGATAAGGATACCCAGTGCATTGACGAACCCCACCATGACCGAGCGCGGGATAAACCGCATCAGCTTCGCGACGCCGACAAGTCCCAGAACCACCTGGAAAATACCTGCCAAAATTACTGCTGCAATAAAGTAGTCCAGCCCGTGACTCGCTACCAGCGGTGCAATCACCAGGGCGGTAGCAGCGGTAGCGGCGGAAATCATCGCCGGTCGACCACCGAGGAAAGCGATGGAGACGGCCATGGTGAAAGAGGCGAAGAGCCCGATACGCGGGTCCACTCCGGCAATGAGCGAAAACGCGATGGCCTCGGGGATCAGGGCGAGAGCGACTACCAGACCAGCTAGGACTTCGGTCCGCAGACGCCGGGGTGAGCGCAGAGTGCGCCAAACGGACTGGGTTTGTTCGGGTGTTAACTTCGTATCCAGATTGGTGGCATAGGCATTAGTCGCCATGCGGGCTCCATTTCGTGCTCGGGCGGACACAATCGTGCCTCCGGTTTGATAGGGAAAACGGGCGCTGCACTGCGCCAAAGAAGAAGGTGGGAGGGGCGGATTCGCCAGCTCCACTACTGACCTTACCCTAACGTAATGGTAGAGTTAAATCCATTGCTTTTCCTACGAAGGACGGTGCATGATGCAGATTGGCGAGCTCGCCGAACGCGCGCAGCTGTCCCTGCGGACAATCCGGCACTACGACGAGATCGGCTTACTCCACCCATCAGCCCGAACTGACGGTGGTTTCCGAATCTATTCAGAAGACGACTTCAAGCGGCTGGTGCTAATAAAACAGGCACGCGCGTTGGGGTTTAGTCTCGACGAAGTCGCCGATCTGCTCGACGCCATCAGTCGGAGCAAGGGTACTGAAGGGCCAGCAGGAAAAACGCTGATCAGGTTCCTTGAAGAGGCGCGGGTTCGGCGCGAAGCCATGGCGGTGAATCTTGACCGCGCCGACGACTTCATCGCAACAATGACCGATCAAGCCAGGAACTCACGTTGACACTTCCCCCCATACCAGCTCTACCCCGCTGAGACCCGACGGATCTCGCACACTTCGACGTTGGCTGCTGGAGTAGTTACGCTCATGGTTCCCCTTTGCGCTGAACGAAAAGATTCTCCGCAGCTCATTCATGGGCGAAATATCCACGCAGATAGCAATGAAAGAGGTTGGTTTTGGGCTCCGCCGCGGAACCACGGAAGAGCCAACAGGCGTTCCGTCCTGAAGTAGAGGGACTACGGGCGGTCGCTGTCCTTATGGTGGTCGTCTACCACATCTGGCTAGATCGAGTCTCGGGCGGCGTCGACGTCTTCCTCCTGATCTCCGCGTTCCTGCTGACACTGTCCTTTACCGGACGCGTCGAGACCCAGCGACCACTCGACCTCTTGGGGCGCTGGGTACGGATGTTTGGAAGGCTTGTGCCGGCAGCGGTGATCGTACTGTTGGCCACCATCGCGGCCGCCCTGCTCGTCTTTCCTCAGGCCAGGTGGGGAGAGATCATCGACCATGGCTGGGCCTCCCTCCTGTACTTTCAGAACTGGTCACTGGCGCTCGGAGCTGTTGAGTACCAGGCAGCGAGCGCGGCTGTCAGCCCGATGCAGCACTTCTGGTCGTTATCGATTCAGGGGCAAGTGTTTATCCTGTGGCCATTGCTGCTCGCCGGCTGCGCAGCCGCCGCCAGAGCGCTACGGTCGCCTTTCCGGGTGGTAGCGGGCACAGTCTTCACCACGATATTCATCATGTCGCTGTCGTTTTCGGTGAGCGAGACGATCCAGAACCAGGCCTTCGCCTACTTCGATACGCGGGCACGTCTCTGGGAATTCGCACTCGGGTCCCTCCTAGCCCTCGCCCTACCCTGGTTGCGGCCACACAAGATTCCGCGCGTGTTGATGGGGTGGATTGGTCTTCTGGCAATAGCCCTCTGCGGCATCCTCATTCCCGTCGGAGACGCCTTTCCGGGCTACATAGCCCTGGTTCCGACCGTCGGTGCTCTATTTGTGATTACCGCCGGTCAGACAGGCAGCAGGTGGGGTATCGATCGGCTTCTCTCAGCGCCTCCGATTCTTCGCCTTGGAGGCATGTCCTACGCGCTCTATCTGTGGCACTGGCCCATCCTGATTACCTATCTGGTGGTCTCTGGGGCCGAGCGAGCTTCACTCAGCGTTGGCGCGGTGATTATTGGCGCATCGATCCTACTGGCGGCAGTAACGACCCGTCTGGTTGAGCGACCCATACGGTCGTGGCGCTGGGTGCACCGACGTCGTCGTCGTAATGCAACATTGACCGTGGCGCTTGCGTTGGTCGTCGCAGTGCCACTGACCGGTTGGGAAACTCAGATTTCGTCCAACGAACACCAGTTGGAGTCCCAGCCGGACGCACTGAACCCAGGGGCGGCGGCTTTAGCCCCGGACTACCCAGCCGGCGGGGTTCCCGACGCCGACCCCATCCCTGCGGCTACAGACCTTGGGAACGAGTGGGGTAATGCTGGACCAGGCTGCACCCCGCCCTATCTGACCTCAGACCCGCTCCTCGAACGCTGCCACCAGATTGAGCCCGACGCGGAACCGGACAAGACCATCATCGTCATCGGCGACTCGCACGCACTCCAGCTGATGTCAGCCATTGGGCCCATCGCCCTTGAAAACAACTGGCGAGTGGTTGCTTTGCTGAAGGATGCCTGTCGCTACGGGGGCGAATCGGCTGAGCGCGACGACGAATGCAACGCATTCAACGCCGCTGCGCGAGAGTATGCGCAAGACCAAAATCCTGATGCCATCCTGACCTTGGGCACCATCACTTACACAGACGAGCCGCGCGAATCTCTGGTGCCGGACTACCAGGCTGGAATCCAGCCGTTCCTCGATGAGGGCGTAGAGGTGATCTCCATCCGAGACAATCCCCGGTTCCCATTCAATATGTTTGAGTGCGCGGAGCTGCAGGGCGTCGACGCTCCGCAATGCAATCCTGACCGGGCCGAGGTGCTACTGCCCGAGAACCCGGCGGACGCCATCGCCGAGACCGAACCGCTGTTCCACTCGGTGGACCTGACTGACCGGATCTGCACGGACAACACCTGCCCAGCGATGATCGGTAACGTCTTTGTGTACCGCGACTTCGACCACCTGAACCGAAGCTATGTAGAAACGTTGATTCCGGCCCTGGAACGACGGATCCTAGCCGAGACTGGTTGGAGTGGAGGCTAGCGCTGACCTAATGGTCAGTAGGTCTCGAGGGTCGCGATGAATTCATCTGCTCGCCGGAGATTCTCGGCCATCTTCTCTCGCTGGGCGGCTGCCGACGTCAAGTAGCCAGCCAGCCGTTCCCGCAGGCTACTCGTGTCGTCGTCATCGCTGGCAGCGGTCAGACCATCCACGATCGAGAGCAAGTCTCCCATTTCCTCAAGGGTGAATCCCAAGGGTTTCATTCGGCGCACTACCAAGAGGCGCTCAATATCACCGTCTGTGTAGACACGGAACCCACCCTCGGTGCGCGAGGATGCCGGGAGTAGTCCCACTTCGTCATAGTGCCTGATCGTGCGTAGCGAGAGACCGGTCCGCTCAGCTACTTCACCGATATGCATGGCGCGAGGCCGTGCCGGTTCCGAAGATTCACCCATTGTTCGATTCCCTGTGCCCCACCGGCGTTAACCTCTCGTGACGTTAAGTTAGAATTTAGATCGACCGATCTGCGTTGCGCGGATCGATGTGTACATTGCCGTTCAGCCTACCGGCACAGACCGGACACCCCCGAACCGTGGGGATTCGCCTAGCCTGCTCCGTTTACAAAGGACTATCCCTATGACCACGCCGACTTTGGCACCCACCCCTGTCGAACGCCAGTCGGTGATGCGCACACTCCGGCATCCGCGCCTCCTCAAAACCGAGGTGTTGGCGGGTTTGGTGGTTGCTCTCGCTCTCATTCCTGAAGCGATTGCATTCTCGATCATCGCAGGTGTGGACCCGAGGCTTGGTCTCTTTGCATCCTTTACGATGGCTGTTTCAATTGCGTTCCTCGGCGGACGCCCCGCGATGATCTCTGCGGCAACCGGTGCCATTGCGCTGGTCATTGCCCCTCTGGTTTCCAGCCACGGAGTTGACTACTTCATTGCGGCCGTCATCCTCGCTGGGATCTTTCAAGTAGTACTTGGCCTGATCGGCGTCGCGAGGCTGATGCGTTTCATCCCGCGCTCGGTGATGGTGGGCTTCGTGAACGCACTGGCCATCCTGATCTTCATGTCCCAGGTCCCGGAACTCATTGACGTCCCGTGGCTGGTCTATCCCATGGTCGCAGTCGGGCTGCTGATCGTGTTCGGCTTGCCGCGGCTCACTATGGTGGTGCCAGCCCCATTGGTCGCCATCGTGGTGCTCACCGTGTTCGCCGTTATTGCCAACATCGCCGTCCCCGACGTCGGGGACAAGGGCGAGTTGCCCGACAGCCTACCCACCCTGTTTTTCCCCAATGTTCCGCTGACCCTCGAGACGCTGCAGATCATTGCGCCGTTCGCCTTCGCCATGGCTTTGGTCGGATTGCTCGAATCACTCATGACAGCCAAGCTCGTCGATGACATCACCGATACGCGCTCCAACAAAACCCGCGAGAGCTGGGGGCAGGGCGCGGCGAACATCATTACCGGATTCTTCGGCGGGATGGGTGGCTGCGCGATGATCGGTCAGACCATGATCAATGTGAAAGCCTCCGGCGCGAGGACCCGGATCTCCACGTTCATGGCCGGTATCTTCCTGTTGATCCTGGTTGTAACTCTCGGCGAGATTGTGGCACTCATCCCCATGGCAGCCCTGGTCGCCGTGATGATTTTCGTCGCAATAGCCACCTTCGATTGGCACAGCATCAAGCCGACCACCCTGAGGCGGATGCCCAAGAGCGAGACGTTGGTAATGGTGAGCACCGTCGTCGTCGTTGTCTGGACTCACAACCTGGCCATCGGTGTGGGCGTCGGGGTATTGGTGGCGATGATCGCCTTCGCACGCCGCGTCGCGCACTTCGTCACCGTTGACCGGACGGTCATCGAACTTAACGGCGAGGAGACAGCTACCTACACCGTGGACGGTGAGCTGTTCTTCGCGTCCTCCAACGACCTCTACACGCAGTTCGAGTATGCGACCGACCCGGACCACGTGGTCATCGACATGCACGCCTCCCACCTATGGGACGCGTCAACGATCGCCGCCCTGGATGCGATCACCGAGAAATACCACAACCATGGGAAAGACGTCCGGGTCATCGGCTTGAACGACGCCTCCGTGCTGATGCGCGAACGGCTCGCTGGCAAGCTCGGCGCGGGGCACTAGCTCAAAGCCTCCTGGTGTAGCGGGCCGTCTCAGGCACGCCTAAGATAACCCTCGTGGCTGAGGAACGGCTGACCGCGTGGGGCAACGAACTGTGCATTGTCCATCAGAGGCTCCGAACAGCCCTCTAGGACCACAGCATGATCGATTACCTGCTCAGCGGGTTGGAACATTCGCTGGACACCGGAGCATCCATGGCCGAGCAGCTGCTCCACCTCGAAGGGATCGAAGCTGTCATGGAGTCTCACTTCCGCTATGAGGAACGTCAATTGATTGACGTTCTCAATGCCGCAGACAATCTGGGAAATGACAGGGCAAAACTGTTTGGGCCTATCGCCTGATCAGGAGTGCGTGGTGCCCTCGATAGGCGATGCCTCGGCGTCGCCGTCTGCCCGTTGGGGTGCGCCGTGCGATACGAGAACCGGGCAGGTGGCCCGTTCAGCGACTGCGGAACTGACGGAGCCCAACAACAGGCCCGCGAATCCCCCGTGACCCCGTGAGCCGACGACAACCATGGATGCGTCCGCGCTCTCTTTGATGAGGACCTGGGCTGGGTTGCCGCGGACGATACGTCGTTCAACCACGGAGGGAGCTCCGGCGGGGAACGCTTCCTCGAGCGCCTGGTCCAGTGCCTTTTCCGTCGCTTCCTCATAGTTCCAGTCCTGAGGGGTGTACACACTCATTGTGACGGGATGATGCCAGGCAGCAACCGCCCGAACGACGTCACCCGCGAGAGGCACTAGGCTCATGGCCAGCCTCAGTGCGGCAACGGATGACGGAGACCCGTCCACGCCAACGACTATGGCACGCTGCTGTGAGCTGACGGTGTTTTCCATCGTGATCCTAGCCTGGGAGGGACTCTACTTCCTCGATGGTGTCTGATAACCGTGGATGTACGTAGGGTCAAAGTACCCCCGTTCGGGAAGCGGAGAGCCGGTCCGAACCCAGCGCAGTGTGGTGCTGGGATCTCGTCCACCGGGCTACCCGGCCTATGGAACCGTCGTGATCGCCGTAGGCTTCTGTGATCGAACTATTCCTGTGCGGACGAATTCGACTCTCTAGATCGCCTGTGAGGGCGTCGGTTCGATAGGTAAGGGCGTGTAGGTGGTGAGCCAAGTGTCGAACTCCTTGGCCGGTACTGGCCGTGACATGTAAAAACCTTGGGCCAGGTCGCATCCAGACTCGCCAAGTGCTTCGTAGATGGTGCTGCTTTCCACGCCTTCTGCCGTCATCTCCAGCCCGAGGCTATGCGCCAGACCTATGGTTGACACCACCAGCGCAGCCGCTTTCGCGTCGTGGGACATGGACATGACGAAAGATTTATCCAATTTCAACTCGTCGATCGGAAGCTCGCGAAGATAAGCCAGCGAGCTGTAACCTTTTCCGAAGTCGTCCACCGCGATCCGCACGCCCATGGTGCGGAGCCGGGTGAGGACGGTGCGGGCCCGGTCTCGGTCTCCCATCAGAAGGTCTTCGGTGATCTCAATGACCAGCACGGAGGGATCCAATCCACGCACCGTTGTCATCGCCGCAATCTGGTCCGGTAGCGAGGAATCGATAATTGACCCTGAACAAACGTTGACTGCAACGGTCAACACCCGGCCCTGCTCTTTCCAAACAACGCTTTGATCAAGAGCTTTCCCAAGGACGACGCTGGTCAACGGCGACATCAGTCCGGCCTCATCAAAGCGCTTGAGGAAAAGCGGCGGCGCCAGGATTCCCTCGGTGGGATGATCCCACCGCACCAACGCCTCAACCCCCCGAACCTTGCCGGACCGAAGATCTATTTGCGGCTGAAAATGGACGACAAGCTGATCGTCTAACAGCGCGGAGTTGAGCGATTCCAGGGTGTGATACTTGGTTGCTTGTAAGCCCTCATCGCAGTATGTGCCATGGCCACTCCTGGTGGTTTTCGCCTTATACATCGCCATATCAGCTTTACGCAGCAGTGTCGTCAAATCGTTGCCCTGCGCAGGATAGTGTGCCATCCCAATGCTGGCGTTCACCTGAACCGTGACAGAGCCAAGATCATATGGCTCGGCCAGCGCCGCGCGGAGCTTCATCGCCACTGCTTCGGATTCACTGTCACCGCAACCATTTAGATGAATGACAAACTCATCCCCGCCCATCCGCGCCAAAAAGTCCTCAGCTCGCAGCTGAGCCCTCAACCGGTCAGCGACCTGTTTCAGTAACCTGTCGCCGACGTCGTGCCCAAGGCTGTCATTGACTTCCTTGAACTTATCGAGATCCAGTAACAACACTGCACTAATGCGCTGAGCATCTACGACCAGACGTACCGGAACGGTCGAATATAGCGCCCGACGATTGGGAAGCCCGGTCAGCTCATCCGTCATCGCCTGAAGATGCACCGCCGCGATCCGCACCCTATGCCGGAAAACCAGCGGCAGCGCAGCCAACGCCAACGTAAGGCTGGCTAGCACCACCGCGAGAAAAGAAATCGGACGTTGAGTCCCCAACACCAGAACGGTGAGACTTGCAACAGTGGCCAGCGCCGGCACGGTTTGTGTCGGAACGGCTCTTGCTAAAAGGCCTTTCTCGGTGCCTCGTCGAAATTGTTCCTCAAAGCCCTGCATCACAATCCACACGGTGATCAGGGCTGTTCCCGCTGCCCACGCCGCGTCCAACGGTGTTCCTACGACGTACAAGCCCTCCAACTCGAGCATCGCATACACAATATCCGCGCCGGTAAAGACCAGCAGGCCCACAATCAAGGCTAGCCACCCGCCTCCGGGAGGACGCCCCGGAGTGACCACGATTCCGATCACTGCGGCTAACAGCAGAAGATCCAGCAGAGGGTAGGCCGCCGCCAATGCCGCATCAAAGGTGAAAACACCGTCGAACGCTGGCTTCAGTGTTAACGCCAACCCAAAACAGGGCCATTAGTGCCAATTGAAAACAGGGCCACTGGTTGTTCGTTCTATTGTGCCGTACTGGTTGTTGGCTGGTGCTTTGAGAGCCGGTAGCTGTTGCCTTTGAGGCTGATGACGTCGGCGTGGTGAACGATCCGGTCGATCATGGCTGAGGCGATGGTCAGGTCCCCGAAAACATCACCCCAGCGGGCGAAGGGCAGGTTCGAGGTCAGAATCAGGGAGGCGTGTTCGTAGCGGCTGGAGACG
>NZ_JBTNDW010000028.1:0-10674 GCF_054510775.1 Arthrobacter sp. TMT4-20 | reverse complement strand
AAAACAGGTGGCGTATCTTCGCCCAATCATCCAAATTGATCACCTTCCATCATGGTCGGTGGCCCTATTTTCAGTTGGCGTTCCTGGCCCTACTTTCGGCCGGCGTTAACATTCAGGAACGGATCAAGAACAACTACAAGCACAGCACCAGCCCCGAGAGTCCCGACAGTACTGTCCAGAACAACCGGCCACGCCACCGCCCGAAATCTCCAAACGACCACGAATATCAAGGAAGCCAGAATCAGCACATAAGACAGGAGATAGAAAATATCGGCAGGAGAACCCAGGGGAACGTCCTGGCCCTCCCCCGTCTTCACGACATAGTAGGTATCAGCAATGGCGAGACTGGTAACACCCGCAGCGGCACACAAAATGTCGTACCGGCGCAGACGCGTCCGCAGTACAGCCATCCAAGCCACCCCAGTCGGTAACCAGACGCACAGCAAAGCAATAACGCCGTCCACCCAAAAATCGAACTCAGCCGATCCGCGCAATGCCAGACCCGCGGCATAGAAGATGACTGCACTGACCATAATGAGGCCAGCCACCGAACCTGGCTGCGTCGACGCTATCGTCCGGGCCCGATCTCTCTTGTTTTCGTTCATCGCTACCGAAGCCCCACCCGGCGCAAATTAAGAACGTTCACGCTAACAGCACCATCTAAACTCGTCCCCAAAATATTCTGAATGGTTTGCTTTAATATCCCGCATCTAACGTTCAAAGCCATATCTAGAGAACCTTAGACCACCGGTAAGTCGCTGGTTCCTGTGTTGACGCCCGAAGGCGCCTCCGGCTCGATTCGCGCGCATCCGGGGATGCCGCAACCGTGGCAAATAATCCCGTTGACGATTAGTCGGCGCAGGTCTATCCTCAACGGCATCGCTACGCAAGGATCGACCACCCCAAGGAGTGCATTATGCCGGAATTCATGGATGTGCATCGCAATATGACTGGACTAACCAAGGAGGATCTTCAAGCTGCCCACGATGCTGACCTTGCGATTCAAAGTGAGGAAAACGTGGTCTTCAAGTCTGCTTGGGCTGATCCCGACGCCGGGGTTGTCTACTGTCTGTCCGAGGCACCTTCTGCAGACGCTGTGAGGCGTATCCACGAGCGCTCAGGGCATCCTGCAGACGAGGTACACCCGATCCCACTAAAGGTCTGAGGATCGGGGGCCTGGAATCCGGTGCGAAATGAAACCATTTTTGCAGCCATGAACTGTGATGCGCCCCGCCAGCTTCCTGGTTCCGCTTTGACCACCGTCTCCCTAACGTGACAGTCGATGTTACTCAGGGCCCCACCCATCTGCGTAGCCGGGCTGCGCCACCTCCGTACTGGGATGCCTCGTCTGCGACGACTCGCTGCTGATGCGCCCGGACGATTCGGCATCTCAGAACTGCTCGAAGACGCTGCTTACTAGCATCCTTTCACCGCGCGATACAGCGGGCAAAGGAGGTTTAGGGATTTAACGAACGAAACCCCTTCACGCACGGATTCTTCCAGTATTCGGGTCTCGCTCCTGTGCTTGAACGCCTAACCGTAAACCGCTCACCTTTGGAAAGAAGATTTACTGGTCCCCCAAGTGGCGTGCTGACTGCAGCCCCTGTTCGCAAAGCTTGGACGCGCTGTCGCGCGTCTGGGATTTCCAACCCTCAGGGCGTGAATCCATCGGACCAACGCGCTTGTACCTGCACACCAACGACGGCCATCTGACTGCCGCAGTGGCGACCATTGATAATCGATTGTCCAAATGGTTTCGTCCGGGTCAATCGATCTAGCCTCGTCCCAGGTGCTGAAAGAAAAGGAATCGATGCCCGCGTAATTCGCCAGTTCTGACACCTTGCGGTCGATCAGCCGTGGAGCCTCCTGCCGGATTCGAACCGGCGACCCCCTGTTTACAAGACAGGTGCTCTGGCCAACTGAGCTAAGGAGGCGAACTGGCTAAGCCAGCGAGCGCCGTCGTCGTGATGAAACCGATCGAATGCGCAAAGACAAGATTAGCCCAGCCAGCGCGTCAGCGAAAACTAGCCCTTGGCGTCGATCTTTTCCTGGGTGAACACAGCGAAGTTGTCGATTGCCTCGGGCACCGCTTCACCGTCGACATAGATGGTGGGAGTTCCCGCGATACCATCCAGTTCGGCGGCCTCGGTCGTGAAGTTGACCCATGGCCTGAAAGCCCCCTCCGACAGACAAGTGGCGATGTCAGCGGCACCCACGGACGACGCCAAAGCTGTCAGCCCGTCGTCGTCCAGTTCACCGTTCTCATAGTTGGCGAACACCCCGGTCGAAAAATCGAAATACGCTTCAGGGGATTCTTCGGCCACGCACGCCAGCGCATTGGCGCCCCGTGAGGAATAGTCAGTCGATGAGTTGCGGTCCAGATACGCCACGTTGCGGTGCTCCATGGTGATCTCGCCAGCGTCAAGCCATGCCTTGATCTGATCGGCATGGGTACTCTCGAACTCGGCGCAGAACACACAGTTGACATCGACATACGAAACCACCTGCACCGGCTCACCGTCAGCTGACTCGGCGATACCAGGGGGCAACTCGCCTGCTGGACGTGGCTCGGACGGCAGCGTGGCCAAATCAACGGTCCCCGTTTCGAAGGATTCGACCTCCGTGCTTGAGGTCAACACGATCCCACCAAACTCGTTGCCCCCGGCGGGGGCAGCACCAGCATCGGGAATCTGGCCGCGGATCGTGCTGGTCACGATCAACGCCACAGCCACCAGAATGGCTACCACAGCCGCCACCACACCCCAGCGAATAAGCAGTCCCCTGCGCATCTCCTGACGCTCCTGCGCCTCGCGGAGCAGCCTCGCCTGCTCACGGGCCTGCGACGATCGCTGCGATTTAGTCGGTCTATGGCTCGAGCTGGGGGTCATCAGTCCTCGTCATGGTTGGGTGCGCGTAGTCTCAAGTTTAGCGATCCATCCCCGCCGACGACTACGGACCGGGCGACGCCGCCTAAACGGTAAAGTGCTAAGTAGGCCTACTATGTTCAGGAGTCAGCGTGCCTTCAGCTCAACCCTCGCCAGATAAGACCACCGCCTATGGCGAATTCGAGTTCATCGTGGTGTCCAACCGGTTGCCTGTCGACCGCGTCTCCACCAACGACAGCAGCACCTGGCGCCGCTCCCCCGGCGGGCTTGTTACCGCCCTGGCACCCGTGATGTCCAAGGCCGACGGCGCCTGGGTGGGCTGGCACGGAGCACCCGACGAGACTCTCGATGCCTTCGACCACGACAACATGCGTCTGGTCCCTGTCCCGCTCACCGCGGACGAGGTGGAGTTCTACTACGAAGGTTTCTCCAACGCGACCCTATGGCCGCTGTACCACGATGTCATTGCCCCACCCGAGTTTCACCGGCATTGGTACGACTCCTACCGCCGGGTCAACGAACGCTTCGCCCAGGCCACAGCGGCTGTTGCCGCCGAAGGGGCCACCGTCTGGGTCCAGGACTACCAGCTGCAGCTGGTCCCCAAGCTGCTTCGCGCCGCGCGCCCGGACCTGAAGATCGGCTTCTTCAACCACATTCCGTTCCCACCCCTGGAGATCTTCGCCCAGCTGCCATGGCGACGCCAGGTGATTGAAGGATTGCTCGGCGCCGACCTGATCGGTTTTCAGCGTCCCAGCGATGCGAGCAACTTCCTGCGCTGCGTTCGCCGCTTCGTCGGCCACACGGTCAGGCAGCAGCAGGTTCAGGTGGAAATCGAAAAGGGCGGCCCCACCTACACCTCCCGGGCCGAGGCATTCCCCATCTCCATCGACGTCGACCAGATCATCACCCTGGCAAACCGCGAAGACATTATCGAACGGTCCAAGGAAATCCGCCGTGAACTTGGCAACCCGAAGCACATCCTGCTGGGTGTCGACCGCCTGGATTACACCAAGGGCATCGGCCACCGGCTCAAGGCCTATGAAGAGCTCCTGGCTGATGGCCACGTCAAGGTAGAGGACGCTGCACTCATTCAGGTAGCCAGCCCCAGCCGGGAACGAGTTGAACAGTACCGGTTGCTGCGCGAGGAGATCGAGGGCGCCGTCGGCCGAATCAACGGCACCTACGACACCATCAAGAACACCGCCATCCGCTACCTGCACCACAGCTACCCGGTCGAAGAAATGGTCGCTCTGTATCTGGCCGCGGACGTCATGCTGATCACCGCGCTCCGGGACGGCATGAATCTGGTTGCCAAGGAGTACGTGGCCGCCCGGACCGGTAACAGTGGCGCCCTGGTCCTCAGTGAGTTCGCTGGCGCGGCGGATACCCTGCGTCAGGCGGTCCTGATCAACCCGCATGATATTGATGGCCTCAAGGCCGCTATCGTCACCGCGGTCAACATGAGCCCCGCCGAATCGACTCGTCGCATGCGCATCATGCGCCGTCAGGTGCTCCAAAACGACGTCGAACGCTGGTCCAAAGCCTTCCTCGCAGCGTTGCAGGAAGGGAACCACGAGAATTCCCAGGAGACACCCAATGCCTGAGCAGCTCAGCGCCGAACTATTGACCGCGCTGGAAACCATCGCTGGAGCCGATCACCTGCTGATCGCCCTCGATTTCGACGGGACGATGTCGCCGCTTGTTCCCCACGCAGCAGACGCCAGGCCGCTGCCGGGGTCTGCCACGGCGCTCTCGGCTTTGGGTCAACTGCCTGAGACGACGACGGCCCTCGTGTCCGGTCGCGCCCTGGACAGCCTCCGTGCTGTCGCGACGCCGGACCCCGAGACTCTCCTCATCGGGAGCCACGGAGCCGAAACCTGGACCGGCCCCGACGGCGCACCCCTCACCCTCACCAAGCAGCAGTCTGACCTCCTGCGTCGCGCCACCGACGCCGTCCAGCGGGTGGTGGACGCACATGCAGGAACCGTGCTCGAAACCAAGCCGGCCGGCGTCGTACTCCACACCCGCACCGCCGACGACGACGTCGCCGCCGCCGCAACCGATGCCGCCCGCACGGCCCTGGATCAGCTCGAAGGTGCTCACATCACCGACGGCAAGCGAGTGCTGGAAACTTCGGTGATCAGCGCCGACAAGGGGCAGGGGGTCAGATCACTGAGAAAGTACACCGGCGCGACGGCTGTGTTGTTCGCGGGCGACGACGTCACCGACGAGCACGCCTTCGCTGCCTTGGAGGCACAGGACCTCGGCATCAAAATCGGCGACGGACCGACTCAGGCGCACCACCGTATCGGATCACCTCAGGAGCTGGTCGCCGTCCTTGAGCACCTCCTGGTGCTCCGCGGCGCCGGTGCGCAAATCTGATTTATCTGCCATACTCAGATTGTGTGACGCATGCCACCTGCCGTCTCATAGCAGCGCGGCCGGTGGTTGCTGCACGGATAACTGAATATTCTCCATTCACAACGGATCGTCGGGCACGTACCTGCCCGTGAAAAGGAAAAACAAAATGGCAACGGTAACGTTTGACCAGGCAACACGCCTGTACCCCGGCACAGATAAGCCCGCGGTTGACAAGCTCGACATTCAGATCGCCGACGGCGAATTCCTCGTCCTCGTAGGCCCCTCCGGTTGCGGCAAGTCCACATCCCTGCGGATGCTCGCCGGACTCGAAGACGTCAACTCGGGCCGCATTCTCATTGGTGACCGCGACGTCACCGATGTCCCCCCGAAAGACCGCGACATCGCAATGGTCTTCCAGAACTACGCGCTGTACCCTCACATGTCGGTCGCTGACAACATGGGCTTCGCGCTGAAAATTGCCGGCGTCTCCAAGGAGGAGCGTGCTGAGCGGGTTCGCGACGCCGCCAAGCTGCTCGACCTCGAGCCGTACCTCGACCGCAAACCCAAGGCGCTCTCCGGTGGTCAGCGTCAGCGTGTCGCCATGGGCCGCGCCATTGTGCGTAACCCACAGGTGTTCCTGATGGATGAGCCCCTCTCGAACCTCGACGCCAAGCTCCGGGTGCAGACCCGCACCCAGATCGCTTCGCTGACCCGCCGGCTGGGAGTCACCACCGTTTATGTGACCCACGACCAGGTCGAGGCAATGACCATGGGCGATCGCGTCGCGGTCCTTAAGGACGGCGTTCTCCAGCAGGTCGACACCCCCCGTAACCTGTACGAACGGCCAGTCAACGTCTTCGTCGCAGGCTTCATCGGCTCGCCCGCGATGAACCTTCTTGAACTGCCCGTCACCGACGGTGGCGTCAAGTTCGGCGGAATCACCTACCCGGTTGCCCATGAGGTGCTCGACGCAGCGCACGGCGGGACGGTCACGCTGGGCGTCAGGCCGGAAGACCTGCAGGTTGCCGAGGACAATCAGGGCCTCCAGGTTGAGGTCGACGTCGTCGAGGAGCTCGGCGCAGACGCCTACGTGTACGGGCACACCACTCTCAATGGGGAGGATCAGGTCATTGTGGCGCGAGTCGACGGCCGGCGCCCACCAATGAAGGGTGACACCATTTACGTCACCCCAGAAAAGGGCCACGTGCACCTCTTCGACATGAAGGACGGACTGCGCCTGGCGGACCACGTCTAGCCTGGCTCCGCTGTCCGAGCGGAACTGACCCGAGTACGGTGGTCTGTGGATTGACTTTCAATTCAGGGGCCACCGTACTTCGTTAACACGTACACAGTTACAACAAAGGGCAACACATGAACGATGCGCCAAACGCCGAGTGGCACGACGAACCGACCGACTGGGACCAGCCGGGCAAACTGCCGCGTACCAAGGATGCTCCGGACCCCGGCACCCTTGGTTCCCTGAACATCACGGCCGCTGCCACCGATCCCGAACTGTTGGACTTGCCGTGGCACATTGCCCTTGAGGACTGGCCAGCCCAATATCTGGCAGCCCTGCCACGCGGTATTTCCCGACACATTGTGCGCTTCGCTCACTTGGGCGGATCGGTGATTGCAATCAAGGAAACCAGCGAGCACATCGCCCGGCACGAGTACCACATGCTGCGGAAACTACGACGGCTGGATGTGCCGAGCGTTGAGCCGGTCGCCGTCATCACCGGCCGGAAGGCCCGGGACGGGACCGATCTGGATACCGTGCTGGTGACCCGGCATCTGAAGTTCTCGATGCCCTACCGAGCGTTGTTCTCCCAGACGCTTCGGCGGGACACGCTGACCCGGCTCATCGATGCGCAGGCG
This sequence comes from Arthrobacter sp. TMT4-20, assembly GCF_054510775.1. NCBI lineage: Bacteria > Bacillati > Actinomycetota > Actinomycetes > Micrococcales > Micrococcaceae > Arthrobacter > Arthrobacter sp. TMT4-20. Next base: position 3,553 of record NZ_JBTNDW010000028.1, on the reverse strand, counting down.
CTGCTCCTCGTCCGATTGCACCTGATCGGCTTCTACTGGGGCGATGTGTCCCTCTCCAATACCCTGTTCCGCCGTGATGCCGGCGCCTTCGCTGCCTACCTCGTCGACGCAGAAACCGGTGAGCTCTACCCCGGGCTGTCATCCGGTCAGCGCGAATACGACCTCGAGATCGCTCGCGTAAACATTGCCGGGGAACTCATGGATCTCTCCGAGGGCGGGTTGATCGAAGAAAAGATTGATCCTCTCGCCACGAGTGAGCTCATCATGGACAGCTACCGCCGGCTCTGGGCCGAACTCACCGATCAGGAGTCATTCGACCTTAACGACCGGTGGCGGGTCAACGCGCGGATTCGCCGGCTCAACGAGCTGGGCTTCGACGTCGAGGAATACGCCATCCAGACCGCAGCCAACAGCTCCCAGATCAAGCTGCAGCCCAAGGTGGTCGACGCAGGTCACCACAGCCGGCGGTTGCTGCGCCTCACGGGGCTGGACGCCCAGGAAAACCAGGCACGGCGGCTCCTCAACGACATGGATGCCTACCGGGCAGACAACAATCCAGACGTCGACGAGGAACTCAGCGCACATCTCTGGGTCACTCAGGTCTTCGAACCGATTGTCAGGGCTGTCCCTCGGGAGCTGGGCCGCAAGCTGGAGCCGGCCGAGGTGGTCCACGAGGTACTGGAGCACCGCTGGTACATGTCGGAGAAACAGGACCGCAATGTGCCGATGGCCGAAGCAGTCCAGTCCTATCTCGACTCGATCCTGGTCCACCGCCGCGATGAGGCCGCCATCATGTTGACGGCTGATACGAAGACCATGGACATCCTCGGCGGCGGGGCCCGGGACTCGCCCTAGCTAGGGCTTTCCCTTGAACCTATGGGCAGATTGAACCTATGGGCAGGTTATCTCGGTACCTTCATATTGATGGACACCGGGCCCTAGATCCCCGCAGACTTCGGTGACGAAGCTGACGCCCGCGATGATGACGATGACCGCGAGAATGCCAGTGATCACACCAATCGCACCGATGATTATTCCAGCAAGTGCGAAGCCATTGCCCATCCGGGCTTTGCGGGATTTCACCATGGCTACGATGCTGATGATCAGGCCTACCACCGAAATCGGCCAGATGATTGAACAGATCATACCCACGATGCCAAGGGTCTTGCCCGGATTCTCGGTTGGCTGACCATAGGGACCGGCCCCATAAGGGCCCTGCCCGTAGCCACCGGGCTGTCCGTAGGGGGACTGCTGCCCGTACGGTGGCTGCTGGCTTGCGCTTTGTTGACCATACGGAGGCTGTTGCTGCCCGTAAGGGGTAGGCTGGCTACCCGGTGCTGGCTGCTGCCATTGCTGGCCCGCGGGGTACTTCTTCGAGTCGTCGCCCTGGCCGCCCTGCTGGTCGGGCTGGTTTCCCGGGTAATTTTCCGACACGTTGAATCCCCATTCATGGTTAGGACGCCGCCCGCTGGCAGCGAATACTGGACTCATTCTATCCACCATCGCTAGGCTCTCGCGGTAATTGCCTTTCCGGGATTGAGGATGCCACGAGGATCGAACACGTCCTTGATCTGCCGCTGCACCTCAAGCACTTGTTCGCCCTGCTCCCAGGGTAGCCACCTTAGTTTGTACTGGCCCACCCCGTGTTCGCCAGTGATGGTGCCGCCGACTGCGAGGGCCAGACGCACAGACTCATCGAGTGCAAGCTCAAGCCGGGCCACCCCCTGTTCACCCTCAGCAGTGGATACCCAAAACGTAGGGTGCAGGTTGCCGTCACCGGCATGGGCAACAACCTTCAGCAACACCGAGTGATCGGACGCCACCCTCTCGAGCTGGGCAATGTAGTGCACCAGCTGCGACCTCGGAACCGCAACGTCCTCGCCAACCCGGAATTCGTCGTCGACCTCATCACCCCTACTGTGCCGGCGCAGGTCGATGAGCCGGGCCGCCTCGCTGACGTCCTGCGCGTCAACCGTGCCCCCGAGCGATGTCAGAACGCGTCGGACCACGGTGGCCTCCGCATCCGCGCCGAACCCATCAGTCTGGAGCAGCAGCAGGGCTCCCCCTCTCCCCCGCAAATTGGAGCCATGCGCCCCGTCCAGCGCGGTCAGGGTCATCCCGTCCAGCAGCTCCATGATTGCCGGTTGAACCCGCGCCTGTCCCACTGCGAGGACACCCGCGGCAGCAGCCTGCACGTCGGGAAAGAATGCTGCCAGGGTCTGCACGCTATGGGGAAGGTATCTCAGCCGGACCGTGATGCCGACGACGATCCCCAGTGTCCCTTCCGATCCTACAAACAGCGAGGTCAGGTCGTACCCGGCCACCCCTTTGAAGGTTTGTACACCGGTCCGGATCAGATTACCGTCAGCGAGAACGACGTCGAGGGCCAGGATCGAATCCCGGGTCACCCCGTACTTCGCGCACCGGAGCCCGCCGGCATTGGTGGCTACGTTGCCACCAATGGTGGAGATTCGGTAACTGGCTGGGTCGGGTGCGTACATCAGCCCATGCGCCGCTGCGGCGGCGTTGAGGTCAGCGTTGATCACGCCCGGTTCGACCACCGCAATCTCATCCAGGGGCCTGATGTCCACGATCCGGTTCATCCGTTCAAGGTTCAGGACTATGCACCCGGCGGTGGCGTGCGCCCCACCGGACACACCGGTGCCAGCTCCTCTGACAACGACGGCGACGCGGTGGGTGTGTGCCCAGCGAACGACCTGCTGCACTTGATCAACGGTCTCCGCCCAGACAACGGCGTCGGGCAGACGGAGTTCCAGGACCGGTCCCTGGTCCCGGGCATACGGCTCGACGTCGGCAGGCTCGGTCAGGATTGCCCCGGAGGGCAGGAGCGCAGCCAGTTCGGCCATCGTCGCGCGGGTCATGGGGTGCCTCCCATGAAGCGCTGAAACCTTGTGAGGGCTAGGGGCCAGAAGTTTTGGTAGAGCTCCCGCTCGGTCTTGGACCTGGCCTCGGTGTCCCAGCCGTCATGTACCAAGGAGAGCGTGGTCCCGTCGCCAGGACCGCACAAAAACTCAATCGTCAGGTCTGTGGGGGTCCCACCGTCGGGGTGGTGCCGCCACACCATCTCCAGGCGCGTGCTCTGCTCGGTTCGCCTAACCTCAGCCCACACTGCTTCAACTTCGTCCACCGAGGTTTCCACCAGTGCATTGTCTTCAAGGTCGAAGAAGCTACCGGCGCCCCAGACACTCAGGGCTTCTACCGGCCACCACAGATGGATGTGCTCCGCGAACCCCGCGGCAGCATGTTCCGGCGGTACCGGCACCGTGACCTCAAACTCGATCGGTGAGATCCGCTCCGGCGTCGGCGGCGGGGGGCTAGCATCGGAAAATAGATCACTCATACCAGCGACTGTACCGGCTGTGGGCAGCCCCGCCGGCTGGGGTGTTTCGTGTGGTGTGTGTTTGGGGTGTGGTGGGTTAAATGCGAAAGGCCCCACCGGTGGTGGGGCCTTTCGTCTAATGGTTGTCCGGCGGTGTCCTACTCTCCCACACTCTCTCGGGTGCAGTACCATCGGCGCTGTGGGTCTTAGCTT
>NZ_JBTNDW010000027.1:0-11960 GCF_054510775.1 Arthrobacter sp. TMT4-20 | reverse complement strand
ACCCGCAACTATCAATCCAGACAAAAGAAAACACCCCCAGCCGAAGCTGGGGGTGTCGTCGATGTCGCGACTCACATGTAGTCCATGTCGCGACTCATAACACTGTGCGCGCGAAGGGACTCGAACCCCCAACCTCCTGATCCGTAGTCAGGTGCTCTATCCATTGAGCTACGCACGCAATCTGGTCAACTTCGGCGATATGTTCAACGCATTCCTGCGTCAGTCACGCCGTTCTTGGCCTTGGATAACTTTACAGCTATTGCTGAGTTACGCCTAATTCGGGGGGAAGGTAGAAGCTTTTGGGCCAGTCACCGCGACTTGCACGACCACCCGGACTAGACCGGTCTACGTGACCTTAATCACATTGCGGGGTATTGACAGCATCTCAGCACCGTGGATTCTAGGGAAATACCGTCACAAACCCCATCCCGAGCCCGTCGATGGTGCAAGGGCTGGGAGTGACATGGACCATAGCATCGTTACACCACCCACCCAACGAAGGGACATGTTATGGGCGATCCTTTGCGCCAACTGGTTGAAGACAAGAACCTGAAGGCAACCGATCAGAGCGGCATGCCCGTAGTGCACGTCGGCGGGTTGCAAACCCCGGCACCGACCACACACCCAGCTTTAGTCGCGTGGGTGCAGGAAGTTGCCGACATGGTTCAGCCTGACCGGGTGTATTGGGTCGACGGTTCCGAGGCCGAAAATAAGGTGCTGACCGACGAGCTGGTGGACGCCGGAACCCTGCGTCGGCTTAACCCTGAAACGTTCCCCAACTCGTTCGCGGCCTTTTCGGACCCCGCGGACGTGGCTCGTGTGGAGGAGCAGACCTTCATCTGCTCCGAAAACGAGCGCGACGCTGGGTTCACCAACAACTGGATGGACCCCAGTCAGATGAAGGAGAAGCTGCGAGGCCTCTTCACCGGATCGATGCGCGGGCGCACCATGTACGTGATCCCTTTTGTAATGGGTCACCTCGATGCGGTGAATCCCAAATTCGGCGTTGAAATCACTGATAGCGCTTACGTAGTCACCTCGATGCGCATCATGGCGAACATCGGCACCGAGGTGCTGGAGCGGATGACCGAGCTCAACGCCGAGTACGTGCCGGCGCTGCACTCCCTGGGTGCGCCCCTCGCCGAGGGTGAGGCTGACGTTCCCTGGCCCTGCAACTCGGAAAAGTGGATTGTCCATTTCCCGGAAGAGCGCTCAATCTGGTCGTTTGGGTCCGGTTACGGCGGCAACGCCCTGCTGGGCAAGAAGTGCTATGCCCTGCGGATCGCCTCGGTGATGGCCCGTGATGAGGGCTGGCTGGCTGAGCACATGCTCATCCTCAAGCTCACCTCACCGGAGAACAAGACCTACTACGTCTCCGCAGCGTTCCCCTCGGCCTGCGGTAAGACCAACCTCGCCCTGCTCGACCCAACTATCGAAGGGTGGAAGGTCGAGACGCTGGGCGATGACATCACCTGGATGCGGTTCGGTGATGAGGGTGAGCTGCGTGCGATCAACCCCGAAGCCGGATTGTTCGGTGTGGCACCGGGTACGGGCTGGCTGACCAATCCGAACGCGATGCGCGCCATCGCCAAGGGTAATTCAGTCTTCACCAACGTTGCGCTGACTGACGATGGCGGAGTCTGGTGGGAAGGAATGACCGCTGAGGTGCCCGAGCACCTGACCGACTGGCAGGGGAACGACTGGACGCCGTCGTCTGACAAGACGGCGGCCCACCCGAATGCGCGGTTCTGCACGCCGATCGACCAGATCGACATGCTTGCCGACGAGTTCAACGACCCCAATGGCGTCGAGATCTCGGCCATCCTGTTTGGCGGCCGTAGGAAAACCACGGTGCCGCTGGTTACCCAGTCGCGCGACTGGGCCAACGGAATCTTTATGGGGTCAACCCTGTCGTCCGAGACGACGGCCGCCGCCGCTGGCGAGGTGGGTCGAGTGCGCCGCGATCCGATGGCGATGCTTCCGTTTATCGGGTACGACGCCGGTGACTACCTACGCCACTGGATCACCCTGAGCAGCAAGGCAGATCAGGAGCGACTGCCGAAAATCTTCCTGGTGAACTGGTTCCGGCGGACCGCCGACGGAGGGTTCGCCTGGCCGGGCTTCGGCGAGAATTCGCGGGTGATGAAATGGGTGATCGAACGGCTCGAGGGTACCGCCGATGCCGTCGAGACGCCCATTGGCTATGTGCCGACGGGCGCATCACTTGACCTCACGGGGCTGGATATGACGCCAGAAGAGGTGGACGCCGCGGTGCGGGTGGATCCCGAGGAGTGGGCGGCCGAGCTGCAGGGTATCGAGGAGTGGTACTCGCGGTTTGGGGAGTCCCTGCCGTCCGAGCTGGAGGATCAGCTGAAGGGCCTCAAGGAGCGATTCGGGGTCTAACTTTGGTAGACCATGCACCTAGTAGACAAGTCAACTAGGTGCATGGTCTACTTTGGTATGATCCTTTCTCACGTCATTCTGGGCCTGCTCGCCGTTGCCCCAATGACGGGCTATGACCTAAAAAAACGATTCGACACGAGTGTCAACCATTTCTGGTCTGCCGACAAAGCGCAGATCTACCGCACCCTGAGCAGGCTGGTCACCGACGGCCTTGCTGAGGTGAAGATCGTGCGGCAGATTGGCCTGCCGGACCGTCAGGAGCACCACATCACCGAGGCCGGTAGAGCCACCCTCGGCGAGTGGCTCGTATCTGCACCCGACGCCTACCGGGAACGGGACCCCTTTCTGGCCCGGATCTTTTTTTCGGGCACGCTTCAGCGGAGCGAGATTCTTGCGTTGACTGCGCAACGCAGAATGACCGCGGAGTCCTTGCTGAATGAGTTGTTGGCTCAGCTGGCACCGGGCGAGGGTGCCCCACAGGCCCGGGCGGAGTACATGAGATTCGCAACGCTCCGGAACGGTATCAGTCATGTCCGCGCCGAGCTGGACTGGCTGGACGAAGTCGAAAAGGATTTGCCATGACGGCGCTCCAGTTCCCGGTCCTCCACCCGGCGCAAGGCAACGCCTCCGCGTCCGTCGTTTTTCTGCATGGCGGGAACGTCGCGAACTGGATGTGGCAACCGCAAGTCGAAGCGTTCAATGACTATCAGGTCATCACCCCGGACCTCCCCGGCTTCGGCGCCCGAACTGGCGAGCGGTGGATAAGCCTGGATCACGCTGCGGACGAGGTGGCTGAGTTGATCAGGACAAAAGCCGACGGCCCAGTGCATCTGGTGGGGCTTTCCCTTGGAGGTGTCGTGGCGCTCCGTCTATTGGCGAGGCACCCACGCCTGGTAACCAGCTCGCTGGTCAGTGGGGTGCCAGCTCTCGGCGTCGACGGCGTCACGGGTGCCCTGGCCCGAGTGCAGCTTCGATGTTGGGACTATAAATGGTTCTGGCAGTTGCAGGCGCGGGCTTTCAGGCTCCCGGCGGATAGCTATGGCGTGTTTGTGGAACACGGCCTGAGGATGCAGAGCGCCAACGCTCATCGGATGCTGGGTGAAGTGTTCGCAGGCGGTCTGCCGCCCGGGTTGGTTGAGTACCGCAGGCGGCTGCTGGCGCTCGCCGGTGGCAAGGAACCCCGGGCCATATGCGATGCGCTGAAGGTGATCGCCCGGACCGTTCCCCACGGCGTGGCTGCGGTTGTCCCGGGAATGCACCATGTCTGGAATGTCGAGGACCCTCCTCTATTCAATGAGGTCGTGCGTCAGTGGATCAACGGGTCGGTGCACGCTGGCCTTAACGTCCCGGACACGACCGCCCGGTAGGCCCTTCTACTGCCGGACCTGCCCCAAGACCTCGTCGGTCAGGGTCCCGAGAATCTGCGGGTCGATCGCTTCGGCATTCAGGCGCAGGTAAGGCTCCGTGTTCGAGGCGCGGAGGTTGAACCACCAGGACCCGTCATCAGCCGTGAAGGTGAGCCCGTCGAGCTCGTCAACGGTGACACCGTCGTTGCCAAACTCCTCGCGGACGCGGGCAACAGCGGACGGGACGTCATCCAGGCGCGAGTTGATCTCGCCGGAGGAAAAGTACGGCTCGTACTCGCGGCCGAGGTCGGAGAGGGGGCCGGGCTGCTCGCCCAGCGCCGCGAGGACATGCATGGCAGCCAACATCCCGGTATCAGCGTTCCAGAAGTCCTTGAAGTAGTAGTGGGCTGAGTGCTCTCCGCCGAAAACGGCGCCCTCCTCGGCCATCACTGCCTTGATGAACGAGTGTCCCACCCGGGTGCGGACCGGCCGTCCACCCAGCCGTTCGATCAGCTCGGGCACGGCCCGGGACGTAATGAGGTTATGGATGACGACCGGGGCGCTCACGCCGGCGGCCTGGGCGCGCACTATTTCTCGGCGTGCCACCATCGCGGTGACGGCACTCGGCGACACCGGATTCCCAAGCTCGTCAATGACAAAGCAGCGGTCGGCGTCGCCGTCGAACGCAATCCCGATGTCCGCCTGATTGCTGAGCACTGCTGCCTGCAGGTCCAGGAGGTTCGCCGGTTCCAGTGGGTTGGCCGGGTGGTTTGGGAACGACCCGTCGAGCTCGAAGTACAGGGGGACGATGTCGAGGGGGAGGTTCGGAAGCAGCGCATCACCCAGGACGGCGGGAGTGGTCAGCCCGCCCATGCCGTTGCCAGCGTCGACGACCACCTTCAGCGGGCGCGATCCTGACAGATCCACGAGGGAGCGCAGGTATTCGGCGTACCCGCGAAGCACGTCGCGGACCCCGATGGTGCCGGTTCGTTCCGCCGCGGGGATGTCACCGGTGTTCAGGTATCGCTCGGCGAGAGCCTGAATCTCTACCAGCCCCGTCTCGGAGGAGACGGGTACTGCGCCGGGACGGCACATCTTCATCCCGTTGTACTCAGCCGGATTATGGCTGGCGGTAAAGGTGACTCCCGCAGCGTCGAGGGTGCCACTGGCGTAATAGAGCTCGTCGGTCGAAATGAGGTCGAGGAGGACGACGTCGGCTCCGCGGCGGGTGGCGCCCTTTGCGAAGGCGTTACTGAACTCCGGTGAGGACGGCCGCATATCGCCGCCAACCAGGACAGTGGCGCCAGCGAGATCGAGTACGTCAACGAACGCAGCGCCTACCGCCTCGACAATTTCGGAGGTGATGCTCTCGCCGACGATGCCGCGCACGTCATAGGCCTTGAAGGACGCTGAAAGGTCAAAGGATTTAGTCACGGACAGAGTCTAACCGCTGGCTCCCTCTGGAGAAGGACTGTGGAGGCCAGGTCAAAGGGGTTTCCCACAACCGCAGTCCCCGCAGGCACGGCTGTCAGCGGGGACTGCGATACTAGGCTCATGGTCGACACCACCACACTTCATGATCAGGCAGCGGTTATTCTGCGGACCCTCGTTGGACGAGAGGACGCCGAGTTCCACGACGGCCAGTTCGAGGCGATCGAGGCCCTGGTGGACGGTGGCCGCAGGGCCCTCGTGGTCCAGCGCACGGGGTGGGGGAAGTCGGCCGTCTACTTCGTCGCGAGCCTGCTCCTGCGCGCCCGGGGGGCGGGACCAACGCTGATTGTGTCCCCACTGCTCGCGCTGATGCGGGACCAGGTCGCGGCTGCGGCGCGGGCCGGGGTGCGTGCCGAAGCGATCAACTCGGCCAACCAGACGGACTGGCAGGAGATCACCGACAAACTCGACAACAACTCGGTCGACGTTCTTCTGGTGTCACCGGAGCGGCTGAATAACCCGGCGTTCCGGGAACGCCACCTGCCCGAATTGATCCGACGCACCGGGCTCCTGGTCATCGACGAGGCACACTGCATCTCCGACTGGGGGCATGATTTCCGCCCCGACTACCGCAGGTTGCGTGACCTGATCACCCAATTGCCGGCGGGTGTGCCAGTTCTGGCGACGACGGCGACCGCCAACTCGAGGGTAGTCAGCGACGTCGAGGAACAGCTGGGGACTGACGGCACCGAAGTATTCACCCTGCGCGGCAAGCTTGCCCGCGATTCTCTGAGGCTGGGAGTCCTCCGGCTACCGAGCCCCCGGTCTCGCCTCGCGTGGCTGTTGACCCACCTTGATGACCTCCCGGGCAGCGGAATCATCTATGCACTGACCGTTTCGGCCGCCGAGGACACGGCACACCTGTTGCGGGCGAACGGCCATCAGGTCCTGGCGTATACCGGCCGGACCGACCCGGCCGAACGGGAGTCGGCTGAGGCCGCGTTGAAGAACAATGAGGTCAAGGCCCTGATTGCGACCAGCGCACTGGGGATGGGGTTCGACAAGCCGGACCTCGGATTCGTGGTCCACCTGGGGGCGCCCTCATCACCGGTGGCCTACTACCAGCAGGTGGGGCGTGCGGGCCGTGGTACACCCAACGCCGACGTTCTGCTCCTGCCGGGCACTGAGGACCGCGAAATCTGGGAGTACTTCGCCACGTCCTCGATGCCATCGGAGGAGAAGGCAACCCGGGTGCTCGAGGCACTGCAGCCCGGCGCGGTCCTCTCCACGCCGGCTTTGGAAGCCCGGGTGAATCTTAAACGCACCCCTCTGGAACTGCTGTTGAAGGTCCTTGACGTGGACGGCGCGGTCCGGAAGGTGCAGGGCGGCTGGGAAAGTACCGGCGCGGAGTGGGTCTACGACAGCGAACGGTATGGGCGGATCGCCAAGGCGCGGATCGCCGAACAGAAGTCCATGTTGGACTATGAGAACACCACACAGTGCCGGATGGAGTACCTTGCGGCAGCACTCGATGATCCGACAGCTGCGCCGTGTGGGCGGTGTGACAACTGTGCGGGCGCGTGGTTCTCGGACGAAGTGGCGCATGATGCCTCAGACAGCGCCCAGAAGGCGCTCAGCAGGGTGGGCGTCGAACTTGACCCGCGGGGTCAATGGCCCAGCGGGATGGACAAGCTGTCGGTCCCGGTCAAGGGACGGATTCCGGCTGGCCAGGCCAACGCGGAGGGCCGGGCGCTGGCCCGACTGACCGATCTAGGGTGGGGGAGTCGGCTGCGGGAACTGCTGGCTGACACGGCCGAAGATCAGCCGCTGGGCCCGCTGGCCATCGAAGCCTGCGTCTCGGTGCTCGCACAGTGGGGCTGGGAGACGCGCCCCGTGGCCGTGGTCAGTGTGCCGTCGCGTCGTCGACCGTTGCTGGTCCAGTCGCTGGCCGAGAGTCTCGCCAAGGTGGGCCGTATCCCGTATCTCGGTGCCCTGCAGACACCGCACGGCTGGCCCAGCGGGGCTCCGGGCGGCAACAGCGCATTCCGGCTTGCAGCAGTCTGGGATCGTTTCGCAGTCCCCGAGGAGGGGCGAGACTGGTTTGCCGCAAACCCGGGCCCGGTCCTGCTCGTGGACGATCTTGCAGACAGCCGGTGGACCATTACCGTCGCCGGTAAGGCGTTGCGGGACGCCGGCGCCCAGGAAGTGCTGCCGTTTGTCCTCGCCCTGAAGGCCTGACCCCGCCGGGGCATTCCAGCACAGGGCTGACCCGGCCGGGGCATTCCCGTACGGGGCCCGGGCAAAAGAAAGCACCCCCAACCGAGGCCGGGGGTGCTTTCTGAAAAACGCGGAGACGGGGGGATTTGAACCCCCGGTAGGCTTTAGGCCCACACTTCATTAGCAGTGAAGCCCATTCGGCCGCTCTGGCACGTCTCCAGTGGCTATTACTAGCCACCCAAGGCTACCTGTAAGACGCGGGCAAGAGCAAAACCGCCGGCAGCTATAGACCGCCGGTCAGCGCCTTCCACAAAAACTCCTGCGACATTACGTGCATGCGGGCCGCCTGCCGGTTATCCGATGCGCCGGCATGGCCACCCTCCAGCGCTTCGTGGAACCACACATTGTCAATCGACAGAGCCTTCATCCGGGCCGCCATTTTCCGTGCCTGCACCGGCCCAACCCGGTCATCGCTCGTCGCCGTCCAGATCAGGGTGCGCGGATAGTCGACCCCCGACCGTAGCTGGTGGTACGGGGAAAAGGTCTGGACGTACTCCCACTCCTCGGGCTTATCGGGGTCACCGTATTCGGCGATCCAGGAATAGCCCGCCGACAGCTTCGTGTAACGACGCATGTCCAGCAGCGGCACACCGCAGGAGATAGCCCCGAACAGGTGTGGGTAGTGCGTGAGCATGTTCCCCACCAGCAGACCGCCGTTACTGCGTCCGGTGCAGCCGAGGAACTCTGGTCGAGTGACGCCGCGTGCCACCAGGTCCTCGGCGATCGCCGCGAAATCTTCGTAGGCCCGATGCCGGTTGGCGTGGAGGGCCGCCCGGTGCCAGGCCGGCCCGTACTCACCACCCCCGCGGATGTTCGCCAGCACGTACACCCCGTGCCTGCCGCTTTCGGTGGTCCGCTCCAACCATCCTCGTCCGATCACTCCCGAGTAGGCGGGAACCATCGCGTGCTCAAACCCGCCGTAGCCGGACAGGAGGGTGGGGTTTTCCCCGTCGAGTGCCAGCTCCGTCGACGCGACCTGAAAGTAGGGGACCCGGGTCCCATCCTTGGACACCGCGAAGTGCTGCTCAACCGTGAACTCGTTGTCATTGAAGAACGACGGCGTCGCCTTGACCTGTTCGTGCGCGCCGCCCACCGTGCCGCGCAGCAGGGTCGTCGGGGTCAGGAACCCGCTGGCCAGCAGCCAGTAGTCATTCCCGTCGACGTCGTCCTCGTCATCAACGGCGAAGGCATCAACCGAATGCAGGGGCGGGCACGCATCAAGCACCTCCGCCCGCCAATGTTCAGAGGGTTTCAGGACACGAATTTCCGAGGACACGTCACTGAGCAGATTCACCAGCAGATAGTCCCGCGTCCAGCTCCAGGACTGCAACGACGTCTGCGCGTCGGGCTGGAACAGGACGGTCAACGATCGGTCGCCGGCCAGGAAGGAGTCAAGATCGACGCCGAGCAGAGACCCCGAGGCGAACACCGTCCCGTCCACCTCCCAATCGGTGCGCGGCCGCAGGATCAACCATTGCCGGTGCAGTGAAACGTTCACATCGTCGGGCACATCCAGTCGGACCCACTCGCCGTTGTTGCGAAGGTGCGTGCGGCTCGAGTAGAAGTCGATTGTGTCAACGGCGATGTCCCGCTCGAAGCCCGGTGTCTGATCCCTCATCACCACCGCCATCATGTGGTGCTCGGGGATGTCGAAGTACAGCTCAGCGTCAGCCAGGGACTGCCCACGCTGCAGCGTGCGCACCGTCCGCGGATAGGAACTGGTGGTCATTGACCCTGGCCCGAAGTCGGTGGCCAGATGCAGTGCATCTGGCCCGGCCCAGCTGATCCGACTTTTGGCTGCGGGAATGTCGAAGCCATCGGCGACGAAGGTCCGGGAGACGACGTCGAATTCGCGGAACCGCCGGGCGTCACCACCGTCAGGGGAAACAGCGATCAGGGCCCGCTGATACGGCTCGCCGTCGGCCGGTCGGAGGAACATCGCCCCGCCCCACACCCATTCGACGCCTTCGTCGGCGCTGAGCCGGTCAAGGTCCAGCAGCACCTCCCACTGAGGCGATGCGGAGTTGTAGCTGTCCCAGTCGGTGCGCCGCCACAGCCCCTTCGGGTGTTCTTCATCGCGCCAGAAGTTGTAGTAGTGCCCGCCCCGTTTGGAAACCATCGGGATCCGGTCAGTGGAGTCGAGCACCTCCAGGACCCTGCGCTCCATGTCCAGAAAGTCGCCGGTGACGAGCTCTTGCTCGGTAACAGCGTTCTCGGCGTGAACCCACTGGAGAGGTGACTCACCGTAAATGTCTTCGAGCCAGAGGAACTCGTCGTGGTCGGGGATCGGACCGGAGTGCTGGTCTGTGGTGGAGGTCATATTTCCATCCTATGCACGCCTTTCCGCTGCACCCATTCCGGCACCGCCGCGCAGGTCCGGGCCCCCGACGCCGCCAGACTGGTTCCTTCCCGTCCTGGCCCAGCGGATACCCTTATCGAATGCGCATGGGTCGGAGTCTTCGGGTAGCTGTGGTGGGTGCTGGCCCCCGCGGCACCTCGGTGCTGGAACGACTTATTTCCCAGTGGGAGGCCCATCCGCCCGACCAACGCCAACAGCTCGACATCCATGTGATCGACCCGGAAAGCCCCGGCCCGGGCCATGTCTGGCGGCCGGTCCAGTCCCGACTCTTCCTGATGAACACTCCGTCGCTGTTCCCCACGGTGGTGCCCGTAGGGGCTCCGGACCATGGGTTGGTCCCGTCAGTCGTGGGGTACTCGTTTGACGACTGGCGTGTCCTGGTGACATCCGACCCGGTCCCCACGCTTTCCAATGCCGACCGCGAAGAGCTGTCGGACCTCGGAAGCTCCGGTTTCCCCAGCCGTGCCCTGTACGGCAGGTATCTGGAGTGGATCTATCAGCAGCTGGTCGACCGTTGCGGTGACGGCGCCACGATCACCCACCACGCCACCGACGCAAGGGAAATCTCCCGGGTGGCTCCCGGTTACCGTCTCCGGTTAGGCGACGATTCGGTGCTGGCAGCGGACGCAGTGGTCCTGGCGCTGGGACATGTTCCCTCGCAGCTCAGCCCCGAACAGGAGACGCTAAGGGACGGCGCCGCACGCTACAGCCTCAAATACTGGCCGCCCGCCGTCCCCGCCGACATCAACTGGGCAAAACTGCCTGCCAAAAAGCCGGTCCTGGTCCGGGGCCTGGGCCTGAACTTTTTCGACGCCATGATCCAGCTGACCGAAGGACGCGGCGGTCGGTTCACCCCCGACGAGGGTGGGAAACTGAGCTACCAGCCGAGCGGCAGCGAACCGCAGATCATTGCTGCCTCCCGGCGAGGGGTGCCGTACCGGGCGAAGGCACAACTGGATAGTTACCTCCCTCGCAGCGTGACCTTGCGCTATTGCACGCTACCGGCGCTGCAAACGTTCGCCGACCAGGGAATCACACCTGGTTTCGACCACGATATCTGGCCGCTACTGCACCGTGACGTGGTGACTGCCTACTACTCCACCCTGGTGCGGGTGGCCGGCGCGGACCTGGTGGCCAACCCGGACGGATTCCTGGAGAGAGTTCACACCGCTATCGCCGTGAGCGGCCCGGAATGGACTGCTGCGCTGGACGCGGTCCTCGCCAGCGAGCTGCCCCCCGTTCACCACCTCGATGTTGAGCGGCTGTCCCACCCGTTCGCTGGGCGCAGGTTCGCCAGCGCCCAGGATTACCAGGAAGCGGTGCTTGACTACCTCGACGCCGATGTTGCCGAGTCCTTCAGGGGCGAAGATAGCCCGCTGAAGATGGCGATCGGCGCCATGAATGCTGGCCGTACTGTGATCAAACAGGTGGTCGCCGACGGCGGGCTGACCGATCAGGCCTGGCTGACCGAGCTCAGGGGATGGTTCGAACCCCTGGTGGAGGGCGTGGCCAGCGGTCCGCCAGCGATCAGGATCGCCCAACTGGCTGCCCTGGCACGAGCGGGTGTGGTGCAGTTCATCGGGCCCAACCCCCAGTTCGTTGTCGACGTCGACACCGAACGATTTGAAGCGTCGTCACCGTGGGTGGAGGGTGCCGGGGTAGCAGCGAGCTACCTGGTCGACGCGATGATGCCGCCCAACCGCGCCGCCACCACCCTGTCCCCGCTACTGCGCCAACTACTCGGCGACGGTCTGGTCCGGCCCAAAATGATGATGGCGACCGACGGCGCGCCGGTCAGCGCGCCGGGACTGGACGTCACGCTGCCCCCTTACCGGGCAATTGACGGCTCGGGTCGCGCGCACCAGCACCTGTACGTGGTGGGTTTGCAGCTCGCTTCGGTCCAGTGGGGGACAGCAATTGCGGCCCAGGCTCACACGTCGCCTGCTGCCGGTAGCCGGACGCTCCGGGACGCCGATGACATCGCCACGGCCATCCTCGCGATCACATAGTTAACCGGAACGGCGGGCCCCGTGATGAACTGGTCCCCGATAGTTGGACTGGCCAAGTAAGATCCTAAGCCGCGAGGGCCTGGGTCCGGTATTGCACCGGGCTCAGGCCCTTGAGCTTTGTCGAGATACGTTCGT
>NZ_JBTNDW010000026.1:0-14469 GCF_054510775.1 Arthrobacter sp. TMT4-20 | reverse complement strand
ATAAAACCGGCGCCCACCCACCCCTTCCACCGAACCGAGCTGAAGGCCACACGGCGACGGTTCCCCAGGTGGTGCAGCTTCTAGCCTATGGGGAACAGTGCACGGTCGAGGGCCTGAATCTGTGCTTCCCAGAAAGCCTTCGTGACGTTCGCTTTGGTGAACACCAGGTCGAACCCGTGAAACGCGCCCGGTATCTCTTCGAACTGGCAGTCTGTGCCGCTGTCGCGGAGACGCGTCGCGTAATCTAGGTCTTCGTCATAAAAGATGTCGAGGGTGCCTACGCCGATCCAGGCCGGAGGCAGTCCGCTCAGATCGGACCGTCGCGCCGGGGCGGCATACGGTGAAACGCCAGCGCCGCCGGGCTCCTGCGCGAGATAGGCGCTCCACCCCCACTTGTTGCTTTGTGGCGTCCACATTCGTGCGCTTCGAGTGTCCATATCGGGGCGGAGCACGGTGCGATCGTCCAGCATTGGATAGATGAGCAGTTGAAAGACCGGGGTGATCACGCCGTGGTCATGGGCATAAAGCGCAAGCGCCGCTGCCAGGCCACCGCCGGCACTCTCCCCGCCAATAGCGATCCGCGCGGGGTCGATGCTTCGTTCAGGCGCGTGGGCTACAAGCCATGAGAGCGCAGCGTAAGCGTCCTCGAGCGCGGCGGGCGCCGGATTGTTTGGCGCCAGCCGGTACTCGACCGACAAGACCGTGATGCCGAGTCGTCTAACCCGTGCGATACTCGCGTCCTCCTCAGCGAGATAGTTTCCTACGACCATCCCACCACCATGCAGCCACAGTAGTGCAGGCATCGGACCGCGGGTAGCTCGCGGCCGGTACGAGCGCACCAACACCTCGGGGGCCCCGGCAGGGCCGGGAATCTGGATGTCTTCGACGAGGATGTCATCTGGAGCGGTGGTCTTCTTCACCGGCAGCTTCTGCATCACCTTGGTGAGCCGCGGCCCCACGGAGATAGGCGGGATGAATCGACCTGCTGCAAGGTCAGGATGGAATGCTGGTTGAGGCTCGCTTTTTCGATTCGTGCGCTGTGTCATGGAGAAATCCTTAGTTGAGTGAAGCCAGATATCGCGGATCGGAAAAGTTTCAGGAGCCAGAGCTGCCGGTAGACGCGGAACTGCTGGCGGTTCCCTTGAGGAAGGGCACAATTACTTGCCGGGCGTAAACATGGGGGCGACGAGTTCGCCGTTGCGAGCATCTGGCGATCTAGGTAGTGCGAAATGTCGACATGGCACGGTCGAGGTATTCGCTGAAAGGCTGCTTCTGATCTGATGCGAGCCAGGAGGTGCGGGCGGCCTGCATGCAGGCGAAGGCTGAGCCAACCATGGCAGCAGGTTTTAGATCATCCACCACCGCGGTACTGCCGACCATCCGCGCGGCGACGCGTCCGACAAGAATCTCCTGCACCCGCTGCATCTTCTCCAGGTAGCGGGCGTTCAGTTGCGGACTACTGCGCACAATACGCTCCATGGCATCATTTCGCGCCCGCGTATGGTCGTCCTGCACATAATCCAGGGTGAGATCGAAGACGCGCCGGAGGGACTCCCAGACCGGCTCATCAGCAGGTCGATCATCAAACGCTTCGGCCAGTCGGTCGCCGAAAAGGTCATACTTGCCGATCACCAGATCGTCTTTTGAAGAAAAGTACCGAAAAAACGTTCGCTTGGACATGCCGGCTGCTGCTGCGATCTGGTCGACGGTCGCGTTCTCGTATCCGTGCGCGAGGAAAAGATCCTGGGCAACATCGGTGAGTTCGGTCTGCGCAAGACGGCGTGTCCGCTCACGGATGGACAGCGGGATCGATTCAGGCATAAGACCAGCATACTCCGATGGGCGCAAAGTTGACACTCGGTGCCATCTTTGGCATATAGTTTCTTCAATGGCGTTGAGTGACGCCATTCGATCTAAGGAGTAGCAGAATGACTAAAGTGTGGTTTGTTACCGGCGCATCCAAGGGCTTCGGCCGGGAGTTCGTAATCGCTGCTCTTGAACGCGGCGACAGGGTCGCCGCGACTGCCCGGAACACAGATTCATTGTCTGATCTGGTCGAGACGTATGGCGAAGCCGTCCTCCCGATCCAGCTCGATGTCACCAATCGTGATCGGGTTTTCGCAGCGGTGATGACCGCCCACCGGACCTTCGGCCGCCTGGATGTGGTAATCAACAACGCCGGCTACGGTCTTTTCGGAACGGTCGAGGAGATCTCCGACCAGCAGCTTCGAGACCAGCTTGAGGTGAACCTGTTCGGCGTTTTGTCGGTCACCCAGGCCGTTCTGCCAATCCTGCGTGAGCAGAAGTCCGGCCATATCATCCAGATCTCCTCCATTGGCGGCGTCGTCGCTTTTCCTAATCTCGGCGGTTACCACGCTTCCAAGTGGGCTCTGGAAGCCCTGTCCGACTCTCTGGCGCAGGAAGTCGCTGGCTTCGGGATCAAGGTCACCCTCGTAGAGCCCGGCGGATTCGACACCGACTGGTCCAGCGCCTCTGCGATCGTCGCCGACGCGCAGCCTCAGTACGCCCCGCTGCACGAGGGGATGGCGGCACAACGAGCCAACACGGTGCAGCCCAAGCCCGTCGGATTCGGAGCGGCGATCCTCAGGGTCGTCGATGCCGAGACACCGCCCCGGCGGGTGTTGTTCGGCGAGATGGCCACGCAGGTCGTTCCGCATCTCTTCAACGAACGTCTCGCAGAGTGGGCTGAATGGGCCCCCGTAGCCCTCCTCGCCGAGGGGAAATAAAGTGGCCGATATGAAAAACATCCTTGTGACCGGCGCATCCGACGGGATCGGCGCCGAAGCGGCCCGTCAACTTGTAGCTCGAGGGCACCGGGTGCTCATCACCGGCCGCTCGAAGGAGAAAATCGACCGCGTTGCCCGCGCGACCGGGGCCAAAGCGTTCACCGCTGACTACACCCGCCTTGATGACGTCAGGCGTCTGGCTGACGAGGTGAAGGCTGAACTCGACGGCACCGGGCTGGACGTGCTGGCCAACAACGCCGGGGGCCTGTTCGGCGACCCCACTAAAACGGTCGACGGTAACGAGAAGACCTTCCAGGTCAACCATCTCGCGCCATTCCTGCTGACCGAGTTGCTTCAGGGCGAGCTCAGGGCCGCGGGCGGCCGGGCAAGTGTGATTAACACGTCGAGCGTCGGTAACCGGCTCTTCGGCAATCTCGACCTGGACGACCTGAACAACGACAAGAAGTTCAGCGCAAACAAAGCGTATGGAGATGCAAAACTCGCCAATATACTTCACGTGCGCGGGCTCCACGCCCGCTACCACAACCAGGGTCTCGCAGCTGTGGCCTTCCACCCGGGTAATGTCGCAACGAACTTCGCCTCCGACACGACGAGCTTCATGCGCTTCATTTATCAGACGCCGTTGAAGAAGCTGAACCTCATCAGCGCCGAAAAGGGTGGGGCGAACCTCACCTGGTTCGTCGAAGGCATCGCCGGGGAGACCTGGCAGTCCGGCGCCTACTATAACCAGCGGAAGCTCAGCACCAAAGTGAACCCGCAGGTTCGCGAGGACGCCCTCGTCGACGGCCTTTGGGAACGCAGCGCCGCCCTCGTCGGGATCAACTGACCGATGGAAATCACCAGGATCATTCTCAGTATCGCCTTGGCGCTGCTGCTCCTGTCGACCGGGGCGGGCAAACTCGCCGGCCTCGCTTCCTCACATCAAATCCGCGACAGCATCAACGTCTCGGCGCCGGCGTGGAAAGCCGTCGGCGTTTTCGAACTACTAATCGTGGCCGGACTCGTTGTAGGCATTTGGCTGCCATGGATCGGAGTTTTCGCGGCACTGGGCGTCATCGTGATCATGCTTGGCGCGATCGTTACCCGGGTGCGTGCCGGGGGAACTCAGCGCAAGGCGGGAATCACCGCCGACGCGGTCTTCCTGACCCTCGGGGCTGCTGCCGCGCTTACCGGACTCATCCGCTAAGCACCGCCGGCAGGCTTACAAGCTCTTGTGCGATCGGCGAAGCCCACCTTCAGAGGGCTTCGCCGATCATCAGCGGCTGGGGATAACCTTCAACGGCATCACACCGCGGTGCGCCGCGCGGGCCGCTTATCCGATGTCAGCGCCGTTCCGGCGGGCAATTCCGCCGAGCCAAGCGAGGCTGGGCTTGGGCTTCCGCTCGAACGTTTCCCGACCCACCGCGATCAGGCCGAAAGTTGGCTCCCAGTGCCCCCATTCGTAGTTATCGAGAAGGCTCCAGTGCAGATATCCATGCACATCGGCTCCATCATCCATTGCGGCGAACAGGCCCTTGAGCGCACCGGTGGTGTAGGAAATCCTTTGCTGGTCATCGGCTGTAGCTATGCCGTTTTCCGTGACCAGGATCGGCAGGCCCGTGTGCTGCCAGGTGTGGCGCACCGCCAAGCCGAGGGCATCCGGCCGGTACGCAGTGCCGACCTGGGTGTTGTCCGGCAGCTGGGGGTGAGGTACCAGCCCGTCCGCATTGACTTCTTGGGAGGAGTAGGACTGGACCCCGACGAAGTCGTCCCCTTTTGATGCATCGAGATAAATGTCCTCGCCGATGTAGCGGAGCTCAAGGAGTTTCTGCTCTCCCCCGGGGGCGGAGGTGAGTGCCTGGTTAGCGATGCTCCAGCCAACCTTCGCGCCGGTGCGTTCGCGGACGATGTTGCGGACCGCGTGGTGCGCGTCAATGAACCGCTGAGCATGCTCGCGCCGAGGGGAGGGCATGCTTGCGAGCATAGAGCCGTGGTCGGGTTGTTCGCCTTCAATGGTGGGGCTCTGCCAGCCAGCAACCTCCCCACTCTTCATTGCCTCTGCAACCACGCCCATCAGTGCGAGCATGTTGGGTTCATTCATGGTGACGACCCATTCAACACCGTGGAGAATGGTGCATGCCTTCTCTACGTAGGCGGCGAATCGGTCAATTGCTGCGTCGCCGAACCAGCCGCCCTCGGCGGCGAACCATGCCGGGCTGGTGAAGTGGTGCAGGGTGACCACCGGCTTCAGGCCCAGCTCGAGTGCGGTATCGATCATACGCCGGTAGTGGGCCAGCTCCGCCCGTGAGAATTGGCCGGGACGCGGTTCGATTCGCGACCATTCGATGCCGAACCGGTAGGAGTTGTACCCGTTGTCAGCAAGCAGTTGCATGTCCTCGCGATAACGGTGATAACTATCCAACGCGTCTCCACTTGGTTGCATGCCAGGTGTTGTGCTTTCGCGCTGCCACCAGTCGCTGTTGATGTTGTTGCCCTCTACCTGCATCGGGGCTGTAGCGGCTCCCCAGAGAAAGCCATTCTGAAGTTGAGTCATTGGATTTCCTATCGTCCCTATGGATGTTGCATGTCTTGGTTCTCGCTTGTCATCGCGGGAAACTTCTAAATGTTGCAGCGATGACGAGCTCACGACGCCCTTGCGCTGCTTGTGCCTTTCGGCCACCAGCGCACCGGTCGGTGGGATGAAGTAACTACTCGCTTCGCTTCCTATCAATGGAACTGATGAGCTTGGCGCGACGACCTGAACGTGTCGTCGGCGAAGAAGATACTTCACCCTCAGTCAGGAGAACCTTCACGAGATTCGACACGGTGGCGGGAGAAAGGCCCGTCACCTGAGCGAGTTCAATCTGAGTCAGCTGACCGTGGTCTATCAGGTTGCGCTGGATCGAGGCGAGATTCCGGTTCCGCAGAGACTTCTGGGATCCAGGGCCAGTTCGCGGTTCGGTAGGCACTATGAAAGGTCCTCTCTCTTTACACATCGACGCTACGGCGTCTGTGCAGTCGAACAAGTTGCAGGTTCTGGGGCAGCGCGTCCCGCACTCCCTGGAGGTCTACGACAAGGGTTTGTTTGCGGCTGCGAGCAGGGCCTCGACGTCCGCGGGACTCATGCCACCGCCGAACCCTGCCATCCTGCCGATGGGTATTGAGGCCAGCATCCGTTCCATATTCATACCGAGCGCATCACCTGACCCCGCACCGATGGACGGAGCCTTGCTGAGCAGTGCACTAAGGGTCGGTCCGGCGATGGGGTGTGCCATGACAGCGGCGAAGGTCGAATCCGGGGTTAGCGGTACCCGGTGTTCATCCCCGACGACAGGTACCGAGGCGCTCAGCCTAATATCGCGACTTGATGCGCCGACGTGCACTCCGTAGTCGCCGCTTTCAAGCAGCCAGTCCTCCACCCGCCCGTCCCAGTAGGTCAGGCTGTCCCGACTGATGGAAACAGTGACGACGTCACTTCCACCCGGTTCCAGGGTGGTGTCGCCGAAGCCCTTCAGTTCCAGGGCCGCCCGCTCCACTGCTGAATGCGGAAGTGACAGATACACCTGTGATACTTCCCTGCCTGCCCGGTCCCCTGTGTTGGTGATTCGTACCCGAACGCTCAGATTCCCTCTATCTTCCTCGACCACGAGATCCGAGTACTCGAATGTCGTGTAAGAGAGTCCGTGACCGAAGGGGAAGGACACAGCCATTTTTCGTGTGTCGTACCAGCGGTACCCCACGAACAGGCCTTCCGCGTACCGGACCTTACCCTGACGCCCCGGGAAGTACGGGTAAGACGGAACGTCTTCGATCCGCAGTGGAACTGTTTCCGCCAGCCGCCCTGAAGGATTGACCCTCCCGAAGAGTACGTCGGCGATTGCACCGCCGGCAGCCTGGCCAAGCAGCGCCCCGTCAACGACTGCCGGCGCCTCAGTAACTCCGGTCGATAGTTGCAGCACTCCGCCGTGTGCGAGAACGACGACGGTCCTCGGCTGCACGGCGAGAATGTCCTTCAGCAGTTCGAGTTGCTCTGAGGGCAGTTCGATGTGTTCACGGTCAAAGCCCTCAGATTCCTGTTGTGCGCTCAGGCCAAGAAACACCACCGCGGCATCCGCATTCCGTGCAACCGTGACGGCTTCTTCCCGGAAATATGCTGGCGCAACGGTGTCATCGATCGTGAACCCTTGGGCGAACGTCACCTCAGCGGCCCCTGCGAGAGAACGAAATTCCTCCAGCGGTGTGTCCAAACGCGCAGGGTTGACGTGTGAGCTACCGCCACCTTGATAGCGAGGATTCTGTGCGAAATCACCGATAACCGCGTATGAACTGGCAGCCTGCAAGGGGAGCATGTTCCCGTCGTTTTTAAGAAGTACGATGCTCGCCGCTGCCGCCTCCCTGGCGAGAAGATGGTGGGCATCCAAATCTACCGTGACGCCGTCGCGGCGGCCGCTGGACACCCGTTCGGAAAGTTGGATCATGCGGGCTGCGGAGCGGTCCAGATCCGAGCGGTCCAGGCGTCCTTGTTCGACGGCAGCGGTGACTGCTTCGTCTGACTTCGGTGAGGGACCCGGCATCTCGAGGTCAAGACCTGCGCTGAGAGACGCGACACGGTCCACCACTGCTCCCCAGTCGCTCACCACTGCACCGGTGAAACCCCACTCGTCGCGCAGCACATCCGTGAGTAACCAGCGGTTCTGGGAGGCGTGCACCCCATTGATGCGGTTGTAGGAACACATCACTGTCCACGGCTGCGCGTCCTTCACGACCCGCTCAAAGGCGCGCAAGTAGATTTCTCGAAATGTGCGCTCATCGATGTCCGAGCTCGAACTCATGCGCTCGTGTTCCTGATTATTGGCGGCAAAATGCTTGAGCGAAGCACCTACACCACGTGCCTGGATGCCGCGCACCCATGCGGTCCCGAGTACGCCCGTCAGATACGGGTCTTCGGAGTAATACTCGAAGTTTCGCCCACACCGGGGGTCACGCTTTATGTTGATGCCTGGGCCGAGAAGGACGCCCACGCCAGCGGCTTGTGCTTCGTCTCCGAGTGCCCCCGCGACCCGTTCGATTAGAGCCGGATTCCAGCTCTGACCCAACCCGACCGCGGGAGGGAAGCAAGTGGCGGGTTCGCTAGCGTTGATGCCCAGGTGGTCCTCGTTGCCCGCCTGCCACCGAACACCGTGGGGCCCGTCAGTCATTGTTACCGCTCGGACCCCATCGACAGCTTTGGTGCGCCAAAAGGAGGCTCCGCTTCCAAGGGACACCGTTTCGTTGAGTCCCAGCGCACGAACCCCAGCGGTCGTGTCAGTCATAATGATCTCCTAATTAATTGCTGTACAAAGTCATTGCCGCTGCGGTCAGAGAGGGTGGCCACAGCGTGGTGTGTGGTCGGAGATGGTTCACTGATCGCCCCACGGCGCGCGAGATCTGACCTGTTCCGACGGCAGCCCCCCATCACTTTTTCCCGCCGCCGCTGTTCGTCTTCCGAATGACGTGGGCGAAACGCCCAGTCAACCCGGATTGGCACGTACTCACACCAGCCCCCCGGCCTGGACGTTTTGCTCGCGGTGAGCGTCCGCGAGTCGTACCCGTTCGGCGCGGCGGCGCTCCTGCTCAACCGGGTCGGCGATGGGTGCGGCGAGCAGCAGGCGCTGGGTGTACGGGTGGTCAGGAGTGGACGTAACCGTCGCCGCGTCCCCGGATTCGACGATCTCCCCGTGGTACACGACAGCGACGCGATGGCTGATATGCCGGACGACCGTGAGGTCATGGGAGATGAAAAGGTAGGCGACCCCCGTGCGCTCCTGGATGTCGATAAACAAATCGAGGACACGCGCCTGGGTGGCAAGATCAAGGGCTGAGACTGGCTCGTCGCAGACAATCAGTTTCGGTTCCGGAGCAAGGGCACGGGCGATAGCGACGCGCTGCCGCTGCCCGCCACTGAACTCGCGAGGTAGGCGCTCCACGGCGTCTGCTGGGAGCCCGACCTGATCGAGCAACCTCCGGATGCGTGCGCGAGCCTCCTTTGAGGTTGCGCCGCGCACGACGAGCGGCTCGGAGAGGATGTCCCCGATCGTCATTGCAGGATTGAGCGAGGTGTAAGGGTCTTGAAAGACGACCTGAATATCCTTGGCGAAGGCCCGCCGTTCACGAGCCGTCAGCTCGGTCAGTTCATGCCCGCCAAAGCCGATCGAGCCCCCGCTTGCAGGGACGAGGCCGAGAACGGCCCGGCCGATCGTTGTTTTACCGGACCCGGACTCTCCAACCACGCCTAGGGTTTCCCCTGGACGTATCTGCAGGGAAACACCGTGCAGTACCTCCTTCGGCTTGGCACGGAATCCTCGGCCCGGGAACTGAACTCGCAGGTCTCTGACGTTGAGTAGTGGAGTGCTCATAGTGTGGCGTCCTTCGAGCGCAGCGGACCACGAACGACCTGCTCATCAAGGATCGATGAGAGCAGGCTTTTGGTGTAGTCGTGTTGGGGGTGTGCGAATGTCTCCCGGACAGTACCTCGTTCCACTATTTCCCCTGACCGCATGACAGCGATGCGATCGCAGATATCGGCCACGACGCCGAAGTTGTGCGTCACCAGAATGACAGCCATGCCGAGTTCCTGCTGCAGGTCACGCAGGAGATCGAGGATCTCGGCTTGGACTGTTACGTCGAGCGCCGTGGTGGGCTCATCGGCAATGAGTACCTTGGGTTTGCTGGCGACTGCCCCGGCGATCAATACCCGCTGGGCCATACCGCCCGAAATCTGGTGCGGGTAGCTACCGAAGGTTCGTTCCGGATCCTGAATTCCGACTCGAGCCAATAGGCCGAGTACGGTGTCCTTCGCTTCCCGACGTGTCATCTTCGCAGTGGCCCGGATACCCTCGACGAGTTGGGACCCAATGGTGAACGAAGGGTCCAGGTTCGACATGGGCTCTTGGGGGATGTAGGCGATCGCCCTGCCCCGCAGCGCGCGCATGTCCCGTTCCCCCATCCCGATAAGCTCGACGCCGTCGAGACGGATGGACCCCCGCAGGATGTGGGCGTCCGCTGGCAGCACGCCCAGTACCGCGAAGGCTGTTTGCGTCTTGCCTGAACCAGACTCTCCCACCAGTCCTAGGGTTTCCCCTGGGTTGAGGTCCAAAGACACTCCTCGGACAACTTCCTTCATCTCACCCGAGGGCGTGGGATAGGCAATCACCAGGTCATCGACCACCAGGAGCGAGCCGCGGGATCCGGACCTGGTGTCCGGGCCAGCCTGTGCATCGGTTTTGGGCTGCGCGACGGGTGCTGGCTTCGGTTGCACGCCTTCCAGCGCGTCTCGCAGAGCGTTACCGAACAGGACGAGGGAAGCTGTCAACAGACCCAGCACAATCGAGGGCCAGAGGAACTGCAACGGCGCTCGGTACAGGGCGATGAAACCGTCGCCGATCATCGATCCGAAACTGGGAACCTGTGCTGACCCGATGCCGAGGAATGCCAGACCAGCCTGCACACCGATTGCCGCCCCGGTGAGGAACGCTCCGGCGATGATGATCGGACCTCGCACAACAACGAGTATGTGCCGGGCGAGGATACGTGCGTCAGACAGCCCAGCGACGCGTGCGGCGTCGACGTAGAGCTCTTGTTTCACGGCCACCACGAGGTTCTTGACGATCCGGTAGACGTTCGGCGACAACAAGAGACCGAAGATGAGCATGGTGACGCGGTAGTCACCCTTCGTCACCGGGTACAAGATAATCAGCAGGAGCACGCCGGGGAAGGTCATGATCAGGTTGAAGATCCACTCGGTGATCGCCGATGCTTTGCGGCCAAAGTAGCCACCGATGAGCCCGAAGGTCACGCCCACGGCTACGGCGACGCTCGCGCCGATGAGTCCCGCGAAGATGCTGGTCTGTGCGCTGTACAGCAGTCGTGACAAGATATCGCGTCCGCTGTTGTCACCGCCGAGAAGGTATCCCGGGGTGCCGAGGGGAGCGAAGACTGCGCCGAGTTCTGCGGTGTTCGGGTCTCGGGGTGCCAGGACTGGCGCGAGGAGACCGGCGAGCACGATCAGAAGAATAATACTTCCCGATACGACAGCTTGAGGGTCGCGGAGCAACCGGTGAAAGGGTGAGCGGCGCGTAGGCGCCGTCGGACCGGGATTGTTGAGAAGTTGTTCGACGCTCACCGGATCCTCGCTTTCGGAATTAGAAGACCATTGAGTATGTCGATCACAAGGTTCACGACGACGACGAGCAGGACACCGAAGGCGGTAATGCCCAGGATGAGGGGGATGTCGCCGCGAAGTGCGGCGTTGAATGCGTACATGCCGTAGCCGGGCAGGGCGAACACGCGCTCGATGATCAGCGCCCCGCCGAGCATGCCGATGAATTCGAAGCCGAGGACCGTGAGAGCGGGGCTCGCAGCGTTCCTCAATGCGTGCTTGAAAATGATCGACCGGACGGGCAACCCCCTGGTCCGCAGCGTGCGCACATAATCCTGGCGGAGCTCCCCAATCATCGCCCCGCGAACCTGCGCTGCAAGGTTCGCGATTCCCGGGATGGTTAACACGATGACGGGCAAGGTGATGGAGGCGATCCACCGCCCGACATCTTCCTGAGGAGAGGTGTAGCCGCCAGCAGGAAGCAGGCCGAGCGTCACGGCGAAGACAAGAACGAGGACAATGGCGAGCAGGAGAGCGGGGATGATCGTGCCGAGAACGGAAATTCCCTGCGCAAACCGGTCGATCATTCCGCCCCGGGACGCTGCCCACACTCCCAGCGCGACGCTGACCAGTACGGCGATCGCTAGGGCGACCAGTACGACCGACAGAGTCACTCCAAGCCGCTGGATTACGGCAGGCCCGACATCCTCACTAGTGAAGAGGCTGCGGCCGAAGTCGCCCTGAAGAGCGTTCCAGAACCAGTGCCCGTATTGCGCGAGGACTGGCCGGTCAAATCCGTTGGCTGCCATGTAGGCGGCGACGGATTCGTCGGTCGCAGCGTCGCCGAGGATCGTCCGGACGATCCCCTCGAGATTGGGGACCAAAAGCAAGAAGGTGATGAAGGTGACGAGGACAGCCAGGACCAGCCCCGCCAGCAATCGTCGAAGTATGTAGAGGAACATTATTGCTTCCTGCGAAAGGGCCCTGGGTCTGTGAATAGCCAGGGCCCTTTCGGCGTCACTTGGCGATGTCGTATGCGCTGAGGTTAAGCACTGCCGTGTTCGTTGGTACGAACTCGTAACCGGCCTTTGAGGCATATACCGTTTCCAGCGAAGCGACCGGCGCGTTGAGCGCGTTCTCAACGGCATAGCGATTGAGGTCCTGGTAAAGGGCCTCCTGTTGATCGGGGTCGCTGGTGACGGCAATGTCCGCCAGAATCTTGTCGATTTCCGGTGTGGTGTAGCCGTAGGGGTTCAGGAACCCGCTGGACGAGAAGTTATTCGACGCTTCGCGCGAGGGTACCGAACCGCCGTCGAAGAACCAGGCGAGCGGATACTCGCCGCTTGACAGCGATGATGCAACCTCCTGAGGTGGCACGGGCTCCCAGGTGACGTCAATGCCGATTTCGCCCAGCTGCTGGGTCAGGGTCGGTTCATAGGCAGTGGAGAGGAAAGTACTCGGCATGCTGACGGCGAATCCATCTGCGTGACCAGCCTCAGCCATGAGCGCTTGGGCGCCTTCGACGTCGTACTCGTAGAAGCCGTCGAGCTCGGGGTCATATGCCCCGAAGCCTGAGTTGAACGACTGCACCGTGGGCGCGCCGGCGCCTTCGAATAGCGCGTCGATGATGCCCTGGCGGTCGATGGCCATGTTGATCGCCTGTCGAACACGAATGTCGGAAAGTGCTGGCTGGATCTCACCGGCCTTATCCAGGATGAGGACGCTGCCCGTAGCAGTTCCTTCGACAGTCTTCAGGGTCAGTCCTGCGGCCTCGGCAGCACTCGTCTGCGCCGGAGTGACGGGACCAGAGGAGTCCAGTTCCCCGGCTTGGAGCGCGTTGAAGTTGGCCTGCGCGTCTTCGATGACGCGGACGGTGACGGTCTCGAAGGGGTAAGCCTCAGCATTCCAGTGGTCAGGCCGCTTCTCCAGCACGTAGGTCGATCCCGCAACAGTCTGGTCGCTGAGGGTATAGGGTCCTGACCCTATGGGATTAAGGGCCGTGCGATCCTCCTCGAGGGTGTCCGGGTCGCCAATCACTCCCAGCCCTGTGGCCAGGGCGAAGACGAGGTTGGGGTCGGCTTCCGTCAGGCTGATCACCACGGTCCGGTCATCAGACGCTTCGACCGATGCGATTCGTGCGACGTCGGCGGAGCGGGGACCGGGTGTGTCGACACTACGCTGGATGGTCCCGGCGACGTCTTCCGCGGTAACAGGGTCGCCGGTGCTGAAGGTTAGATCCTCGCGCAGGACGAGAGTGAGTGTCTGCGCATCGTCCGAGTACTCCCACTCCGCAGCGTTCGGAACAAACTCCTTGGCTTCGAAGTCGTAAGCGATGAGCGTGTCGAAAATACCTGTCCAGACGTAGGCGGACTGGCCGAGATCTAGCTGTGCCGGGTCGAACGAGGGCGGAACGGCGGTAGTCGAGATCCGCAGGGTGGTTGGTGCTTCCCCTTCGGATCCTCCTCCGGCGCTTCCTCCCCCGCCGCCACAGGCGGCGACGCTAAGGACAAGTGCAGCAGCTACTAAAGGCGCGGAAGCTCGAAGCCGGGCGCGTGGTGTGCGGGAATGCATGATTTACGGACTCCTTTGTCAAACGATGCAGGGTGCTCAAGACGCCGCAACGAAGCTCGCTGGATGCGCCTAGTGGGTCAAGTTGAACATAGGCACCACGAAAATACAATAGCTGGTGTATTTTCGTGGTGTTAGTGTTCTTTACATAGGGGCGCCGACTTTCATGGCAGCTCCGGAGGGAGGAGGAGTCTGTTGGCCAAGTCGACTGAGGTCTCCGACCCGTCCGCGAATCGTCGGCGTGGACCCTATGCGAAAACGGTCGCTGTGAGGGCGCGTATCCTTCAAGCATGTTTAGAGGTTTTCGGTGAGAGCGGTTACGGAGCCAGCACCTTCGCCGAGATTGCTGTGCGTTCCGGGCTGAGTCAACGGGGCCTGCTGCACCATTTCGGCAGTAAACGGGAGCTGCTGATGGCCGTAATCCAGGCCCACGAACGCCTACCCCGATCTGTGCCACCCAGCGGCTCGCCTGACGTAATCGGCGCCGTACTCTCAGTGGCGCTAGAAACAGCTGAATTGAAACGCGGCATCGTGGAACTGCACACCATGATCTCTGCAGAAGCAATCTCGTCTGATCACCCGGCCCACGACTACTATCTGCTCCGCTATGACGGGATCCGCGAGTATCTAGCAGGTTCCTTCACCGCGCTGCGGGAAGCGGGCAGGCTTCGCTCCGATGTACCATCCGAGACGCTCGCGTCGATGTTGGTCGCACTGCTGGACGGCCTGCAACTCCAGTGGTTGTATTCGCCCGAATCGGTCGACCTGCGGGAAACAGTCCTGGCCTTTCTTCGCAGTATCGGAGCGACAGAAGTAGACATTCCTGGGTCGGCAGATACTAGCCCCGGCGAGGTTGATGTCGCCCACACCATCCCAGAATGGCTGGACACCAGGCACTGAGCTGCTCCGGTGAACCTTCCCGTTGCCAGCGCCCCATAATTCTGAAAGTCATGCGGGTGCGGCCCAGCAGTCCGACGGGCTTCCGGATGAAATGGGGTGGGTGGGCGCCGGTTTTAG
>NZ_JBTNDW010000025.1:0-15147 GCF_054510775.1 Arthrobacter sp. TMT4-20 | reverse complement strand
GGGCTCCGCCTTGTTTTTCTTCACAGCATCCAGTGTCGTCATCACGGCACCTTCCCCGCCAGACTCACGCCCGACGTATCAGGCCAAAAACACCAAATTCCGAACAGTCCCGCTCACTGACTTCGGCTAGGCGACCCGGGCAGTCAGTTATGGTCTTCCTTCTGCCTTGGGGTGGACGTTGTCTCGGAGGCCCGGCAGACTGAAAGGTCAAAGCGGACGCAAGACTGTCGCCGGGAGAGACCCGATGGAGCACTTCAGCCGATTTAAAGGCGAGTTCCTCAAAGCGCTGAGGAATCTTCTGCCGATCGTCGTCGTCGTTGTGGTGTTTCAGGTTTTCGTTTTCCGTTCCGTGCCCGATGATCCTTGGGGTTTGTTGGCCGGGTTATTGATCATCGGTGTTGGGATTGCCTTGTTTCTGTATGGGCTGGATTTGAGCATCTTTCCGGTGGGCAAGAATTTGGCCAATCAGTTTGTCCGGCGCGGCGCGCTGAGCCTGTTGTTGCCGTTTGGTTTCGCCATAGGGTTTTCTGCATCCGTTGCAGAGCCGGCGGTTATTGCGGTCGCGGAGCAGGCTCAACTGGTTAGTGGAGGGCTCATTGATGGGCTGACGCTTCGCCTAATCATCGCCATCTCGGTGGGACTCGTGATGATCCTGGGTATTCTGCGAGTGCTACGGGGTTGGGCTGTCCAGAAGCTCCTGATCGTCGGCTATGCCGTGGTGCTTCTTTTGACGTATCTGGCACCACCGGAAATTATCGGGCTCGCCTATGATTCGGGTGGGGTAACAACCAACATCGTTAGCGTCCCTCTGATCGCGGCCATTGGTCTCGGGTTGGCCAATTCCATTCGGGGACGCAGCCTTCTGGCGGATGGTTTCGGGCTGGTGGCGCTGTGCGTCATGGTGCCCATGATTGGGGTGCAGCTCTACGGGGTCTGGGTATACGCGCTCAGCGGGTCAGAGGCAGGGCTACCTGCAGTCGACCCTGAGGCGAGCACGGGTGGCTGGGTTGTAGGGATGATATTGGGTTTGGCTTCGATGATCCGGGAGGTCCTGCCGATCGTGGGTGTGGTCCTCTTTTTTCAATACGTCGCCCTCAGGCGACGGCTGGCCCACCCAATACGGGTAGCTGTCGGGTTCGCCATGGTACTGGTGGGGCTCTACGCCTTTGTTGTCGGGTTGAGGCTTGGGTTGTTTCCGATCGGGACCCTCATGGCGGAGCAACTCATCGAGCTGGGCATTCCGGCCCTCATTGTCCTGTTCGGGCTGCTGATTGGATTCGCCACTACGATGGCTGAACCCGCCCTGCTCGCAATTGGTGAGCAGGCTGAGAGTGTGGCACCGGGGCGGATCAACGGGTCCGCGGTGCGGGTTGTCGTTGCGACCGGAGTCGCTCTGGGCATTTCTTTCGGGGTGTACCGGATTCTGGTGGGGGCCCCGTTCCAGTACTTCATCATGGCCGCCTATGCCGTAGCTCTGGTGCTGTCCTTCTTTGCTCCGAAGTACATCCTCGCACTAGCTTTCGACCTGGGCGGAGTGACGACGTCGGAGGTCACCGTACCGCTGGTAACGGCCCTCGGCATAGGATTGGCGGCTGCAGTAGAGGGAAGAAACGTGCTGGTCGACGGTTTTGGACTCATCGCTTTCGCCTCGGTCTTCCCGGTCATATCCGTCATGGTGTATGCCATGGTAGTGGAGCGATTTCCCAGGCTTAGAAAGGAACCGGCATGAAATTCACGGCCGTAGTAGTCATTGCCCCGGATGACCTTGAGGATGAAGTCATCAGACACGCCCAGCAGGCTGGTGCGGCGGGAGTGACGATCATGCAGGGAAAGGGCATCGGGGGCGAGGCACGAAAGACGTTTTTCGGTCTAACGTTCGAGGGGACGCAGTCCGTGCTCCTGATAATCGTAGGGACACATCTGAGTACTCCGATCCTGAAAGAGTTGCACCAGGTCCTGGTCCGGGATAGGGAAAGCCGCGGACTGGCCTTTGCGATCCCCATCGAACACCTGACTGGGATCGATTTACGGCAGGTAGCCAGGTTCGAGGAACGTCTTCGCCACGATGATGCCTAGCCTGCCCGCTACTGATTGAGGAGAAAAAGGATGCTCACTGTCAAAGATGTCATGGCGGTCCAGGTGGTCACCATCTCGCCCTACAGCACACTGCGCGAGGCGCTGTCCCTAATGAGGGAACGCCAGGTGAAAAGCCTCGTGGTGGACCGTCAGCACGACCACGATGCCTATGGCCTCCTAGGCTACAGAGAACTGCTGGACGCTGTAGTGGCGCAGGAGGGCGATGTGGATCTACTGAACGTCTACGATGCAGCGACCATCCCGGTGATCACCATCAATGAACACCTGTCCGTACGGCAAGCAGCCGCCCTCATGAGCCGGTATCAGCTCAGCAGATTGGTGGTAGTGGAGGGAAATCGACTTGTCGGACTGCTTGCGATGAACGACATCTTGGCCCGGCGCATGGACGAACTGGCCTAGTCCTATCCAGTTCCGGGTTCGAGCACGGGCAGGGATTTCATTATCTGACTATCAGCACATCCGCACGTGACAGCGCCAGTACCTGTTTGGCGACACTTCCAAGGAACACCTGTTCCAGCAGTGGCACCGTGCCACGCCGGCCGATAATGATGAGGTCACACCTACGTGTCTTCTCCAGTTCGAGGATCTGGGGCAGCGGCTCACCATGCACGGCGACTAGTTCAGAGACTTGTCCGGCCACTCCGGCAGTTTCGAGAAGTTTTCGCATCTTCTGGTAAGCCTCCCTCTGGGCAGTAGCCAGGAACGGTTCGAGGATCGCATCGAGGTCTCGGGATGCCCGGAGCTTCCCTTCAAATGGCACCCCGTATGCATGCATCAGAATAAGATTCCCCTCCGGAGCTACAGCCGAGGCTGCACTCAGCGCAAGTCCGGACTGCGCGGAAAAGTCCACCGGAAGGAGCAGGTTCCGGTAAGGACCGGACGGCTTCTGTTTGACTACCAACACGGAGTGCCGGCTGGCTGCAGCCATCCTGGCTACAGTCGAACCCACGATGGGAAAGGGCAAGGCGCTGATTCCGTGGGACCCCAGGACCACTAGGTCTGCGGACACCTCGTCGGCGCGTATTTCGATCTGGGTGAAGGCGTCGCCGGTGGCGACACTGACTCCGGCTACGATTTTGTGACGTTCGTCCAGTTCCCTACTCAGAGTGGCCAATTGTTCTCTTTGCGTGTTCACAGCCCGCTGTTCCAGCCCCTCAAGGATCCTAGGGACGAGCTGCCTGAAGCTGTGCAGGCTTGAAAGGTTTACTGCATGAAACAGGTCCAGGCCGGCCCCAGTTTCTTTCGAAATAAGGGCGGCCCTGTGGGCCACGCGATCGGCTCGGGCCGAGAAGTCGATACCGGCTAGTACCCGGCGTAATGCGTTCATAGCCCGATCCCCTTGGAGTGTGCTGTCCCGTCGTCGGGTAGCCGCCGTTGCTGCGGTGTTCCAAGGGGAAAGGTCCGCGTTTGCCCGGGTGAGAGGGTTGCCGATAGTCCCTCGATGATGACGTTGACAGGTTTTGTGTCGCTGGCGCGCAGGGCTAGGCGAACACTGGTCTGTGTGATGTTGATCTGGATTGGCTGTTCCCGGTAGTTGATGGAAAAAGTGACACCGGTTAGTTGAGCTGGAAGCACCGGGTGTATGCGCAGGATGTTGTCGCGGATCTCGAGCCCGGTGTAGCAACGGAGAACCATGTCGATTGAGCCAGCCATGGCTCCGAGATGGATTCCTTCCCTGGTGGTGCCGCCCTGGATATCGGCCAGGTCGCTCTCAAGCGTTTCGGTGAGGAATGTCCAGGAGCGTTCCCGGTCACGTCGGGCCTCTACCCAGGAGTGCACCACATTGCTCAGTGTTGAGCCATGTGTTGAGCGTGACCCGTAAAAATCAACAGTGCGCACGATTGCCTCCGGTGGGAGGAGGTAACCCATATCCTGCAGCAGATCCCGAAGTTCCTCTGCAGAGAAGAGATAGAGGAGCATCAGCACATCGGCCTGCTTTGAGAGCCTGTAGTTATTGGTGCTGTCGCCTTCCGCCGCGAGGATCAGATCCAACCTGCCGATAGATCCGTATTTGTCCCGGTATCCCTGCCAGTCGAATTCTGGCAGGTTTTCGTATCCTTCGAACTGGCTCGGGACGCCGTCCGGGTGAAACGGAACGCGCAGTCGGCGGCTGATGTGTTTCCAGCGCTGGATTTCATCCGGCCCCAAGTTGAGCCGGGTTCGGAGAGGTTCGCAGTACCGGTTTTCGAGTAGTCCATAGACCTCTACTGCCCGGCGCAGGACCCATGCGGTCATCACATTAGTGTAGGTATTGTTGCGCAGGCCCAGCCCCGGAGAGCCCGGGTACCCATCGTGGAATTCGTCAGGGCCCATGACGCCCTCGATGTCGTACCGGTCGTCCCGGCTGTCGTAGCTACATAGGCTGGCGAAGAAGCGCGACACATCCAAGATAAGCTCGGCGCCTTGCTGGATGAGGAAGGCAATGTCGCCGGTGGCCTGGTAGTGGTGCCACACACTGTAGGCAACGGCGAGGCCCACGTGCCGCTGTCGCTGCGAGTTATCGGGCATCCACTTATCGTTATATGGGTTGAAAAGCTCTGTGGGCGTTTCCTCTCGTCCGTCAATGGCGCTTTGCCACGGGAACATTGCGCCTTCGAAACCGGCAGCCAGTGCTGCCGCGCGCGCCTCGTCCAGACGCCGGTATCGGTAGCCCAGTAGCGCCCGGCTGAGATCGGGGCGGCGGAGTGTGAGAATGGGATATACGAACAACTCATCCCAAAAGACGTGTCCGCGATAACCCTCCCCGTGCAGGCCACGTGCCGGAACGCCAGCATCCAGGTCCACGTCGACGGCAGCCACTGTTTGCAGGACATGGAAGGTGTTCAGGTTCAGCGCGAGTGATTGCCTCTTGCCGGAGTCCAGTGACACCTCGAACGACTCCCACAGAATATTCCATTCCTGCTCGTGGGCGGCCAATAGCCCATCGGCATCGCCCACGCGGTGCAGGGCATTAGTCACCGCTCGGGCGGGAGAAGCTATCGCCCGGTCGCGTGAGGTATAGACCGCGGCGGCTTTTTCCACGCGGGTCGGATGTCCCTGCTCCACGTCCAGAATAAATTCCTGGGCTACCCAGCCAGCGTTATCGCAGAGGAAATGGCGGTCTGGGGTGAGTGGGCTGTCCCCGTCGAAGGCCCGGGTGCGTGCGCCTGTGGCCACATGGATGCCAGATTGGGTGGTCTCCATATCGAGCAGTACGGTCTCACCATCGAGCTCGACTACCCGGCGAGGCATGAGATGGTTGCCGGTTAGCGAACGGTCCGCGGCAACGTTCCGGTTCGCAATCTGCCCGTTAATCGCGGACCGTACGGTGATGGGACCTGACCAGTCCTCGGCCTCAAACGTGGTGCTGAGCACGGCAATGTGCGGAGCCGCGTGAGACACGAACCGCAGTGATGTGACCTTGGTGGTTCTTCCTGCGTCATCTCGGAACCGGACGACACGGGTCAGGACACCTCTTCGTAGGTCCAACTCTTGACGGTAGCGAAGGAGGTGGGCGGTTCCCGGTTGGAACCAGTTGCCGTCGGCTACCCTGAACCACAGGGGTAGCCAGTTGGGGGCATTGACCATGTGTTCATCCTCAACGGAGTGCCAGGCCCGGTCTGTCCTCGCCCGGTTGTACACACCGGCGAGGTAGGTTCCCGGATAGTGCACAGCGTCCGCGTCGGCTTCTGGCGCTGCTCCCCGGGTAGCCCAGTAGCCATTACCGACCGTGCAAAGGCTCTCGCGCAAGCCTTCGGTCACTGGATCGAAACCGTCGTAGCTCAGAAGCCATTGGCTGCTGCCGGAATTGCAGCCGGCCCACGCCGATATTTTGGCGTCGGAGCCGTGATCCGGGTGGTCAGGGGCCGTCTCGCCGTGGGGCGGGGTTCTAGTCATGCCGGTGGCGTGTCGTGGCGGTGCGCCCAGCGCCGGACGCCCTTCTCGGCCTCCACGATGATCAGCACCGTTGAGCCGATGCCGATGCAAAGGAGCCATTCCCACGGACGCAGGGGCGTGAGCCCGAGTAAGTCCGCGGAGACCGGCCAGGTTTGCACGGCCCAGTGCAGTGTCTGGGCCGCCAGGGAGGTGAAGAGCAGAGGTTTGTTGGCTAGCAGCCGGAGCTGGAAGAAGGACTTGTTTTCGGCCCGCGAACTATGGACCTGAAAGAAGGTAAGCACCACGAACATCGTCAGCGCGAAGGTCCGGGCATGGGTTTCCGTGTACCCGTTGTGTAGAGCCACAATGAAAGTCAGGGTCACGGCCAGCGCCATCCAACAGCCGGTGATCCCCGCCCGGAACCACAGGGTGCGCGAAAGGATGCCCTCGGACTGCGCGCGGGGCGGACGGGTGAGCTCATCACCTTCCGCCGGTTCGAAGGTCAGTGCGATGTCCTGGGCGCCATTGGTCACCACGTTCATCCACAGCATCTGGACCGGCAGGAACAGCAGGGGTGCCTCGGCAAAAACGCTCAAGGTCACGGCAACCAGGGCGGCCGCACCAGTGGAGAGCAGGAAGAAAGTGGTCTTCCGGACCGCGGAGAACGTAACCCGCCCCTCTTCAACGGCGTGCACGATGGTGACAAAGTTGTCGTCGGTCAGTACGACATCGGAGGATTCGCGGGCGACGTCGGTTCCGGACTTACCCATCGCGACGCCGATCGCAGCCGCCTTGAGAGCCGGGGCATCGTTGACGCCGTCGCCGGTGACAGCGACGACCTTGCCGTTGGCCTGCAGCGCGCGCACGATCCGGAGCTTCTCCACCGGGGACACCCGTGCCGCAACGGACGTCTGTAGGATCCGGGCGGCGAGCATCTGATCATCCAGGTCCGCCATTTCCGCGCCAGTGAGTGCGGGTTTGTCCGTCGAGAGGCCCAGCCGGCCAGCGATGGCCGTCGCCGTCACGGGATGGTCCCCGGTGATCATCATGACTTTGATCCCGGCCCGTCTGCATTTCACAATGGCGTCGGCTACTCCGGCCCGCGGAGGATCAGTCATTCCTTCCATTCCCAGAAACGTCAGACCGGAGGGCGGCGGCAGAGGTGAAGGCAGTTCCTCGCTATCGGCGAGGATTCTGGACCCAGTGGCAATGACACGCAGCCCGTCCCTGCCCATCGCCTCGTTGGCCGCGTGGACCTGCGCCTCGTCCAGAGGAACGGTTCCGCCGGGTACCGCCAGAACAACTGCCCCAGCCAGTACTGCCTCCGGAGATCCCTTCACGTACAGTGTCCGGCGCCCGGCGGCATCCTGCTGAACGGTCTGCGAATAGCGCAGGTGAGGTTCATAGGGTTGATGGGCAGCCGGTTCGGCTGTGCGCTCCGCTTCACTGATCGCGGCGCGGACGACGGCGGTCAGGGCCATTGCCGCGTCGACCGCGTCGCCTGAATATTCAAGGTCATCGTCTTCGGCGGAGAGTGTCGCCTCATTGGTCAGTGCACCGGCGCGCAGGACGGCACGCACCAGGGGCGAGTCCGTTGGTCCGCCGTCGTCGTCCCCAGCGGAAACATCCACGGTCCCGTCACTCGTCCAGATCCTCTCCACGGTCAGCCGGTTCTCGGTGAGCGTCCCGGTCTTGTCCGAACCAATGACATTGGTGGACCCTAATGTCTCAACGGCAGGCAGAGTGCGCACAATCGCGTTCCGCCGGGCCATCCGTGACACCCCCAGGCTCAGCGCCACCGTCAGGACGATCGGCAGTGACTCGGGAATGCTGGCAACCGCCAGGCCGACAGCGGTGCGGAACATCGTAGAGACGTCGTTGCCTAGCACCAGCCCGGCGATGAAGATGAAGACAATCGCGGCGAGGACAATCAGGCCGATCCGCCGCTCCAGGCTGTGGGTGAGCAGCTGTAGCGGTGATTTCCCGGTTGGGCCCTGGACGAGGGCGTTGATCTCTCCCAGGGCAGTGCTGGCCCCGGTCGCAATCACGACGCCTTTGCCTCTGCCATTCCCAACAAACGTGCCACTAAATGCCACGTTCGTTTTGTCGGCGTCGCTGACGTCTGCTGGCAAGGCAGCGGTATGCTTGGACGCGGCGAAGGACTCCCCCGTCAGCATCGACTCATCCACCTGCAGTCCGTTGGCTTCGAAAAGCCGCAGGTCAGCCGACACCCGTTCGCCGCTCTCCAGCAGCACCACGTCCCCGCGGACGACGTCTCGCCCCGGGATTACCTGTTCTGAGCCGTCCCGCAGTACCCGGCACGTCGGGCTGGCCAACGATTGGAGTGCACGCACGGCCTCCTCCGCCTTGCGTTCCTGAAAGAAGCCCAGGGCCGCATTGATACACAGGATGAGGAAGATCGCGCCTGCGTCCACCCAGTGCTGCTGAACCAGGGTCACCACAGCCGCCACCAGCAGAATACCAATCAGCGGGCTGATGAACTGGCGAAAAAGTACCCGCCACCAGGGGCTCACCTTCGCGAAGCTCAGCTCATTCGGGCCCAGTTCAGCCAGTCGGCGGGTAGCCTCGGAACCGCTGAGCCCCTGCGGGCCCGATGACAAAACCGAGAAGACCTCGGAAGGATTCAACGCGTGCCATGAGGGCGGCGTCGCTGAGCTCGGCGCGGAGGCCGCGAACTGGGCTGACATAGGCTCAGTCTTCTCGGACACTGGCTATCCGACAAGGGACTTTCGGACCGAGTGCAGCAATTGACTGCAACAGGACAGCGGGAGCTCCTGTGCGCCGTAAAGGCCTTCCAGAAGGGGTCCTTAGGCTCTACCTGCCCGAATTCAGCCAGGGCATGATCAAAGGAGGAGACCCTCAACCAGTCAAGGACTGATCGTGAACGCGACTTTGATCCCACCCCATGCGAAAAGAGCTATGATTCCTCGGCCAGAGTGTTCTGGCCTAACCCACAGAGGGGGGCCAGCGTGAGTACCCACGAGGCGCCGCAGCATCCGATTCTCGTCGGCTACGACGGATCTGACACATCAGAACGTGCAGTTTTGTGGGCTGCGCACCACGCCGCTGCGACCGGGCTGCCCCTCGTCGTCGTGCACTGCTGGATGGGAATGTCTCATTCAGGCGGACCTGGCTCGATCATCGACGCCTCCGACAGTGCCCGGCGGGCAGCAGAAAGAACTGCTGCCAGAGGGTTGGAACTCGCCAAACAGGCCGAGCCAGACGTCAACACAAGCGCTCATCTGATTGTTGGACACCCCTCCGAGGTCCTCACGAAAGCTTCCACGGACGCTTCTCTGCTTGT
Source organism: Arthrobacter sp. TMT4-20 (assembly GCF_054510775.1). NCBI lineage: Bacteria > Bacillati > Actinomycetota > Actinomycetes > Micrococcales > Micrococcaceae > Arthrobacter > Arthrobacter sp. TMT4-20. The sequence goes on along the minus strand of NZ_JBTNDW010000025.1, from coordinate 5,870 downwards.
CACCGGGTCCAGAGGACTGGGCGGTTTCAAAGGCCTGCTCATCGGATCAGTCAGTCTCCACCTGGCATCCTGTGCCTCCTGCCCCGTTGCCGTCGTACGAAAAGAACGACTGGCAAAAAGGGGCATCCTCGTCGCCATTGACGGCTCGCCCCAAAGCGACAAAGCCCTTCTGTTTGCCGCGGATATGGCGAAAGCGCGCCACACCTCCCTACGTCTACTGCATATTCGTCCCTACAGCCGATACGCCATCACGCGACCACCGGTTTCAGAATCAAAGAACGATCCAGTCGTCCAACAGGCCCTCGATCTACTGGACGATGACGTCGATGTCACCATCGTCGAAGACTCGTTGGACGGACCCACTGTGCCGAGGAATATCGTTTTGCATGCACAAAAGGCCTCCTGCGTTGTTGTCGGCGCCAAGGGACGCAACACCCTCACCGTTCGCCTCGGGTCCACCGTGCACGCGGTCTTGCATTATGCCCAGGGGACAACCATCATCGTCCGCTGATGAAGCCTGTTCTCGGCCCAGGTGAATCCCCCAATCTTGTCTACGAGCCCGCCGATCACCCAGCTCATCGACTGCGGCGTGGAAGTTCTCCAGTACCCGTGAGGTATTCAGCAATTGTGGCAAGTTTGGTATTGGTATTCGAGCTCGAACGCACAAGCAGAATGAATGCTTGATTCCCAGTGATTCCGTACCGCTCCATCAAAATCCCCTTAGCCTGGCCGATCGTGTCCCGGCTGGCAAGAGCATCATGCATCTGATCCATTTTTTTGCTCTCCGCAAAAGCCACCGACGCGTGAGCGGCAATCAAGAGTCCAATTTCCTCCGATTCGGCATTGAATGCGTTGGTGTGCCGGCTATAGAGGTTCATCGCCCCAAGGTTGTCCCCTTCCACGTAAAGCTGAAAAGCGAGCATACTCGCAGCACCGAGGTTCATCGCCCCCTCAGCAAAACGAGGCCAGCGGTCTTCGTGAGCCATATCCGGAACACTGACGGTGCGGTGTTCGAATACCGCATCAAGGCAAGGACCCTGACCGACCCGGGTCTGCAGAGCATCAACCTGTCGGGGGAGATCGCTCGACGGGGCGCGGGACTCTACGCGCCGTCGTCCCGTTATCAGACTGATCGAGGCATCATCGGTGCCCGGCACCAGGTCGATGGCTGCCTTGACCATATGCGCGAGGAGGGATTCCACATCGTCTTCGGCTTGCAGCACACGAGCGAACTCACTCATCTGCTCGGCCATGTCTTCGAAAGCGACACTGCTTGGGATAGCTCCAACGAGTCTGTTCGGTGCGGTACTGCTTTCCGCCATATCCCAGTATCCCGCGTTATGTGAATCCAGTCCACAGATCGTCCGAAGCCCCGTCATTACCACGATTGGACCTCAACTCGTGGAGAGACGCGTGGGCTACTTCTGCGCACTTTGCAGTGCTCGGGGCTACCGCCCTGGCGTATTTGCGTCTACGCTGTCCCTTAGGTCCAGTAGCTGGCCGCAAGAAGATCAACTTGTGGAGCCATGCGTGGAACATAAATTGCGAGTCATTATCAAGCTGGATATCGACCATGCCAGCGCGACCGTTCAGATTACCGGTTGTCTGACGCCTCAAGGCTGTAAGGCGCTTCTCCCCCTAATCATCCGCGCTCAAGGCTTATCCGGAAGTCTCGCGGTTCAGATTGACCTCTCGCACGCACGTCACATCGACGCCGAAGCACTGCATTCGCTGGAGGCCTACTCGCTCACGGGGACCGTCGCGGCAGATCCCCAACTCCGGATCACGATGCCCGCTCATCTCCCTACCTGTCCCGCGCTGAAGCACAGCCTCGATGTTCTTTAGCCGCAAGCAACCCAGAAGAAGCCTTCCCCTGGGTGCCAGAATGCCCAGGGGACCTCCACTTGCCGATTTCTCGACGAGTCCCGCCACGTTCGGGCGGAGCATGGGGGGTCTGCCCGGACGTGGCGTTGCACAGAACAACGGAGTTCGATAACAGCACGGCAAAGACCCGATGGCGCCGTATCGGGATGTGAAGAAGCACTTCCGGGATCTGGTCCTACAACACCCGAACGTTGTGCCCCTCTTGGTCACCCGACCGCTATCCACCCCTCTGGGCTTGCGCCCTCCCCGCGCGCTTCGCCCCATCGAACAGCTCCTGGCGCCATTCTGAAGGCCGGCTTCGACTCGCGTGGGGCTTTGCACGTATCCCGAGGGGGTCTTGAGAGCAGCCTCAGGAGAACGCTATAGCCTGATTCGCTTGAGGCTGGGCCGCAGGTGGACAAGCAAACAGGTCAGGGCCTTGATCGCGCCCAAGAATTTCATTGGTGAGAGCACAGGAAATCAGGCCGGGTATCTTCGGGAGCATCGGGTCTATGGTTAAGTCAGGACGGAAATCTGAGAGCAAGCTGGAGGAGATAGGGCTGTTATCTATGGGCGACCCACCATGCCACGGTGCGCTGCGCCGGAGGAGTCATGCCTGAGCTATATCCGGCGCTGGGCTCGGATAGTGCCCAGCTATGCGCTCCCTATCTTGAGTTATTGCCCATCACGGGTGCGTCAATCTCCGTGTTCGGTGGATCTATGCACGAGACCTTACTCCATGCCAGCGATGCGGTAGCGGCCAGATTAGACGAACTGCAATTCGATCTCGGAGAAGGTCCTCGGTGGGAGGCTCTTCGTACCCGCCTTCCGGTGCTTCTACCTGATCTACGGTTCGGGGATCAGCATTTATGGCCGGTCTTTGGGAAGGCTGTCGCCGAGACGGGCGTTGCGGCGATGTTTGTTTTCCCGCTGACCATCGGGGCAATCAATGTTGGTGTGGTGGAGCTGTATAGAACCTCACCTTGGACCCTGAGTCGTTCCGATCTAATGACTGCGTCATCGCTCGCAGAAAACACGTCGTGGACGGTCTTGCGCCAGTTACTGAATGACAACGCTGTTGACCATAACGGATCCGTTTCAGGAAGTTCCCTAATATCCCGGCGGGAAATCCATCAAGCCACCGGTATGGTTCTCGCTCAGGCAGCCCTGTCGGCAGCCGATGCACTGCTGCTTCTACGCGCTCATGCGTTCGCCAACGGCAGCACGCTAGCGGAAATCGCTCGAACTGTGGTTGCCCGTGAACTGGATTTCTCCCCGCCCGACGAAAGGAACGATCAGCATGTGCTGGAGTAGAGTGGGCGCATCGTGACTACATCGCGTTCGGAACAGGTCAGCGCCGCGTTTGTGAAACTGGCAGAGACACTTGTCGCCGACTATCACGTCCTGGATCTTCTGCAAACCCTCGTTGAGGAGACAGTCAGCCTGCTCGATGCCGCTGCCGTTGGCCTATTGTTGGCCGATCCACACGGAGAGCTGCAAGTGGTCGCCTCTACCAATGAGGAAAGCCGGCTCGTGGAAATGCTTCAGCTTCAGGCCGGTGCCGGTCCATGCGTCGAATGTTTCAAAACAGGCGTGGTGATAACCATCGACAGCATCGATTCCATGGGCCCACGCTGGCCCGAATTCCAGGCCGCGGCACTCAGCCAGGGGTTTCACTCAATACACGCGGTCCCGCTACGGGTGCGTGACCGAACCATCGGCGCTATGGGATTGTTCGGCCGGGATGTCGGTGCCCTGACTGCGGAGGACTCAGCCATTGGCCAGGCGTTGGCAGACGTAGCGACCATCGGCTTACTCCACGAGCGCACCATCCGTGAAGGCACCCTAATCAACGATCAACTACAACGTGCGCTAACCGGCCGGGTCCTCGTTGAACAGGCGAAGGGGGTGATCTCTCAAACCAAGAACGTGGACTTGGATGAGGCCTTCAACATGATCCGCCGATACTCGCGTTCACACCACCTTGGATTGCAAGACACGGCACGCAAAATCGTCAGTGGTTCTCTCACGCTTTAGGATCGCTGGATTGCTGGTCCCTACGGTCAAGTTCCTCAGTCAGCTCCTCCAGGCGCGTACTTGTTTCGGGGTCCGGCTCGGTATCGCGGACATATTCCATATCAAGTTGACGACCCGTTCTACTGTTGAGGACTTCTACCTGGAGAGTGTCTAAATCGGTTAAGTCCTCGGGGAACTGTTCCTCGGGTGCAAGCCGGCTCGGGGCCGAAGGCTCACTGCTGGCACCCACTCCTGCCAACGGGTCTGGCGCTGGGTCGGAAGCGGCACTGAGACCGGGCGATGCCGGGTAGGTGGCTTGCCAGTTTGAACCCGCAGACAGATGGGCTGCTCTCGAGTCCGGCCCAACCTCCCTGGCGGGCTGCGGGGGAGGCTCGATGACCGACCACGCAGGATAATTACCGAGCCTTTTCACGGCCTCCGGATCGACAGACCGCGCCCCGCTGAGATCGATACTCATGCTGAGATCCGGTGCCAGATAGCTCGTGCTCACAACCATTCGGATCAGGGCATCACTATTAGTCTGCGTCAGTGATCCGCGGACGACCACGGTCGCAAAGTTCAGGTCGGTATTGACCTGGATGAGTGCGCTCAGCCCCAATTCCGGCGCTAGGTGTCTAACCTCTTGCCCGGCGGACAGCCCTTTAGAAATCGCCATGATCTAACCCAACACTAGTAGATGTCCACATAGTCCATGCAGGCGTGCCGGGGTCCGGGGCAACACCCCAACAGTAACGCGCGCGAAGGTGTCAGTCCACCGGTTTCTGCTATCCAGGGCTGACCAGCACTGTTGATAATAAACCCAGCTGGCCCAGGTCTTCGACCTTGCCTCGTGCAGCACAGTGAACGGGCGTGAGGCACTCAGCAACGCCGGCAAAGGTATCCCGGATTGAGCAATCGAGACGCCTCATGTGAACCCAGTACGAGCCGTCCGCAACACCTCTTGTGTTCATATCATAAGCATGCTTACATTGAGTACCGGCGGTGGTTCCCAGAGACGTTCACCGAACGTAGATTTCAGGGACCACGCCAGCACTTGAGATTACCCAACACAAGGTTCCATCCGTATTTCAGGTTTCGATGACCCAGACCCTGCTACGGAATATGTTTCCGCATCCCAGCGCCGTTTCTGCCACACCTACCCACACTTCAGTCTCAGCCCATTTAGCCGCCATTCGATCCAGCGATAGATGGCCGGTCCCCGGGCAGCGAAGGATGTCGCGCGGACCGCCGGTAGCGAAGCTAGGAAGCACGCATCTCTCTCTAGGAGGAAAATCATGACCGCTCACAATCACCAGCTCGACAGCACCCGCGAGAAGACAACCATGCAGAAAGCCGCAATGGGCATGGGCGCCGTTTTTCTACTCGTTGGCATTCTCGGGTTCATTCCGGGGGTCACCAGCCAACACGATCAGATGGACATGGCAGGACCCGAATCTGAGGCGTTGTTGTTAGGCATTTTTCAGGTGTCGATCCTACACAACATCGTTCACCTTCTTTTCGGCGTCGCTGGCCTGGTCCTTGCCCGTAGCTACTCGAACGCCAAGAACTACCTCCTCGTCGGAGGAGTTATTTACCTGGTGCTCTGGATTTACGGACTGGTCATTGATCAGGATTCCACCGCTAACTTCGTCCCACTGAATGATGCGGACAACTGGCTACATCTGTTCCTGGGCGTCGCGATGATTGCACTAGCGCTGATCCTTCGCCGGAAGCGGGACCACAACACAGGCAACCGCACCTAAAGAAAAAGCAACACCCTCCGACGGGGTCCTGCTCGCGGGCAGGACCCCGTCGGTTCCAGTACCGACCGTGGGGTCTCGTCCAGACAGGAACATCAATCATGAGCACTGAGGCCCCTAGCCGTAGCGTGCGCGTTGCTAAGCCGAACGACGTCGTCGCCTCCTATGCGACGCTGCTGAAGCAGGTACGCAAAGAAGGTCTGCTGAACCGTCGCCGCCGCTTTTACGTTT
>NZ_JBTNDW010000024.1:0-15372 GCF_054510775.1 Arthrobacter sp. TMT4-20 | reverse complement strand
ACGGTGGAAACCCGCGCTGAATGCCTTTGCCATCACTTTCGCCGGGCGTTGGCCGGCAGCCGAAACCTACTAACTAAAATGCTGAAAACACCGAAAAAGTTACAGACCCGAAACGCGCTTGGCGCAGATTCGTCCTGATTTCGGTGTCGTGGATTTGTGTGGACCAACCGGGTCCTCGCGCAACGCCGATCGGCGCGACTGTCACCGAATTCTAGGGAAGTCCTTGGTCACGTAGTTTCCCTCTCGCATATCCATGAGATGTTTGGAAAGGAGAGGAAACATCCATGACGTTGCTGTACGTGGGTCTCGCAAAATGCGGTTCTGATGATGACTATTCGGCGCATTCACGCGTGCTTTCGAAGGCGCCGATGTCGGGGCCGTGTCGGTCCGTCAAGGGGTATGGCGTTGCTCGCTCGACAGTGCACAGGCGGCTATCAAATGCAGGCCAGGGAGGGCAAAAAAAGGGGGTGTGCACAATGTGCACACCTTGGGGGTCGGACTGGGGCGGATCAATGCCGGACTGGGCCGGTTTGGGGAGGTTTTCGGGGGAGGCCAGTGTTTGCAGGGGGTGAAAGCCGGTTCAAGTCCCACTTCGGGCACACGTTTCCCCTTGTCAGAGGCTGTTTCGCTCTCTGACTGTGCACAAACCGGCTCAGATGGTGAACAGGGTGTGCCTGTGTCGGTGGGTGGGTTGCAGTTTTCCTGCGGTGGTCGGCCTCCTTTCTCTCTTGAAGCCCTAGTGGGCTTTCTTACTACTTCATGGCGCAGTGGTGGGGAAGGTACATGACTTTGGGGAAGGTTTTTCGCCGAGTTCTCCGCCTGGTGCCGTTCTGATAGGGGAATCACCGCTGGGCTCGAGGGGTCGGAGTGCAACCTGGGGAACCGGGAGAAGTCCGAACTTTCGTGAGAAGATAAGCGACGGAGGAGCGCCGAACGAAAGTTCGGTTCGCTCCCGGCGCTTCGCGCCATGGTTGAGCGGAGGTCCTGCCCAGCGATGATGGGGATCAGAATGACACTCAGCGATGATGCTTCACCCCGATCTACCTGTCCCGGCAGGACTACGATGAGCTGTTGGCCGTAGCTGGCCTTTATGAGTTCTGACCCAATCCTGAGCTGCCCGAGGATAACCCGGAATAGTGGTTGGTCACTGCCACTGCCATCACGACGTCGGCCACCGACGCGCTGGGGCTTATCCCCGAACGCTCACCCCTCATCATCCCCAAAGACCTCCAGGCCGGTTGGCTGGACTCATCGACCACGAGCAAGAACTAGGTCCGAGAACTGGTCAATGCCATGTCAGAGCGGCACCTGGTGCCCTGAGTTGTCGGCAAGGAAGTCGGCTCAGTCCGCAACAACGGACCGCAGCTCATCAAACCAGCAATGTAGCTAGCGCTCACTCTTCCGAGTCGTTCCGTATCGCGATCAGTGCGGACCCTTCCGGGATCTGCGCCTCTAGCGCCTCGCGGGCTCATCAAAGGTCGCAACACGGGCAGTAATCCGACTCATCTCTGTCTCGCCGCTGCTGCGCAGAGATCCCGTCAGCTCCACTTCTAAATCCTTGCTCTACTTAACCGGTGGAGGCGTGAGTTTATACTTTTGTTGTGGCCGATCTGCCGGTAAGGGGACTCACGGGTTGTCTCGGAGACGAGATGAGAAAGGCAGAAAGTAGACCCCGGAGTGTCGCCACTCACGATGTTTTGTAGACGCTGTTGGCACTCGCTTGAGATTTGGTGGGGAAAATTCAGCAGGCGGTAAGCCGCGCGCTCGTGATTGAAGGCCAAAGTGATTCCAATCGGGCGATTCAAGGATCAGCCATTATGTTCGCATCTAGCCGGCGGATGACTTCCTCAGGTGTAACCCACTCGGACGCGATACCTTCACTCTGCTGCGGCACAACCTCCGCGTTAGAGGGCACGCGCGCGACGTAGAAGTCAAGGAGAGCTGAGTCCTCAACGAACCGGTCAATCAATTTCAGCGTGGATGGCACCACATCTAGCCACGATTCCTCCCTTAGCTCCCGGCTGGCCGCATCCTGGCTTGTCTCACCAGCCAGTGCGCTGCCGCCTGGGAATTCCCTCCAAAGCGAACTCCTTGTCAGCGGCGCGCTGGGTAAGCAAGCGGGCTCCTTCGTCTCGCTGCACGCAGACCGAAACAAACAAATGAAAGCGCCCAGAGGCCACCCTTCAGGGCCCCGGCGAAAGGTATCACCGGTAGACACCCGCTCGGCGTCCAAAATGTAGCACCACTCGTTGCCGCTGCTCGGGTACGTCTTCACACCCGAATGGTTTCATATCCGACCTTAAAGCGATGGTTTATGGAGCTGTCCGCGGATGCCGCTTCCTGCCCGCGTCTCGGTGCCCTATTTCGCGAGAGGCGGAATCGAGACGCTGTCCTCGCCACAGGTAAGGAGAAGCTCCGAATCTTCGGCGTCGAGTGTGCAGGGATTAGTTGAAAGACGACCAACACGTTTCGTTCACGAGTGGTTCGCTGGTAGAGGAAGGGAGCTTCTTGGGCGAGTGTTCGACGATGACACTGTCCCCGTTTTCCGCGGTGACCTTGGTGTACGTAGCTGAAATAGCCTTGATTCCGGCACTTAGGGAGTAGATAAGCCACGGCAGATGCGGAAGCTAATGCAGTACCGGAGGCGATAACAATCGGCAGCCGCAACCAACCCTGATCTATTCTCTGGGACTGCCCCCGTCGGCACAATTCATGGCGCGGCAAACCCTCAGATTGTTGGTGGTACTCGGGCAGCATCTCCCTTGACATAAGGAACCAGATTAGGCCAATCCATGGAATCGAACCCCCAGCTGGCAAATCTGGGGTCCTGGTACCGGCTCTTTGAGCCAAGAAGCGTCAAGTTGGTGTCTTTCGGCAGGGGATGTGGCACGCAAACCTTGAAGTACTCCCACCCCATAAAGTCGTCTTTGACAGGCAAGGGGTTGAGTTTTTCTGCTCGGTCGAGCTGGTCCTCGTCGCCGTTCCAGTCCAGAACGGTGTACAAGGGATACTCGCCCTTTGTATCCTTCGTTACTCCGACCACCCGTAAGAGAAGCCGGGAGGATCCATCGCTGTAGAGTTCATGATCTCCTGGTGTGCGCTCCGTGGTCTGGAGCACCTTTTTTCTGAAGCGTTTAGGAGGGCGCGGTTCGCTGCGCAGGGTTTGTCGTAGCTGGTGTAGTGCGGAACGTCGCTTGTTCGCATCCTCAGGTGACCATCGATCGTACTCCAGCGGGGACTCAACGATCGCTAGGGCAGTGTTGATCACATCCGACGTGACATGGCCTGACGCATGCTGAGCTGCCGCAAGACCGAGCCAAACATCATTGTTGTCGGGGTCCAGCCGGTCGTTAGAGCAGTATTCGTCTAGAATCTTCTCTACTGCCTGGTCCAGAGAGAGACCGTTCCCGAGATGCCGCGCGAAGTCGTCACGCACATCCCGAGATGTGTCATTACTAAAGATGCCGGTTCCCCACGCGCCCACTAATCCTCATTTCCAAAATGCGAGTCCCTCATGGCCTAGGTACTTTCTGGTCTACTAGCCATTGTTCGCCCCAATCGAGTGCTTCTTTATAGTATGGCTGATTAGGGCTTATCTCATTGCGCTTGTTCTCATATAGGCCGTTTGGGTTTTTGTCGTTCCTCGGGCCTTTCGCTCGCACTATTAGCGCTTGCTCGATGGCTCTTGCCTCGCCTCGGGTGAGGATCTGGTCGTCGGGCACGAGATTCCTCAGACGATCGAACCTGTCCTTATGTTGGGACCCACGAACATCGGTGTCCTTTGTGATGCCCGCATAGACCGGTTTTCCGTTCTTCAGCCCAAGGTAAACTTGGACGCCTCGTTCTGCGTTTCTTCCTGTAGTTAGCTGCTGGGGGAGTCTTGCTATTCCGCTTTTGCCAGCTGCTATTGCTCCGGTTTGGGTGGCTTCCCGGGCGGTTGCTCCGATACCCGACGCTTTAGCTGCTCCGGTCAGAGCTCCCTTACCTGGGATGGGGACCAGGCTTACGGCCAGGTTGACTGCGAAGCCTCTAGCGGTTGGTTTCTTTGTGTCTGCGAAGTATTGACCGGTGGAGGTGATGCCGCCGATGATCATCCCGCCGACTACACAGCCGGCCCCAGCGGTCACCGTGCAAACTCCGACCGTGGCGACAATCCCGATGGTTAGCCAGAAGACCCCTGCTGCTGACATTGCAGGCGGATCGGTATGTACTTGCTGGGAAATGGCGCGTTGCTGCCAGATGGGCGTTTTCTGTCCGCTGGGCACGTACGCGGGGGCTTTCCTTACCTTTGCTTTCGGTCCGCCGAACCATGATCCGCCACCATCGATCATCGTCATCCGAGGCGATAGCCCGCTGGGGTCGGAGCTGTTAATCGGGTCACCCATGCTGTAGAGGTAGGGGGTGAATCCGAGCTGGGACGTCAGGTCCAGTACACGGTCGGGTGCGGTGAAGATTCCTAGGGCACGGTCGAGGTCTCGAGCGCCGAGGTGAACGAGCGCACTGGCCGTATCGGCCAGACCGGAAATGTAGCCGTTGACGGCGCCAAATCCACTTGGGTTTGGGCCGTTGTTCCCTGTGCCGCCGGTAGCTGCCGCGGCGTTGGCGAAGGCGGCATTGCCCTTGGCGCTTTTGTTGACCCCGCGGGTGAGACCGAAGGGATCAACGTGGCGTTTGACTACTGATACGCCGACGGTTCCGCCGTTTGTCGTCGGACCGACGAGGACTTGTGCGGTATTGAGCGTGTCGCCAACGATGTGGTTAACAGTGGTGACCGTTGATCCTGGAGTGCTGAGCCGCTGGGCGATGGCTTTACCGCTGAATGCGTAGGTCCGTGTTCCTGATACCTGACCGGTTTTAGACCGGAACACCGTGGCGGAGCCGATTATTGCTGTGGTCCCGGTTCCGTCGACGCTAGCGACTAATTGACCGTCGGCGTCGTAGAACCTGTTGGACTTCGCGCTCTGGTCGGCAACAACGGGTGCGGCGCCGTCTGCTTTCGCCGGGTTTGGATTGACGTTGCTAACCGCACCTTGGGTGGATTGGATCCGGCCGTCCGGTGTGTAGGCGATTAGTTGTGCTGCCCGGTTTGTTAGCCGGCCGGCGGCGTCCCAGGTGAAGCTGTCGGTGGTGGCTACACCGCTGGCATTCGTCCGTTTGACGCTGGCGAGGCGATGCGGCCCGGTCTGTCCCGCCGCTGGGTAGGTGTAGTCCTCCGTTGTGGCGAGTGTGCCGGTGGAACTGTACCGCTTCGCTTGTTGCCTGTCACCGTTGAGGTTATAGGTGTAGGTCTGCGCGTAAGGGGCAGCGCCGCCCAACGCGGTGGTTCCCGGTGTGAAGTTGCCAGAACAAGTCTTAGCTGATGGTGTCCACACGGATGCCAGATGGCCGGCATAGTCATAGGTGTAGCACTGGTAGTCAGCCGCGCCGGCCCCGGAGGTCCGGGAACTGTACGAGAGGTCTCGTGCTGTCAGCCGTGAGGCTGCGTCGTAGGTGTATTTGGTGACGCCGAGATCAGAGACGATGCCTTTTGCTTCGTTGAGTGCAGTTGTTTGCGCTAGCCGCCCTGTCGTGGGGTCCCAGTTGTAGGTTACTCGGGTGGCGCCGGTTGTGTCTGCGCCTGCGGTGTAGAGCTTGTTGTCAAACTGTGAGTACGTTGCCAGTCCACCCAGGTTGTCGTATTGGGTGTTGCCAGCGTAGGTGTCACCGAACTGTCCTATCAGGGCGGACGGGCGGTCGCTGGGGTCATAGACGTTGCGGACCATTTCGGTGGGAAGTCCAGCCACGGCTGGGTGGGTTACGAAGCTGGGCAAGCCAGACGTTCCATAGGTCGTTTTTGTTTCGTAGGTCGCGTTAAAGCCGGTGGCCCCTGCAGGAAGGGCTACCTTGACGGATCCTGGCTGGTATTGAGCGTTGTAGCCTGCGAATGTAGTGGTGACCGGCTGGTCGTAGTTTGTCCCGTTGTAACGGGTCTTTGTGTCAACCTTGCCCTTCTTGGCGACGTCGTAGGTGTAGGACGACAGGGTCTTAGCTGTCCCCCCTGCAACGGTTACTTTTTCCTCGAGGAGGCGATCCAGGACGTCGTAGGTGAAGCCGGTAACGGTTCCGACCTCGTCGGTGTGGGTTGCCTTCCGCCCCGCATTGTCGAAGGTGAACGTGTTGGTTCCGGTGTCTGGGTCTTCGGTAGCTATCTGGCGTTGCTGCGCGTCGAAGGTCCAGGTCCAGCGGTTCCCTGATGCGTCCACGAGGGAAGTTTTGTTGCCGAGAGCGTCGTAGCCCATGCGTGCCGTGTCAGGTGTCCCCGATACTGTCTGGCCGCGGTAGACCATGTCGGTGGTCGGTTGGCCGCCCATGTTGATGACGGTTCGTCGCGCGGAGACCGTGCCTGGCCCGGTTGTGGTGGCGGTGTCAAGCCCCGCGTAGGTGGTCTGTTTGATCCATTGCTGGGTGTTGTCATAGGCCAGGCCGCGAGTTTTCACCGTGCGGCCTAGTGCGTCATAGGAGTATTCGGTGGATGACGGGACAGCGAGGGTTGGGATGCGCAAGGTGCCACTTGCCGCATCCGTCATGTAATAGGGGTTCCGCTCGAGAGAAACGTTGCCGTGCACGTCGTACATGGTGTCGGTCACGATGCTGCCTCCAGCGGGGGAGACTTCCTGTGACTGCCTGATGCGCCCGAGGCCATCGAAAATTTCGAAGCTGGTGATGGGTGCCCCGGTCGCGTTGACTGTCTCCTTTTTCACCCAGGACGGCGCGGTTTGGGAGATGAAGTAGGTTGCCGTCACAGTTGGTATTGGGTTTGTGGCCTGCGGTCGGGTGGGGCCCCATTCTCCGGTCTGTCGGCCGTTGGCGTCATAGCGGTATGTCGCGCTGTGCCCGTTTTCGTCCGTTGCGGATACAAGCTGGCCGCGGACTGGGTCGAAGCCTTGAGTTGTTGTCCAGCCCTTCGGGTTGATGGTGGTGGACGTCGTTACCGGTCCTGTTGCCGGTGAGTAACTCATGGTGGTGGTCCGCAGCGTTCCGGTGGCGCTGTCGCTTGATTTGGTGACACGGCCGAGAGCGTCGTATTCAGATTTCTGGCTTTGCTGCCATGCGCTGACAGTGGTGTTGGACGTGGTTTTCGCCTCCCGTCCGCCCGTTGGGTTGCCCTTTGTCGGAGCGGTGTAGCCTGTTCCGCCTGCTGCTGATGAGCTTGCGTCGTAGAACGTTTCGCTGGCTGTGAGGAGGTTCCCCGTGGCTGTTCCCGTCGTCGTGCAGGTCCCGGCGTAAGTGTACGAAGTTGCTTCCAGGCCGAACAGGTTCAGGGAAGCGTTGTCTGCATAAGTGGTGCGGGTGCATGTCTCGTCGCCGGTGACCATGGAATCGCCAGTGTCTGAGACCGCGATAACCCGTCCAAGAGAATCGAAGGTCGGGGTGCTGATCGACTGACGCGATCCTGCCGCGGTGAGCTCTTTGAGAGTTGTTTTTCCTGTATTGATGTAGCGCGCATCTGGAGATCCCAGTGATGGCAAACCGGTAGCTGTTGGGGTCGATGCTCGTGGAATGGTCGTGGTCGTTGTGGCCGCTGCGCCTGTTTCGCCGAGCAGCTCCTGAGCTTCGAGGGTTTGCCCGGAGAACCAGCGAGAATCGGTAATGACCTCTCCAGTAGTTGTAGTGATCGTTTCAGTACGGGTTCCACCGGTCTTGTTCGAGGGGGACCCGTCGAGACCTCGCAGGAACGTAGTGAGCGTCGTGGTGTTCGCGGTGGGTGTGGTGCTTGGGCCAGTGATGGACTTGACCTGCTTCCATCCGGCGGCGGCCGACCACGTCAGTTGTGTGCCGCCGTCTCCGGCAACGTACTTCGGAAGGGGATAACGCCAGGCTGGGGTTCCTATGTATTGGAATCGCGTGAGCATGCTTTCGCTGCCTTGGGCGCCCGGACCGGGGCTGACGCTAACGGACGCCACCGGATAGATGTGGAAGTAATCCAGGCGTGCTTCTTGCACGATGGGGGTAGTGGGCTGCCACCATTGCGGGAAGCATCGTTTGTTGTTGCTTTCCGGTGATGCAGGGAGGTTCGTCGGACTGCATTCCGCTGAAACGTATGAAACGGCTGTGACAGCGCCAGAGGGAGATTTAACGCTTGTCAGACGGTAGCGGTTCAAGGGCGCCAGACCGTCGATTGCCCAGACTCGGTTCTGCAAAGTTTGACCGCTGAATACCACTGGTGGATCGGTGATCACGGTGCCAGCTTTGGTGTTCGCCCCGTCGTGGGTAATCGATCCGAGCCACAACGCGGGCGTTGTCCCGTCACCGGGATCTGGCATGGTGTGCTTCAGCGACCACTTATCAGCGCTTTGATATGTGCCGTCGCTAAGTTTCGTTCGCGTCGTCACCGAGGAAAGACGCTTATCGGTATAAAAGGTGGCGTTGTAGTTTGCGCAGGTTCCTGTTGAGGAGCACGAAAATTTGGTGGGAACATCTGTTCCCTTCGCGCAATCGATTCCCTCGCATCGGTTGGAATAAGAAAGGAGGATCTGCTGCGGCGCGGTGACAGTCAATTCCTGGCCGGCGCGCATGCCATAGTCGATCCGGGCGAGCCGGCTCGCTTTGATGTACTCCTTCATGGGCCCGCTACCGGCCTGCGTCTTGTACCAGTTTGTTTCCTGCTCGTAGTAATAGGCACTGCTGTTCCCCAGAACATCGACGACGTAGTCGAGCTTCCAGGCTGCTGCCTGGGTGCAGAGGGACGCGGCGAAGGAGGAGTTGTAGCAGGGTTGGGTGGGCGTAGCAGCTCCCACCGGCAACGTGTCGACAGAGTTGGTTAGAGCAGTGGAGGAGGTGGACCCAGGGAGCTTGTTGCGCCCAAAGAAGTATTGGGTGCCTGCTGTATCGGTTATCTTCCAGTGCCCTCCGTCGTAGGTCTTATTCGTCCCTGCCGCGGTCAGGTACTCGACCTTGCTGTTGTCATCATTCTCAAGGCGGAGCTTCCCCGTCGCGGAATCTTTTATGATTAGCCCGGAACGGCCGCCGAAGTTGATATTGAACTGTTGCCCGCCGGCATTACCGCAAAGGTCGTAGCTGTTCGCCACGTCTTGGTCTCCACAGGAGTCGAATGTTTGCCGAATCTCGCCTGCTCCTGAAAGCGCCCAACCGTCTCCCACGACGGAAGCTTGATTGTTAGTGGAGCTGGTGAGTCCGTCCACGCGGGACGAGTCGTAGGAAAGACCAAGAGCTGGAGTGTCTCCTGCAGGTGCGTCACGCACCTCGAATGGGTAGCTCCAGGTGAACGACCCTGTCGAGCCCGAAGCGCTCCATGAATCGGACGCGTTCCCTGGCAGGGCAGCATAATCACCGGCCCCTTTATCGTTTGCCGTTGTCGGTGAATTAAGGGGAGCGAATGCCAGATCAGCAGTGTTGGAAGGTGACGCAGCCCCAGCTGTATCGCGGAACATTGCGTTGCCCGTGCCCTGGACAGTGCCTTTCGTCCCAGGAGCCGAGGGCGTGGTCAAAGGGTCCACAGTGTTACTAACAGTCGACCAGGAGGTGGTCGGCACAGGCTCAGTGTCCTGGCTTACGTCATACCCCAATTCGTCCGCCCGGAGAGGGAAAACGGTATTAGGCAGCGAGGGGCCGAACAGTCCAAGAGTGAGAACGGCAACCAGAAGGGTGAGCCAGAGGCTCTTCGCCCGATAGCTCTGCTTCAGAAGATTCACTTGAGTACTCCTGCTACATCGAGAGGCTGCTGATCCCACAGCGAGTTGAATTGTTCATTCGACAGGACACCGACAGCCCCCGTTGGCCGAGCGATCTGGCCAACGAAAGGGAAGCCGTTAGCCCGCGGGTTGCTGGTGCCCAGCATGAACTGCCGACTCAAGCTGGCCGGGGTGTAACCTGTTCCGGTGGTGCTGACAATCCATGTATCCGTGACATTTGCGTTGCTGACGGTGAGCCTCATTTGGCGGTTTACCTTGTCGTAGACCGCGTTGGCGAAGTACCAGCTGCCGGGTTGGAGCGTCGTCGTGCTAGACACGCTCTCGGACTGGCCGGGGGCGTCACCTCGGGAGAAGACGAGTTTGCCGTTCCCAACGCTGAGCGACGCGCCGGCGTAGAGGAGGTCGTTCTGCTGCGCCATGATCGTCCCTTCGATCAGGTCCGGTAGGCAGAACCACGCCGACATAGTGAAGCTGTTCGTCAGATCTAGGACACGTTCGCTAGTGGAGGCATAACCCCCACCGGACCCGATGTTCAGCGCGGCTCCCGGAAGCCCGTCGCCGCTGCTCGTACCTCCGGTTGTGCAGTCTTCAATCGGTCCGCCAAAGGTCGGTATTTCGGTCCAGGAAGCTGCACCTAATATTGTGGTTGTCGGAATTGTGGAGGCCGGCATAGGTGCCATATTTCCTACGGAGAACTTTTCCGTAGTCGGAAGGCCGCTGTTCTTGAGAACTCCCACATTCCCGGCCTCGTCCACGGCCCAGACGCTAAGCGTTGTATCTGAACGGGTGATGGCCGCAGCTTTCACACTGGTCGTGGAACCAGCTGCCGGGCAGATCATGATGTACACGCCGACACGTTGATTGCAGGTCATGGAGCCTGGGGGAGATTGCGTCATGGCGTTGCCGAGGACTGAATAGATGTAGCCCCTCACCGGGTCGGAGCCGCCCTGGCTGATGTTGAACGTGTAGGCGGTTTGGCCTACGATCCCGTCGGGATCGATCCCGTCATCGACCAGTGCTGCGGTAACCGGGACTACCTTCGGGGCCGGTGGTGCTTTTGTGTCGACGGTGAAGTAGTAGAGCACATTGCTGGAAATTGATCCCTGGGGGTCTCTTGATTGGATCGTCAGGTTGTATGCGCCATCTGATAGTGCCGCTGGAATCTTCCATGTGGTGGAACCGCCCGAGGCGAACATGTGGTTCGCGCTTGCACTGCTATGTACAACAGTGGTGGAACCATTGCGGCGGAGAGTGAAATTGACGCCAAGGTTCCCGCCGTCAGGATCAGTGGCCGTGGCGCCGAAAGTTGGCTGCATGTAGCGGGTGTAGGTTCCTGAGCCATTGACCCCAGTACAGACCGTTCCACAACCAGTCATCGAGGTGACTTTCGGTGCTGAAGGCTTGGTGTTGTAGGTAATGATTACGGTGGCGGCATTGGCGAAACGCTTCCAACCCAACTCGTCCGCTTCGTTGTCGGCTCGGAGACCAATGGTCCATTGCGGAGAAGTGGTAATCCAGTCCTTCACCGAAGCCATATTGAACCCGACCGTTCCCTGCGGGCAGGCGCTTGAGTAGCCCTTCGCCACATTGGCTGAAGCGAACTGCTGGATGAAACCTGGTTGCGCATTCCAAGTAGTTCCAGAGCCGACTCCTCCGGTGACCCAGGCATCAACCGGTCGTGCCGTGCACGAAGGTGCCCACAGTTGAGTGACGTTGAACCGGGCCGCAAGTATCTCTTTCCCGGCCATAGGCGAGGTGTTGAACTGCCAATAGCTGCGCGTGACCTTATTCACGCCACCTGCATAGTTCCACTTCGCGGGTAGAAAACCGACCTGCATCTGAGCGTCCGTGTGCTGACCATTCCAATACGAAGTGGTAGGGAACGAACTATCGACGTAGACATATGAGGCTCGGTTAGCGCTCCATTCGGGGTCGACATAAATCGGGTAGGTAACGCCCTCGGCGTCGAGGATGGTTTCCATACCGAAAATTTCCTGGTGACCGCCCTCGACGGTCTTCAAAGAAAGCTCGAAAGGCTGGGTAAGCCCCGGACCACCCGCGTCCAAGACCGAGGCATCTTTATGACTAGAGTCCCACCACTGGGCTGGCCCAGTTCGGAAGGCCAATCCGCCGTCCTTCAAGCTATGCGCCACCAATCCTCCGTGAACGTCTTCGGAGACCTTTACGCCAACTGTGTCCAGATGTACGCGCATCCTAGCTACGCGAGGGTCGGCCGCTGCCTCCGGTGTCGCAATCTTCAGAACCTGCGACACCCCGTGATTCCGAACGATCTGCACCAAATCGACTCCCGGCAGCACCTCACGATAGGTAGCCGTGTTATCGACTACAACCGGGGAAGGAAGGGGACCAAACGGCCATGACTCAGTAACGGAATGACCTTCACCGTCCATAACTGTGGCCATTCGATCGTCGTCCCCTAGTCCAAGCGACACATCAACTGGAACCATCTCCGGCACAAGTCGAGCATCCGAACCCGTGCCCTCAAGGATGAGATCGGTGGAAATGTCCACCCAACCCTCGGACGTCTCCATCCGGACTGGCTCTGAACTAATCGACTTTTGGAAGGTGCCATCCGGCAACGCTTCGACCAACTCCGTAGCGGTGGTAGCCCCCTGGACGACAACAGGTTCGCCGGACGCTTCAGCTTGTTCGGACGCCTCCGCCTCCGCGCTGTCATACAAATTCGAAGACGATGCCGCAGATGGTGTACTAGGGCCCAGAACGTCAGCGGTGCTTTCTTCAGCTACCGCCGGAGTAGCGCCGAAACCACCTACCAGCAGAGAGACCGCAAAAAGGCACGACAAAAAGCGAGATGACCGCAAAGGTTCCCCCAGAACAGCGAAGAATCAGGCCCGCAGACCTGATTCTTCAAAGCCAACCTCAGCGGAAATCTCGCTGAATGAGAGAAGCGTAAACCGAAAAATTGAATCCGACAAGCACAAGAAAAAGAGCCCTAGTGAATGAAAAAGTTGTTTCGTTTCATCTAGTCAAATGGGCCAGGGTAGCTTATTATTCCGGACCGCCCTAAGAAATAAGCTCGAATTAGAGGACCAGAGACCCCGGAACGAGGCAAATATACCTATTCACCGCTCGTCCGGTTCCTATCCGGTGCGGAACGGGCCCTTGAGAGGGAAAGGAACGCACGACAGCGTGCCCAGCCGAGGGTTACGGCCGTCCTCGACATTGCCGGCGTTTAGACGGTCCGACGGCGAGCTGAGGCTTGAGGCTGAAAATTCGAATTAGAAGGCTTTGACCTCGCCCTCCCCAGACAAAAGCGGGCTGATGCGCAAAGATCTTGTGCCTTCGTGCCAACAAGTCTGGGCATCCGGTCAATCCGCACCTAAAAATCGGGGTCTCACATGATAATTATTGGCCGAGCGCCCTCATCCCGGGACGCCGCTCTAGCGGCGATAAAAGACACGGGTCCCATTCGTGGCAAATGTATTTCCCGTTTGATGGCATAGGCCTGTACATTCAAATTCGTCGGTGTGGCGATGTCGCCCGCTGCAGGTCTTAGGGGGATGTATGAAGTTTCTACGGAGGTTCGCGTCGACTAACTCGGGCGATCCGATCAGCGAGTTTTGGGGTTGGTGGCAGACGAGGGGTGAGAGTGATTTCACCAAGGCGGTGAGCACCGGAAGCTTCGCACCTCTTATGGAGGTGATGACGCAACGGGTGAAGGCCATTCACCCAGAACTTGTGTGGCAGGCGCGTGAAGGTACTGAGGCGGAGCACATGCTCTGTGTAACAGCAGGCGGAATTAGCGCCGCCAGGGAGCACAGCGAGCGTTGGTATCGCGCAGCACCTCCAGGCGGCCCGGTGTGGGAGTTTTCTTCAGTCACACCGCCCCCACCGAATCCTGTTGACCTCACGATGTTCATAGGAGATGAAGAGATTGGCCTGCGCCAACTCAGGTTCAACGTTCGGGTAGGAACGAAGCTGGATGTGACTGTCTGTCACGAGCTTTTCACTAGGGCAGATCAGGATTCATGCGCCGAGGTAGCTTTTGTCGTGCTTGATTCCTTATTGGGTGAAGATTCAGTCATGCGTTGGATCGGCAACGTAGATACCGCAACCGCGGCCGAGCCTGAAGCAGTCGAGCCGTGGGAACTTCAATCAATAGTCGAAGCCTTCGCACGCCGAATGTTCGAGTCCTGGCAGGCGCAGCAACGAAAGTTGGCCGACGGTAGAACATCAATGCTGCGGGTTCGGTCAGTTGAGTGGCTGGATCGACCGACGCTTGAGCTTCATTGCTCTTTGACGCTTCCCTACGACAGCCATGACGAAACAGGGCTTCCTTCCGACACAGAACTTGAGCGGTTGGAGGCAATCGAGGAAAACCTTGAAGACAGCTCCGAGTCGGACAGGATCTTGGTCGCGATCGAAACCGGCCAAAACCGCCGCGTGCTGCACTACTATGAGAACCCTTCCATTAGCACCGGCATGGCACCGCTTCAGTCCTACGTCCGTGACCATCCCGCGGCTCACTTTGAGCAACTGCAGGATCCGTTCTGGGAGACGCTGAGGACCATGCGCCAACTGCGGTAACAACCGTTCATTCTTGGGCGGTCGCGTCAGCCGTCAACTGGCCAACGAAGCGGTGCGCCAGAACTCAAAGTTGATCAGTCTTGTCCTTCCCGGAACACCCAGACAACTTATAGGGGAATGCCGTGGCTGTGGAACTGGCAATATTTGCTTCGTATATGAGGGAGGTGGAGTCACCCCTCACCGACCATATGCTCCGACCACCAGGTCCGGAGTGTGATCGGGTGCAATTTCAAAGCGCGCTCACTGATTACGATTACGCCAGACTCGGCGAGTGGATGGAACAATATCCGAGTATGGCACTCCGGGCTTATGGGCATGATTCATCGGTCCATAACCTCGATTTCCTTCGATATTTCCCGCGGCTGCTGGATTTTAGCGTGGACAGGTATCGCGGACTAGAGTCCCTAGAGGGGCTCCGATTTCTCCCGCCGACCGCACGAAGTATCGGCATCAGCGAGAGCCAGAAACGATTGTCGCTCCGACCACTGGAACACTTCGCTAATCTGCAAAACCTCAGGATCAACGGACAGACGAAGGACATTTCTGTTCTTTCCAAGCTGCGCAGTCTATCCACCCTCACCCTTTCCTTGGTCTCTTTAATCGACCTGTCGTTCCTGCAACCACTGCTCGACCTTCGAGCCCTCGATTTAAACCTACGAGGGACACCCGACCTCGCGATGCTGCCCACCATCGGGCGTCTCGAGTACCTAGGACTGTGGATGATGCGCGGGCTAAGCAACTTAGCCCCAATATCGGAGCTAACAGATCTGTCATACCTACACCTAGAGTCACTCGGGCAAGTTGAAAGATTGCCTGAGCTCACCGAGTTGCATGCTCTCGAAACGATATGGCTGCAGTCAATGAAGAACATTGTCGATCTCTCCCCACTGCTGTCAGCACCAGCGCTTCGACACATTGGGTTGGTCGCAATGCGGCACCTACAACCTGAGAACGTCAGCGTTCTATCGAGATCAAACACCCTCGAGGGGTTGAGAATAGACTGGTTGGGTCCCCGGGTAGGAGTCCAGTGATTATGTGAGTTTCGCATCCGATAATGGGTGCAGGAGGAAATTCACCGATATGGCACGTAGACATACCCCTGATCAGGTCA
>NZ_JBTNDW010000023.1:0-20610 GCF_054510775.1 Arthrobacter sp. TMT4-20 | reverse complement strand
GGCTCCGCCTTGTTTTTCTTCACAGCATCCAGTGTCGTCATCACGGCACCTTCCCCGCCAGACTCACGCCCGACGTATCAGGCCAAAAACACCAAATTCCGAACAGTCCCCGCGTTTCACTCTTCCTCAAATGGTCTTTACCCAAAGGGCAGAGACCGGCGGCGGCGCGTCACTGGTATCGATCCATATAGTTGCCACGGCTGGGAGAAGGGGAAACGTTAGTCGGCCGTTCAAGACGAGGAGTCCGAGAAAGATCCACGGACTACCGGCTTAGGCGTGGGCCAGCGGGTACATCTGTAATGGTCTAAACCAGCTTGGAACAGTCAGAACATTCGGCTTCTGATCACAACATAATGTCAGTTATGTTGTGGATCTGAAGCTTGGCACGGATCGACGCACGATTCCTTCGTCCGCCTGCCGTCCTGTACGGCTTGTCATAGTGGCCGATCCCCTACAACAGCTGACAACCAAGAGCCCCACCGTTTTATGCCGGCGGGGCTCTTGACATGGTGCTTTTCTACTCAGGGCCTAGAGCACAGGCTCCAAAGCCCACTGGGACACCGACCGTCCGTCCACGAAACGCCACTCGTCGTGGCACTTCGGGCAGTCGACCCAGTGACTGTGCTCTCTGAACCCCGGGATGTTGTCGTGCTCCTCAATGATCAGCCCGTCGCCGCAGGGGCACCGGTACTCGAAGCGCTGTACGTTCCCGGCGCCGGCCCCGAAGCCGCCTACTTCCTCCGTATTGCTGCTGATTCGGATCGTGCGGATACCGGGCGACGGCGACATGGTACCCAGCCATTCACCGATCGCCTCGCATGCAGAGTCATACGCCTGAGGAGAGTGCGGGATCTCGTTGAGGAGGAGCACCAGCTCATCGGGGGTGCGTGCGATGCGGTGCGCGCTGGTGCGGATTCCTTGGGCGTAGTCACTCGCAAAATCACCTATGGGTTCGTCCCGGTCGGCCTGCGCAGTCAGCCAGTCGTGGAAGGGAGCGGGCTCCTGGACGATGGCAGCCGGCCGTACCCAGCGCTCCAGCACAGGATCACCTGCTGCGCACTGGGCGAGGGCTGTCCGCAGATGCTCGAATCCGGGTGGGCGGTAGTGATGCGCCTGCGGCTGGTCGTAGCCCGAACGCACCGCCCTGAACACATAGTCGTGTTCGTTTTCCGGGATCCCGACCAGGAGGTTCAAGCTGCCGCCCCGGTCAGGTTCGACCACGGGCAGGCCCAATGCCGCTGCCGCCCAGATCAGGCGGCCATTGGTCACGTAGTGCGCCGGGGTTCCCTTGAGGAAGGTTTCAGCGGTGTGTTTCAGCGAATAGCTGTTGACCTCGGGCGCCGCGGTCCCGGGAAGGGGAGTGAACATGCGAAGCATCTCGGTGACGAGGGCCAGCTGTACGTAGTCGTCCCTCCCATTGAAGCTCCACGCGGTATCCGCGTAGAAGCCGGCCTCACCAAGGACGAATTCTTCGCCCTCTTCACCGACAAGGACGTGATTCTTGAGCGTCGCGATCAGCTTGCGTGCGCTGACTCGCTCGCCGAGGAAGCCCTGGGCGAGCGGGTCCTTAATCTGCTGCAGCGCGGCGGTGTAGTTGCATCCCGTGAATTTTGCCCAAGCGCGAGCGTCCTGCTGGAGGGCGCGGTTCTGTGTGTGGTTCTCGGACGTCATCTCAATCTCTGTTCTGGGCGTTGCAACCCACGCGTACAAGCCCTTTGACATGAGAGAGATCTCTGAACTGAAAGGGGTGTTCCACTGGACCGGCACCCGTTGTCCTCAGCGTCTTCGTCGCGTGGGAACTCAGACTCGGAGAAGGGCAGACCAGCCTGCCCGGTAGAATCATAACCAGAGTTCGCTGGTACTTCAATTTGTAGAGCCGCCGATGGTCGCCAGATATTCCAGCGGGGCTTCCGGCCGTCGAGACGGCCACTTTCTCATGACCTCTGCCACAAAGCGCCCAGATTCGGGGTTGATCGTCGCGGCGCGGTGAGGGTTGCTGAGATGGCCGCGCACATAAGGGGTACAGAGCACAACCCCTTCGAGTACGGAGCATCACGAGCCACATCATCGCAGCCATCAGCACCCTCGTCAGCGAGTACGACCGCCTCGACGGCGTCGTCACCGTGGCGGCCAACAGCCGGCGGACTGCCGCATTGGAGGGCGTCCCCGGTGCGATCTTCAACGACGTCACGGCGGAACTGGACCCCTACGGCATCGACGACCTCGACGAGCAGATAGCCGAGGGGATGCTGTCCTGCTCACTGTGCCTCTCCGACCGGTTAGTCGCCGCGATGCTTGACTTCCGCCAAAAGGCCGTGCAGCACGGCCTCCGCTCCTACAGTTAACCGAACAGGCGCCGGCTGACGCTGCTGGAGATCAGTGAATCCTTCCACCAAGACCTTTTCGACCACCTCGAACAGCTCGCCCAGGACGACCCCCAGGACAACGACGATGACGAGGGCGCTGGACCTGACTGATTGCCTGATGCTCATCACAAGCGTCATGGAAGGTGGTTCGAGGCCTTTCGCCCTACTAACAATCCAACTAGCCAGGCACGACCGGATGGAAGTCTTATCGGCGTGCGCATTTACAGGTACTACACCAGTTGTCCGCTCAAGATTCGGGGACGCGTACCCGGTCGATCTTCCTCAGCATCTGACGGCCAGGTCCGGCCGCAGCCCTGTGTTTACGGCCAATAGCTGCCCCAGGTCACCCGTTGGACTCGTTCCTGAGGTACCTGTGACCGAGTGGATTTCCTGTAGAGCGCTTCCACATAGGCACCAACTTCATCAGGGGTTCCGGCGAATCCATCAAGTTATTTGGACGGCGTTTAACGTGGATCCACTTGCCTGATACGGTTGCCGCCAGTGCCAGGCGACGCGAGAATATTGGTACGTCTAGCCCATCCAATTCCAAACCCGCAACAACTTGGGTGCGGAGCCAGTGCAGGTAAAGCTCGTAGAGGAAGCGGAAGGGTACGAAGTCTCCGGCGAGGCTCCTAGCGTGGGTCAGCCAGAAGAGCATGACGTGCTGGTCGATGCCGCTCACATCGGAAATCGGTCGGCGTGTTGTGGCTGCGGCCGGCGGGCGTCTGAGTGCCCTAAGGATCGGATTGAACTCCTCGAGGCGGGTGTCGAAGTGGTCGGATGATGCATGGAGCCGGACAAGTTCTCCGGGTGATACCAGTCGTATTTTGCTCGACGCCCCGGACCCGCTGTTTACTTCCCGGTCCTGGTCAGCCTCAAACGAAGTACCTCCCCCACAACCCCACCTCCTTCTCGGTTATTGCACGAAGCCACTCGCTGTCATGGGGGCGACGGCAAGTGGCTTCAGATCAAGCCTATGTGAGAATTGAAATTACTCGCTTTTGGGTATTTACAGCAGTGAGACGGACTGAGTTTTCGTCTTCTCCACTCCGTTTTCCTCCCACTTCATGTCCATTTGTACTGACTGAGATGAACCCATGTGGAAACTCAGAATCCAAGCGTACTCCCCCTTAGCAGGGATACTGGGGGCTACTTCGCGACCGTAGATCTCGGGGGAAACATCATCATCAAGGGAAGTCATCTCAAAGGTGAAGTTCTCCATCCCTGTATCGCCATGGTTCTCCACTATGAGGCGATGGTTGCGGTTACGGTAGCTCATTTTGTTCCGGCTATCGAAGTGCTGTTCCCTATCAAAGGCATGTTTTGCCACAGGATCAGCTCCAGTCCTGGTTGGACGGCCCGAGGGGATAGCCAGGTTCAGATGTTCAAGGTCGGATTCAATAGCCTGCCTTACCTTGAACCCAAGGTCCGTTGGATCGGAGTAGCTTCCATACAGCCCCTTGGATTCTAGCGTCCGTTTGAACGCTTCCACCTCCTGAGCAGACTCCAAACTGTCCCTTGACACCGGGGCATCGGAAAAGTAGACGTGAACACGCTTACCGTCAGCTACAGCCTTCTCAAGCTCTTCGACTGTTCCCGAGAGTGCTCTTGCCGTCGCCTGGCCTATCTTGCTGTTGAAGATGACAACTACGATGTCGGACTTCTCCACCAACTGGGAATTGATGATCTCCTGGCCATCACCGTTACCCATGACTGGAACAGAGTCTGTCTCCCAGCGGCGCGGTAACAGGATCACTTGTTCACGTTCTGCCCTACTACCGTTCCAGCCATGGAGGGACTTTTCAGTTTCGTCGCGAGCCTCCTTCGTGTCGGAGGGCGAAGCAAACAGAACCTGGAGGACGTGCGATTGGAATGACATAGGAGCCAGCCTAGCGAGAGGTACTGACAGAACGGCTCAGATACGAAGGAGCCATTCGGCTAACACGGATGCATGTGTCCCTCGAGGAACGCTTCTTGCGCCTGGGTCGGGTAAACGCGGTGGACCACTTTTCCTGAGTAGGAAAGTCGGTAGACGAACATATGACACTTCGTTTTCACGCCGTCCAGGACGACCCACACCTCACCGAAGTTCACCTCGGCCTCCGCTCCGGGCGTGTGCTCCTGCGGAACGAATACCTCCACCCTGCGGCCAGCCTCAATGTCGATCTCTGCACGGCGAACGCGGACATAGTCCCGAACCGTGGAATACGACAGCTGCTGAGCTCCGTGCTCTTCGATTAGCCGGGCAAGGATCCTTCGTGCGGTGTGACATTGTTTTCGAGGTGCCGTCGTGTCCTCGACGAGCATCTCGTCGATCGTTGGCTTGAACTCATCAAGTCGTGGCGAGCGACGCGCCGGTGCCTTCAGTTCCGGCGGCACTGCTGACGCCAGCGCTGCCCGTACCGTGCGGCGGTGGACTGCATGACGAACCGCTAGCGCACGAACGGAGAGCCCCTCCATTCGGGCATGCGAACCCCACGCCACCGAGGTTCCGAGCTCAGAATTTTCCAGTGATGATATTCATGTCGGTTGGACGTCCAAGGACCGGATACACCGGCCAGCAGCGGCGGTGTCCTTCGCGGGACCTGTCGAGCCAAACGGGTTCATCATGGACATGTTGACTGGTTAAGCTCTGACTCCGAATTTTCCTGACCCACGCTGACTGTCTGTAGCTCCGGAACCTGTCGGGCGTTCCAATCGACACCCAGGAATCCCAACCGAGCTCAACCAGGCGAGGCATGACTTGATAGGAGCATGAAGCGCACCATCCCATCACTGGAATGTCTGCCTCCCTCTGGTTCTGACTACGACCCAAAGGAAGACGACGGCACCAACTCATGAGCAGCCAAAACCGGACAATTATCGGCGGCGTCGATACCCACGCAGCCACTCACCACGCCGCAGTTATCGACCTTAACGGCCATCACTTAGCCAACCATCAGTTCCCGGCGAGCAAAGCCGGATACGAAGCCTTACGCCGCTGGATGTCAGACTACGGAACGATCAGAAGCGTTGGCGTCGAAGGTACCGGCTCCTACGGAGCCGGCCTCGCCCGCAGCCTCGCCAGCCACGGCATCAACGTCAGGGAAGTGCCCTGCCCCAACAGGCGGTCGCGCCGTCAAGCAGGCAAATCAGATCTGCAGGACGCCCAAACCGCCGCACACACCGTACTCGCGGACAACACCACCAGCGCACCGAAATACGGTGACGGAGCGATCGAAGCAATCCGTGCCGTCCGGGTCGCCAAACTCGGAGCGGTCAAAGCCAAAACAGCAGCCACGAACTCTCTGAAAGCGCTGATCGTCACCGCGCCCGAGGAGCTCCGCGCTCAGCTCCGCGGAATCCCCAGCGCAAAATTGGTCAGCACCTGCGCCGCCTTCCGAACAGATACAAAGCAAACGTCAAACCCAATGTCGGCGATGAAAACATCCCTTCGATCCATAGCTAAACGCATCCAGTCACTCACGGCAGAAACCAAATCACTACACCGGACCCTGGAACAACTGACCACCACGGTCGCACCCCACACGAGCGCGATCTTCGCGCTCGGCCCAGACACCGTAGCCGCGCTAATCACCGCAATCGGAGACAACCCTGACCGGCTACGCTCCGAAGCCGCGATGGCCCGACTCGCCGGCGTTGCACCTATCCCAGCAAGCAGCGGAAAAACTATCCGCCACCGGCTGCACCGAGGGGGAAACCGCGCCGCGAACAGCGCCCTGCATATCACGGTAGTCGTCCGGCTACGCTACGACACCAAAACCCGCGAATACATGGCAAGACGAACCCAGGAGGGCCACACCAAACAGGAAATCATCCGGTGCCTCAAACGCTATCTCGTCCGAGAAGTTTTCAAAGCCCTCAAAAAGGACTACGAGACGATCCTGACCACTTGACAATCTATAGGAGCGTCCCGCGCCACTTCGTTCAGAATGTCGATGGTCAGTTCCTTTTCCGTGACCAGCTTCTTCAGCCGGGAGTTTTCCTTCTCCAGCTCCCGCACTGCTTTGGTCCGGGCGGCGTTGTGCATGGAACCGTATTGGTTCAGCCACCGGTACCAGGTCGCCTCGGTGACCTACAGTTCCTTCACGACCTCAATCATCGGCCGTCCATCGTCTAGCATCTTCTGGCCCTGACGGACCTTCGCGATGATCTGATCCGGGGTATGTCTACGTGCCGTAAAAGTGAATTTCCTCCTGAACCAATTATCGGATGCGAAACTCACATAATCACTGGACTCCTACACGAGGACCCAGCCACGACAGCTACGCCGACGAATCGGCCCTCAGGCACAGTTACATCGCCGATAGAACAGACGCCGGCAACGTCGTGATGACAAGTGAGCGGCGGATCTGGTGGCTATGCTCGGCCAAGACTCTCTCGCTTATTGGCCGGGAACGGGTTGGCGGACACCAAGCCGAACCGCAATACCTAAAGAACCTGGCCGGCCTCTTTGGAGGTCCTGCCGTCGAGCCTAAGCAAAAGAGGCTTCGCATTGGCAACCAAGCAACGGCTGAGCGGGATCCATGATCTGCCTGGTCTGAGTCTAATCATTCTGCTACGTCATCGGTCCGGCTGGGGTCTATACATATAACCTCAAGCAACATTACGCTCCAATGATGGTGATGCCGACAACGATCGTTTTCTTTGCCGCAACCGTGCTGTGTGTCGCGCCGCTAGGCCACTCAACTTCTCAGTTGATGGAGTCGCCGCCCTCTCACGTGGTCACATCGGAGCCGGCTCAAGCGCCAATCCCCACCCCAACTCAACCAATAGACCCGTCGGCTGACCCGATCCTCGAAGATGAGAAACTCCGGCTTGAGATTGAGAAGCTGCGCGCGGATATGGGACCGGCGGCTGCCACCAGGAACTGGCTACCAATTGGCACCATCGTAGTGGGCCTAACCGCGGCGATTCTCGGCGTGTGGCAATTCCAAAGCAGCAGGAGGCGCGAGGTCAACGTTCGCCTCCAAGATCAATTCCGCGACGATGTAAACAGTATGGTGGAATACCTTGAGTCCGAGCGCAGCTCATCCGCCCGGGTTGCGGCCTCCTTGATTAACCTCTCGGGAATCGTTCCGCTTATGCAGGATCCGGCGAACCATGAAGACAAAGTGACCGACTTCCTGCTCACGGCGGTAAAACGTGATCTTGACTTCGACGATTCGAGGAAAGTCCGGTTCGAATCTTTCGCCACAGCCGGATGGCCTGCATACGTTGAGTGGCTAGATTCTCACCCCGATGACCGCAATTTTGTTTTGTACCGATACGAGCAAGCTATACGTGCGCTAGGAATGAAATATCCTGACTACGTGCGCACGATCGCCGTCGCTCCGGAAACCAGACAGTTTAGAGTCTCGGATCGCATACCGGAAAAAGACTTCCTACACTTTACTGCGCTGGTAGCCGGGTATGTGCAGCACGTTTCACGCCTTCAAGAGGTTGACCAGAGAGCGGCCCAATCACGATTCAGCGCCATAACGCACAACCCAACCCTCAGTGCTGACCTGCTAACCGATCAATCGTCCTCGTCGGTCAAGCCAATCGGCCTACACCCGTGAGGCTCGTACACGGCCACGGTGAAGGGGACACTCCGTCCAGGGGCCGCGAACGCCACCTGAGGTTGGTC
Source organism: Arthrobacter sp. TMT4-20 (assembly GCF_054510775.1). Taxonomy (NCBI): domain Bacteria; kingdom Bacillati; phylum Actinomycetota; class Actinomycetes; order Micrococcales; family Micrococcaceae; genus Arthrobacter; species Arthrobacter sp. TMT4-20. The sequence continues at coordinate 12,615 of NZ_JBTNDW010000023.1, read as the reverse complement.
GACGACGGATTTGCTCAGCAGCTGGTCTCCGACGCGCTGCTTGCTGACCAGGCGTACTTAGTAGCGGCGCAAAATCGGCTGCTGTCTATAGCCGCCCTTCCGGATACAAAAATGCGCAACGCGCGGTTCGAGTCAGCTGTGGCCCTGAGAATCTTAAGACTACGAAGGATCATTTTGCGGCTACCTTCGTATAAAGTCTCGGGATCGAGTGTCGGCTCTCCTCATATAGAGCCAGCATCGATAACCACACGTATTGAGACCACCACTGACATTGACGCTGTCCTTGACGCGGTCGGTCGCCTCTCTGCAACGGTTGCCTCGGCGATACTTGCCCGGACGCCCTAATGCTTGATTCCAGCGTCGCCAACTACGTGCAACAGATGGAAGAATCCAGTAGTACCCTGGACGCGCGCGTTGCCCGTCAGCTAATTGTGGCGGCGGAGATGCCACGAAAGCCCGCGGGCGACCGGCTCTCCTTCTCTGCTGAACTGGCGGTCTGGCTCACGACCTCCAGTAAGGCGCTCGTTTCAATCGGGGGCGAGCTGGACGACAGCCTCGGGATAACCCTCGAGAAAGAACCTGCAGAATTGACGCTACGCGCAGTGCGGTCATTTCGACGCGCCTGCCGTAGACACTTGTTCGGCCCTGTGGCGTCGCTAGCGGACCTGGACCCAGACGCTGTGCAGGGGATAGCCCACAAGGAAGGTGAATTAGACGCAGCGTATCGCAACCTGCTCGCTACACTGAGTCCATATGTCGAATTGCGCACCGTGCTGGCGTCTTTGCCAGCACCCTCGAACGCCAAGCAGTTGGATTACGGCCTCATGAAAAAGATGAGTTCGGAATCCCAGGCAATTCGTGACAAGTACGTAACCTTTCGCGATACAGCTACGCCACTCCTTGACGAGATACTTGAACTACTTGTGAATGGTTGAACGCACGTGATCTTGTCTGTTGATGCTCGCGTGTACTCCGAGACGGGACCCATCAGGATCGGCGCTGGCTGTGTATTTAATCGACGTTGAGTTCTTACCTCTGGCCTGAACAGCCATCACGCATCCTTCCTTCCAGGCTAGTACCCCCTGCTGGGCGTTCTTCGAGGGTGTGGACTTGCGAGGGTTAATCGAACGCCTAGTCCACTCGAGCCCGCGGGGCCAAGATTCTCAACCGAATGAATACGAACCCCTCCGACCATCACTCAAGAGTCTCTTCGCCCGAAGAGTAGTACTTGGTGAAAGATCTGAACATAGTCATGTACCTTCCCCGCAGTGCCCCCCATGAAGTAGTAAGAAAGCCCATCAAGGGCTTCAAGGGGAAAGGAGGCCGGCCGCCACAGGCCTGTTTCATCATTGACGTGTTCAGTCGGATAATCGTCGGGTGGCGGTGCGCTTCGCACATGCGCACGGAAATGGACCTCGACGCGATCGAGATGGCACGATGGGGATGCGACACTCACCGCGGCGACCTGCGCTGTCACAGCGATGCGGGCAGCCAATTCACGTCGATCCGCTACGGCGAACGCCTCGCCGAGATCGGTGCGACGCCATCGATCGGGACCGTCGGCGACAGCTACGATAACGCGCTGGCTGAGACCGTGAACGGCTACTTCAAGACCGAACTCGTCCGCGGCCCCGCCCGACCTGGTCCGTGGACGACGGTTGAAGACCTCGAGTTAGCGACTCTGGGATGGGTTCACTGGCACAACACCGAACGTCTCCATGGCTACCTTCGGGATATTCCGCCAGCAGAATTCGAGCAGGCGTTCTACACTGGCAAAACCACCATCAATCAACTGGTGGAAATCAAATAACGCGAGTCTCCATCAAACCCAGAGCGTTTCAGACCTAGGAACTCACACGGTCGGAGACCTCGTCAGGGTCGCTGATCAGCTCAACCGCCGACCACGAGAAGTCCTCGGCTGGCAAAGCCCCGCAGAGCAATTCGCTAGACTCATCTCACCACCGACAGATTCATAAACTGTTGCAACGACCGCTGAAACCCGCCGCCGTCACAACGGCTCAATTTTCGACCGTCACCGACATGGAGCGAACGGTAGAGCAGGCAGTAATGTCCTTGGGGACAAGCTCGGTCGGAGACCAGAATATGGACCTGGCCGAATCCTTCGTCGACGGCACCCTAGAGATCTACCGGGAAGACTGGGCTTGGCCCCCGGCGACCCTGGCAGGCAGCTACAGCAGGAACCGGAAGTGGAACCTGAAAAGGAACGCGGCCATGGCGTCCCGATTCGTCGTGGTGAGTGGACGGAAAGTGTTGTCCTCCCAGCCAGTGGAGATCCCGTAGTCAGCGAGCCAGCTCATCTCTTTGTAGTAGAGGGTGCCTTGGTTGATGTCCCTGAATGGTGACGCTTCGGCTGCGACGTATTTGGGCTCTCCAGCCATCCGGTAGAGGAAGGTCGCCATGGCGTCCCGGTTCGTGGTCAACCCGGGGCGGAATGTCCTGTCACTCCAGCCAGTCGAGATGTCCTCTTCGGCGAGCCAGCTGATCTCCGTGTAGAACGGGTGGCTGCGGGGGACGTCTTTGAACCGCGGTGTCTTCGGTGCCGTGTACTCGGGGCTTCCAGCCAGTCGGTAAAGGAATGCTGCCACCGCTTCACGAGTTGTGGCTTCCAGGGGGCGGAACGTCTTGTCGCTCCACCCGGTCGTGATGCCGCGCCCTACAGCCCAGCTGATCTCGCCGTAGAACATGTTGCTGGTTGCGACGTCCTTGAATGGGGAACGTCCGGGGCCCGGTGCAGGATCAGGAATCGGCATGAGGGTTTCACCACCGTCACCGGGTGCCGGAGTTGGGGGTACGCCGCCGGAGCCGTCGTCCTGGCAGATGACCGCACCATTGCCAGCGATCCAGCAGATCTCCGCGGCGTGGGAGGCCGGAGCCATCACCGCAAATCCGAACAGCATCGCAACCACTGTGGCGAAGGTTGACGTAGCTCTGAGACCGGTGCGCATGAGACCCCTATTTCCAGCGCACGATGCGCCCCCACCTGTGATCATAGCCACGATTCTCCCGTTGCACGATCGCACTCAGACGTCAGCGTCAGGCTCAGGCAAAATGCGGGCGATCATCCAATCGACCCGGTCGAGGTTGGCGTGCAGCAGTGACACTGCACTCACCTCGGTGAGGCTCTCATATGTCATGGGCACGAGCAGTGGTTTCGATGAGCTTCCGGGCCGGGGCGGTGGCGTATCTGGTGGCCAGCTTATTTGCCCTCCTCAGGCGGCCGAAGATGTCCCCGGCGCCATTGTTGATGTCGGGGGATCCTTGATCTTCCACTGCGCAAAAGATCCGATCTCTAACGTGATTTGTCGCGCGATCCTCAAGGGGTAGATGAGGCTCAACCGACGAGAACCGGTCGGCCCTGAAGGCGCTGTAGACGCGCCAAGCGCCATTATCCAGACTCCAGACAGTCATGTTTTCACGAACGTTCCCCAGGCCGGGGAAGATGCGGTCCCAGGCATCCCGGCGCTCGGCCCACTCTTCAGCGGTGACGTGGTCGGGGCCGTCGCTGTTGTTCCAGTATTCGTACTCCTCGACACCATCCAGGCCCGCGACGACGTCGATGTACTCCTGGCTGCCCAGTACGAGCAGGTGGTCAATCCCGGTGGCAGGGCCCTTCGCGACACCGATGCGGCAGTTCAAGCCGCGCCAGCCCGACTTCAGAGTCACTTCAGCCAGGACCTTTGCCGCTGCGGCCAGAGGCCTCTCGGCAGGCTCGCGAGAGATTTCGGCCACATGGATTAGGTCGGCTACTCCGACTGCCAGTGCCTCGCCAATCAGCTTGTCATGGGTGGGCTTGAGTGCCTCCATGGCTAGGCGCAGCAGTACGGTTGGATTGGTGCCTGGCGCGAGGCGAAAGCCACCGTAAATCTCGGTCGACATGCTCGTGGACATCCATGATCTCGTCAGAGAACGGCGTCGGTGGGTCTTCCTGCGGGGTGAGTTCGGCAAACAGCTTAGCAAGCTTCTCGCCAGCGAACATCGTGCCGGCATCCTGGCCTTTCTCCCAGTCGTCCTTCCACCTGGGATCGACCTCGGTGGTCAGCTCGTCGGCGAGCAGCTTCAGACGGTCTAGTGCTGTGGCGTTCATGGCAGGCTCCATTAATGGGGATCAGTGATCCCCATGTGTGCGGGCTAGCTACCCTGGCTCACCGCTAAGGGTTCAGCGCGCCGCCGTATTCTGCCTGGAAGTTGGCCATGTCCAGCTCTGAGGTGATAACCCAGTCCTCAGCCACAAGGAAGGGCATCCCCATGTCCTGGATCTCGGGCATCAACGCATCCCTCTGCTCCTCATCGCTGAACAGCCAGAAGTAGGTGTCGACGCCCGGGCATTCCAAATAGGTGAGGTAGTCCTCCGTGGTGCCCTTGATCTGCTGGCCCTCACAGTAGTCGTCCTGGTAGTTGAAGAAGTAGTTCTTGAGCACGCCGACCGCTCCAACAATTGTGCCTGAGGCCGACTCGAATTCCGTTGCCGATTCCGTTTCGGCGGGAGCTGCTACGGTTGTGCTTTCGGCGGCCTGGGTGGGGGGCCCGGAGCACCCGGTCAGAGCGATGAGGGCAAGCGCGGGGATAGCCAGGTTTTGGGGGAGGTTCATCAGACTTCTTTCTGAGCGGCAGGCGCCTGCATCGTCGTAATCATATCCACGCCTGGCCTCACGTCCTACGGGGTCCATGGCACCTAAGCATGCTCAAGGTCATGACGGATACCGTGGTTCCCTTGCACTTCGCTTCCCTCCGCGATCTTGCCCCAGGCCGCTACAGCACAAAGGTTGGCACCGAACTGCTGATCAGAGCTTTTGGCGGCCGCTTCGCGGGACGAGGCAACCCATGGATCGTCCAAGAGGATGATGTGACCTACGTCGACTTCGAGCGCATCGTCGATCACATCGGGGGCCTGTCCGGTGGCGAGCAGCGCTTCCTGAGGCTGGTGGCATCTTTGGGCGGTGGAGAACCGGTGGCCCTGGGAGCGCCTTCGGAAGCCTGGACCGGCCCAACCTAGAGCTGATGCTGGCCGCCATCTCCTACGCGCCGGCGGCCACCAGTCCTCCACTATCGATGTTAACAAGGACGGCATCGCCAGCATCCGGCGGTTGCCCAACCTATTCCCCTGGCCGAAGCCTTGGGACTGCCCCCGGTTTTGTTGACTCCTTGACTTAGCGAGCTCAGGCTCGTGGAAGGATGTTGACCATGCCGACGGCTTATGGGGGCGGAGTTCCGCCAGGATGTTATTGATGTGGCCCGGAAGGGTGAGGCGCCGTTGGCGCAGATCGCGAAGGATTTCGGGCTTTCGGTCACGACGTTGAAGCAATGGCTCGCTATCGCGGATCGGAAGGAAACCGGGGTAACCCGGGCAGCGGATAACTCGACCGAGATGCAGCACCTCAAGAAAAGATCTGGCTTCGCTGGGCGCTGCCCAGGCAGTGAACCACCTGCGTCGCTGCTCGTCGATCTCGGGGTCCTGCCCCCACGCGATGAGTATCTTCACCGCCTGCAACAGTGGATTGGGCAGCAAACCGCGGCCATACCGCATACCTCCGATCGGCTAGCGCTGATTAGTTCATCCGATGGTGCCAGCAGCGACGCCCCCGGAGCGAGCTTGAGTCGAGACTCGTGCGTATCCGATCAGCTTCGCCACATCACTCCAAGTGTCTCGTATCTGAGGGTTCCTACGATGATCCGCGCATACGGTTTCGAGGCATAGAAATGAGAACTGCGGAGCCCAGAGATTCGGGTGAGGACAAACAACGAAGGATCTAGGCGAAGAGACGCCTCTTATCCCTAGGGTTGCAACACAAAGAACTGTTGCAGACGCCGGCCCCTTATCTCCCACCTTCTCGGGCGGGTCTTGCGGGGATCGGTGCGCCAGTGATCCCAGGATCTTCGACTGTCCGCATGGAGGCCCGAGGGGCGTTCGGCTAACGGGCCGGTTCGGGAAGTGTGCTTGCAGAGGTTGAGAGCGTTGTAAGCACCCGCGAGCAACTTTTGCTTCTGTTCTCTACGGAACATCAGCCGCCGATGCGTGTACATGCCAGAATGTCCGTGGTTCGTGTGAGGCTTGGGCTTGTGACAGATCAGCGGCGGCGAGGGTCGCGTTCCCTCGCGAAGAAAATCGAGGCCTGTTTTAGGATCTCATGGACTCCTTCAAGTCCCGCACCTCAGCCCGGAGTCCGCTTGATTGCCTCCACCTCCTCGCTGCTTGGGCCGGTCTTTTCACCGGCATCGATCTGGGCCTGGCCACCCAACGGCCCAGCGATTCAGCACCGACTCCCAGCTTCGGCGCCAGCGCCTTACAAGCGCTGTAAACAGGGGAATACTCGGACAACCGATCCACCGTCATGCGCACTGCACGATCACGGACCTCGGGAGGAAACTGATTGGGCATAATCATTATCTTTCTCACAGAAGATGGCGGCATCAAACCCGGGACGGTTCACGTTGGCCTTAGGATCGAAAGGAACTAAGGGAGACAACATGACTTGGGACGACTTGAAGAGGAACTTCAAGAAACTGTGGTTTCGCAGAGTTGTTGTAGTAGTGACTGAAACACTAGACGGAAAGTCAACTTGGAAAGCTTCGGGGGTTGATCAGTATCACGCTCCACGACCTGATAAATGGAAAGCACGCGAACTTAAAGCTAAAGTCGAGCAGTCTTTGGGACCCGTGGCAGATGTAAGGAAGGCAAAAATATACCGAAAGCTTCCACCAGAAAGAATCAATCTTCCTAGAGACTACTTTGCCCCAATAATACTGGGCGTGATACTTCTCTATGCTTGTTTTTTTTATTCCGAAACCATAGATTTTGCTCAGCAAAGAGCAGATGGCGGATATTACTTCCGGGCGGCCATCATAAATATCTCACTTGGATTTTTTGTCACGTATTCGGGTTATGTTATCGGGCGCGGAACTGGAATATATTCTCAGACTCTCCACCCACTTCATAACCTTTTATACCCGGTGATAACATTATCAGGCGTAATGATCTTCCTCCTCTTGGGGGCTATTTTCATGAGTCCATTGCCGGAGATCCTAGACGCCGACCTACCATTCTGGAGAGGGATATATTTTGTAGTCTCTCCTGACGCATGGTTATCCCCGCTCTCGCCCTGGATCAGTAAAATTGTAGGCCTGGCGCTCTTCACGGCTGCTCTTTGGTATGGCCTGATGGATTCCCAAGCATTAGGTCTATCAAAGACCGACGCAGTGGAGAAATTAGGACGTAAATTTCCTATACCCTGGAAGGTGTACAAATTGACAAAGTGGGAGATAGAACTGCCTGAGAACGACACTACACAGCAGACTACCCCTACGCCTGGAGCATCAAACCCGAGCTAATAGCAGCACTTTCTGCCGCGGAAAGCTCCACATACCAGGAGGGCTTTTCGATAGAGATGAGCGGAACGTTTCCGTCAAGCTCCTTTGTCAGGAATTGCAGCGCACTGAAAAGGGGCTTCCAAACCTGACGTTCAGCCATGTGCTTTTCGCATGCCACCTTTCGGTCTTCCTGCTTATGCCGTACAGCTGATTCGGGTAATGCCACCGTGCGCGCCCAAACTGGGTATGAAGAGGCGATGTGAACGACTCCCCCTAGGCCTGGATCAAAAAACTCCTGTCGTCTTTGACCGTTGTGATAAAAACCTGGTGCATGACACGGTCCCTCGCGTATCGCAGACCTAGCAGCGTGCATCCCTGGTCGTCATCCTCACGCCTAGTCCGGTACATGGAATCTATTGCCGTTAGTTGTTCATCCAGTGAGCAGGCCCAATTGATTGCTTCGGTTGCTGCAACCGCACTCGACAGGAGCCTTTTCTTACGAGCAGCGTCCAGTGTCCTCCAAGCTCGCTCCAGCCATTCCTTAATGAGCAAGAGACACAGCCTCCGGACGATCGGCTAGTCCCATGAGTGCGCCACTTCAATGAGCTGAGGCCCGTTGTTACGAACTGTTCCGACCTCTTTACCCACGATCCACGGGATGAAGTTGGGGTCGGGAATGGTGGCAATGAAGTTTTGTACATGGCCCGCTCGGTCATGGTCGGGTCCAGCCACTCATCCCGTAACTTGACCGGCACGATGACCGGCATCCGTTCATGGGGCTGCCCCGAGCGCATCGTGCGCGGCTCGGGTGAGCATCGTCACCGTGACCAGCCTCTTGTCCTCGACATCCTCAGGCTTGGTGGGGTTGGACCAGAACTCGTACAGGCAAGCAAAGCCCAGCAACCGGTCCTCACCTTCCTCGTGGAGGTAGTGCGGAGTCTTCGTCCCCTACTCGTTCTTCTGCCAGTCGTAGTAGCCGTTCGCCGGTATCAGGCTCTTCTTTTGACGGCTGCGGTGCGGAATGACGGCCTCTCACAAGACATCCATCCCCGCCTGATCTTCACACCGATCCCGATAACCAAGCCGTAGGGCACGTCAAGTCAACCAAACCGTAGGCAGTCCCTCCCGCGCTCCGGACGGTGGTGTGCTTCAATCCCATCTCATAAGGGATGGTGGATTTCAGTGGTCGTCGCAACAGTTTATGAGTCTGTCGGTGTTGAGATGAGTCTGGCGAGCTGCTCTGCAGGGCTTTACCAGCCCAGGATTTCTCGTGGTCGGCGGTTCGTCCCGGGTTTGATGCCGCCAAGCAGTTTCCTCCCGAGGTCCGTGATCGTGCAGTTCGCCTGACGGTGGATCGGCTGTTGCGCATGGCGCCTACTTCCTTGTCGACAAACTCGGCACCAAGTGCGGCTCGGGCATTGTATTGGCCAACTCCCGGACCTCGTTCTTGTCCGTGGTCGATGAGTCTAGCCAATCGGCTTGGAGGTTTTGGGGCTGATCAGCGGTGAGCGTTCGTGGATATGCCCCAACGTGTCGGTGGCCGACGTCGTCATGACAGTGGCAGTGACCAACCTCTTATCCGGATGCTCCTCGGGCAGCTCGGGATTGGGCCAGAACTCATAAAGTCCGGCTACGGCCAACGGTTCGTCCTCGTCCTGCCGGGGCAACTAGATCGGGGTGACGCGTTATCGCGGGGTGTCATTCTGATCCCCATCATCGCTGGGCGGGTCCTCCGCGCAACCAGGGCGCGAAGCGCCGGGAGCTGACCAAATTTTCGTTCGGCGCTCCTCCGTCGCTTATTTCCTCACGAAAGTGTGGTCAGCTCCCGGTTCCCCAAGTTGCACTCCGGCCCCTCGTACCCAGCGGTGATTCCTCTATCAGAACGGCACCACGAGGAAAATCGGTGAAAAACTTTCATCAAAGTCATGTACCTCCCCCGCTGCTACGCCATGAAGTAGTAAGAAAGCCCACCAGGGCTTCACAAGAGAAAGGAGGCCGACCACCACAGGACCACTGCAACCCACCCACCGAAACAGGCACACCCTGTTCACCATCTGAGCCGGTTTGTGCACAGTCAGAGAGCGAAACAGCCTCTGACAAGGGGAAACGTGTGCCCGAAGTGGGACTTGAACCGGCTTTCACCCCTTGCAAACACCGGCCTCCCCCGAAAACCTCCCCAAACCGGCCCAATCCGACACCGATACGGCCCAGTCCGACCCCCAAGGTGTGCACATTGTGCACACCTCCTTTTTTGGCCTGCCCCTGGCCTTCATTTGATGGCCGCATGTGCCCCGGTCGAGCGAGCAATGCCATACCCCGTGACGGTCCGACGAGACCCATCGTCGGTCCTTTCGAAGGCCCGCGTGAATGCGCCGAATAGCCACCATTTGGTCCGCATTCCACGGGTTCTGCGTACAGCAACGTCATGGATTCATTCTCCTTTCCGAACATCTCATGGATATGCGAGAAGGAAACTACGTGACCAAGGACTTTCCTAAATCTCGTTGCCAGGTGCGTCGATCGGCACAGGGGGCGAGGCCCGCTTGGTCCGGACAAATCCACGACACCGAAATCAGGAATAAAAAACCAGGAGGGATCTGCGCCGAGGGCGTTTCGCTCTTTCCTCAAATGGTCTTCCTCAAAAGGCAGCGACCGGCGGCGCCACTGGTTTGTCAGCCATATTGTTCCGACGACTGGGAGAAGGGGAAACGTCAACCTGCCGTTAGCGGCGCGGAATGCGGAAAAGATCCACAGAATACCGGTGATGACAGCTGTGGAAATGAGTGACTTGCGGGTCTCCGGATTAGGGTGCAGGACGATACCTTCGGCCCGAAGCTCCCGAGTTTCAAGCACAGCCCCACGGGATCAATGGAGCGAACACAGCAACCTATCTAGCGGCCGCCAACAAAGTGCGCCAAGTTGCGGAACGTTCACAGCATCAAGAGCGCCGACCAGCAGGACTTCTACGACGAAGAACCACCTCGTCATTAGTTCAATCTGGTTCGAGGCTGGGGTCCTCCTCGAAGTTGGTGAGCATCTGGTCAAACTTATTCACGTGCCTGCTGATTCGTGCAGCGTCCAGCTCGGAGTTGAGGAACGGCTTACGTTTCCCGACCAACAGGACATCCAGAGACTTTCCTTCCCTCTCGAAAGGCCTCTTTAATATGTTGAGCGCGGCAAGCGCTTCCGATTCCACCTTGTCCGGCAGCCGGGCCTTAAGCCAGGCAATTTGCTCAGTTGTGAAGAGATTGGTCGGTATTGATAGCTTTTCGAGTCCTGTCAACGAACCCAATGGCTGTACACGGCCGTCGTCGATGCGCTTCGGGTAGAGCTGAAGACTGCGTAGTCCAGCGAGTGCGCCGAGGGGCTCCAATGTTTCAAGTTCCATTTTCGGCCACATCCCATCACTGATTACGAGTTCTCTCAGGGCATGCCCGTCGCCAAGATCATCAAGCTTCTTCAACCGGTTGAAGTCCTGAACCTGAAGCGCTGCGAGAACCGGTGTGCGAGCGAGGTTCCAGAGTCTGGTCGCCTTCTGATTCCAGAAGAAGGAAACCATCTGAAGCTCCGACAGATCCTCCAACGGAGTGAGGTCAACAAGGGTAGGACACTTCCAGAATTCGATTGCTGTGAACTGCGTTCCGTACTCCGAAACCAGCAGTTCGAAGGTCTTCTGGTTCAACCCGCTTACCCGGATCGCTGTCGCTCCCGGGTTTGCGTAGATTTCGGAGAACTGATCGACCGTGAGTCTTCCACCGCCAATCTCCGGCTGGATGAGGTTCACGAACCACGAATGCTCATCTATGTTCGCGTGACGAAGTTCCTGGAGATCTCTGGGTCCAGTCTGCACGTTCTCTCTGTTCGGGTTCTGGCGGATTCGCCGCCACTTGTCGGAAATCTTCCCGAAGCCGTCTATGAACATGGGCAGGCTACTTTCTGACGGTGAAGCAGACGGTGAGTGATTGCTAGGCGGCGCTGAAGGCAACAGTAGGACGCAGCCCGGGCGTGTGCTTCATGCCGGGTAAGCCTCCCTTGCCTGAGCGATGGCATCGGGCGATCGTTGCTCAATTTGGTTGTCCGCGATGCGAACATTGCTGTTGGTGCAGGTTCCGCAACATTCGTCAAAACGGCTCCGGTTCACCTTCGAGGATGGTTTCGGGGCTGCCGTGAACGTTGGCCTCGAGCAGTGACGTGTTGCCGCTGTCCGAGGCCTTGGCGTAGCAGGGCAGCTTTCGTCGACCCGGCCCCGTTTCAATCGCAACAAGAACTCTGCGCTTAGGCGGTTGCTCCTGCCTAGGGTACTTCCCCGTTTCAGGGCCGCATTGAGAAGCGGCGGTGGATGAGGAAGCCAAGCATGGCGCAGGCTCCGATGATGCCGACCCCGGCCAGGGTTATCGGGCGGGTTTCATTCGTGCCGCCAACATTCACGCCGGTATCGACGCCGCCGACGGGCATTTGCGCTACTTGGGGCTCGGGGGCAGTGAGGTAAGGGGGAATGGGGTTTGTGGTGAAGGTCTGGGTGAAGTTGATGTAGCAGGGGTATCGGCCGTCCGGGAAAACGATGCTTCCGGGGTCCACTGCGCAGAGGTCGGACCCGTCGGCGGCGATCACCCCGCCCTGGACGATGGTGACGGCGTTTGGGTCGATTACGGTGGCCTGATCGAAGGGAACCAGTTCCGGCGGGTTCACGGGCGTAACGGCGCCAGGGATATTGCTCCCAAAACCGGCAAAACACGGGTAGGTGCGGTCTGGGAAGGCAATGCTTGTTGGGTTCACCGCACAGAGGTTGGTGCCGTCGGCCGTGAGCAAACCGCCGATTGCAAATGTTACCGAGTCGGGATCGATGATGGTCGCCTGATCGAAAGGTACCAGTTCCGGACCAGGGCCGGGGGCGGACTCTACGGCCAGCGCACTGGTGGCTCCGGTGAGTGCGATTCCGGATGCGACGGCGAGGCCGGCAAGGGCGGTGGTGATCTCCATATTGCTTCTTCCCCCAGGTGCTGGTCCCGTATGGACAGCGTGTCTTCCGCCATCAAACCAGACAAACGTTCCAATGGCCAGATCTAATCTATCCGTCGGTGGATCAATTCCCGACGCCGCAAGAAATTGTCGGCCAAAGAATCTCATTGACACTCAATGTTGATTGGTAATACCCATTCTCGTGGCGGTCTTAGGAGTGGAAATCACGAACTGAACCGTCCCGGGGGGGAGGTTAGCTTTTTTTTTGGGGGGTGGGTTCCAGGGCGGGTTCCTTAGGGGTTTGGGGCCACCTTTTTTTTGTTTTTCTAC
>NZ_JBTNDW010000022.1:0-22979 GCF_054510775.1 Arthrobacter sp. TMT4-20 | reverse complement strand
GTACGGTGGAAACCCGCGCTGAATGCCTTTGCCATCACTTTCGCCGGGCGTTGGCCGGCAGCCGAAACCTACTAACTAAAATGCTGAAAACACCGAAAAAGTTACAGACCCGAGTACATCCCAGGGACGGCAGGGAGCACCGGGGTTTGCCACCTTGAACGGATTCCGGCCGCAGCGCCCCCATTGTTTGTTGGAGGGTGGATGTGGTGGCCGGGACCGGTCCCGTATGATGCGAGTCCGAGGGCGATGGCGCCCCACACCTCTTGAAGGATAGAAGAAGAGTCTATGCTGGCTACTGCTCGGAACTCGCAGGACCGCACTGTTAGGTTCGGGTTCGCATTCATCGGCGTTCTGCTCATCGCAGTTAACCTTCGGGTGTCCTTTGTCAGCGTGGGCCCGGTGCTGGAGAACATCAGCGGCGATCTCCAGTTATCCAGTGCTGCGGCAGGACTCCTTACAGGTCTTCCGCTCATCGCTTTTGCAGTCTTCTCACCCGTCGCGCCCCGCATCGCGTCCCGTTTGGGTCTTGATCGTACGCTGTGGCTATCACTGCTGATCCTCGCCGTCGGCATCGTGCTTCGCTCGTTACCCGTGCCCGGTTTCATCTGGCTGGGCACCGTGCTGATCGGCTTGGCTATTGCGTTTCTCAATGTCTTGGTGCCGTCGCTTGTGAAGCGGGACTTTCCACTGCGGGTCAGCCAGGTTACCGGAAGCTACACCGCCACCCAGGCTGCGTTCGCCGCGATCGGGGCCGCCGTCGTCGTGCCCGTGGCACAAATGTCTCCGGCGGGATGGCGGCTTGCCCTTGGCATCTGGGTGGGACTGGCTCTGATAGCGATGGCGGTGCTCTTGCCGTGGCTGCGCCGGCACAGGTTGGATACTCCGCACGCCACCATGCCGGAGGCCCCTCACCGGTCGCCATGGGCCTCAGCCTTGGGTTGGCAGGTGACGATTTTCATGGGCCTGCAATCTATTGGCTTTTACGTTTTGATGGCGTGGCTCCCCTCCATCGAGCAAAGTCGCGGAATCCCTGCCACCACCGCGGGAGTTCACCTGTCAGTATTTTTGCTCATCAGCGTGTTCGCCAGTCTTGCCGCAGGAGGGATCATTCATCGAGGCGTGGACCAACGGTTCGTATCCTTCATGAGTGGGGCTCTCATGTTCGTGACGTTTCTCGGTCTGGCACTGGTGCCGGACCTCATCTTGTTGTGGATCCTTCTGGGAGCAATCGGGTGCGGGAGCCTCATTGTTATTGCTCTGTCGCTGTTCAGCCTCCGGACCGTCAATCACCTGCAGGCGGCGTCCCTGTCGGGCATGGCGCAGTCTGTCGGTTACGGTCTGGGTGCAGTCGGGCCGGTGATGTTCGGCGGCCTTCGCGATGTGAGCGGGGGTTGGACGCTTCCACTCATTGTCACCGCTGGCATCATGGCGGTTCTCGCTGGGACGGGTTTGCTCGTCGGACGTGACCACGTGATCCGCGGTACTGATTGAGCGAAAGCCGACTACCGAAGCAGGATCTCCCAGAGTGATGTGTCGTTCGTCCAGGCTCAGAACGCGTAGCGGATGCGGCAGTACGGCGCGATATCCCGAATCAGGGCAAGCAGTTGTCGAACATAGCCAGCCTTGCTCCCTGAGCGGTAGCGGACGTTGGTGAAGCCGTTGGACGAAACCTTCGATTCCTGCAGGTCTGGGCGCCACAGCGCCTTCTCGGCCTGCGGATGCCACCCCAAATTCACCTCGTGTAGCCGCTCGTTGTGGGTCAGGAAAATGACCTCCGCCGCCAGTTGCGCTTTAGCGGCGGGCGTTAGCTTGGCATCAAGCTGGCGCAACAGTTCCTCCCAATCGCTGAGCCAGGTGTCCGTGATGATGACGGGGGAGAAGTTGACGTGTACCTCATACCCGGCCTCCACGAAGTCATTGATCGCAGCCATCCGTTCGGCCACAGGCGAGGTTCGGACGTCAATCGATTTCGCCAGCTCCGCGGGCATGAGGGAAAAGCGGATCCTGGTATGACCGCCGTGGTCCCACCCGAGCATCGCTGGGTTAACGTACTTGGTGGCGAAGGACAGCTTCGCGTTCGGCACATCGCGGAAGAGCGTGACGAGGTCCTCCACGTTATCGCTGATCAGCGCGTCGACTGAACAGTCGCTGTTCTCGCCGATGTCGTAGACCCAAAGTTCCGGGTCGCACTGGTTGGGCTCCAATTTCATGCCCTGTCGTGCGGCGTGCCGATCAAGCGCTCCTGCGATCTGCGAAATGTTCGCGAACACGGTTACCGGATTGCTGTATCCCTTGTGTCGGGGTACGTAGCAGTAAGCGCATGCCATGGCGCAACCGTTGGCCGTTGAGGGCGCAATGAAATCCGCTGACCGGCCGTTCGGCTTTACGGCCAACGATTTCTTGACCCCGAGTACCAGCGCTTCCGTCTTGATCCTGGACCAGCGGGGAACGTTGGTCTCATCACCGTGGAGGTCCGGTATGTTCCAGTGGTTGTCGACAAGCACAACTTCGGCTCCCGGCCATCGTTGGACAATCTCTTTCCCTCGTGGCAACTCCAATGCAGCGGGTTGGGCATAGATGCGACGGATCTGTAACAGCCGGTTGAACTCCATCACTCTATTCTCCCAAGGTACCCAAGATGAGGGCACCGGTTATGCCGAAGGCCTCTTACGGCAGTCAACCGGGAAAGCAGGGGGGACAGGAAGGGCATCCTACCGAAAGGACCGTCAAGGCGTTCGAGCGCCTTGACGGTCCCAGAGAGTGGTTACGAGCGTAAGCCACCTATCACCCGGCAACGGTGGTTTCAGTCAATTTGTGCCGTCAGGCCAGCAGCCTTGATTGCGGTCGACGCGGCGGCTTCGTCGTTGTCTGAGCTGTCCCCACTGATGCCGACCGCTCCCTGGATGGTGCCGTCATTGTCGCGCACCAGGACACCACCGGGCACTGGGATGAGTCGGCCACCCAGAGTGGCTGTCGCTGCGGCAATAAAGTACGCCTGTTGCTCGGCGCGCTCCATAATTGCCCGCGAACCCATTCCGAGGGCCAGCGCTCCGTACGCCTTACCCTGCGCGATCTCAAAGCGATTATTCGAGGCACCATCCTGGCGCGCAGCGGCGATGACGTGGCCGCCGGCGTCGAGCACGACGACGGTCAGCGGCTTGAAGTTCTGCTGCTGACCTGCCGCGAGGGCGTCGGCGATGATGGATTGGGCGGTTGTCAGTGTCAGGCTCATGATGACCTCGTTCGATTGTCGGCTTGCTTATGCAGGGCACGGCGGCGATGCAGAATGGGTTCGGTGTATCCCGATGGTTGAGCGGCGCCCTCTAGAACGAGTTCGCGGGCTGCCAGGAACGCCTCGGTATTGAACGCCGGGGACATTGGCACGTAGGCGGGGTCCGAGGCGTTCTGCTCGTCGACGACCACAGCCATTCGTTGCAGGGAAGCGTCGACCTCTTCCTCGGTTACGATGCCGTGCAGCACCCAGTTCGAGACGTGCTGGGAGCTGATGCGGCAGGTTGCGCGGTCTTCCATCAATGCTGTGCCGTGGATGTCGGGAACCTTGGAGCACCCGACGCCGTCGTTCACCCAGCGCACGACGTATCCCAGGGTGCTCTGAATGTTGTTATCCAGCTCGCTACGTCGGTCATCCGCACTCCAGTCAGAGGGGTTACCGACCGGAATGGTGAGCAGTTGCCGCAGGGTCGAGCGACGCTTCCCGGCTAGTTCAGCCTGCCGGGCATCCACATCGACCTGATGGTAGTGCATAACGTGCAGGGTCGCGGCGGTCGGGGAGGGGACCCAGGCGCAGTCCGCGCCGGCAAGCGGGTGCGCAACCTTTTGCTTGAGCATGTCGCCCATATTGTCAGGGGCCGCCCACATGCCCTTACCGATTTGGGCCCGCCCGCTGAACCCGCACTCCAGGCCTATATCAACGTTCGCGTCCTCATAGGCCGCGATCCAGCTGGAGTTACGCATGTCGGCCTTGCGGACCATGGGGCCAGCAATCATCGAGGTATGGATTTCGTCGCCGGTGCGATCAAGGAATCCGGTGTTGATGAACGCGACACGGTCCCGCGCCTCCCAGATGCAAGCCTTCAGGTTGGTCGACGTACGGCGTTCTTCGTCCATGATGCCGATTTTCAGGGTAAGCGGTTCAAGGCCCAACACGGGCTCTACGGCCGACAACAGTGCGCAGGCCACTGCGACTTCACCCGGACCGTGCATCTTCGGCTTGACGATGTACACCGATCCGGCCCGCGAGTTGCGCCCGGCGTGTGGGCCCCGCAGATCGTGTACGGAGCCAAGTCCAGTGAATAGGGCGTCGAGGATCTCCTCGGGCACCGGCGCTCCGGAAGAG
Organism: Arthrobacter sp. TMT4-20; assembly: GCF_054510775.1. NCBI lineage: Bacteria > Bacillati > Actinomycetota > Actinomycetes > Micrococcales > Micrococcaceae > Arthrobacter > Arthrobacter sp. TMT4-20. The sequence continues at coordinate 18,622 of NZ_JBTNDW010000022.1, read as the reverse complement.
TCCAGGACAGCATCACTGGTCATCAGGTGGCCTACTTGGCGGATGAGAAGCAGCGAGCGTCCGGGCAGAGTCAGCTCCGAGCCGTCGGATGCTGTGTAGGTGCGGTCGGAGTTGAGCCGCCGGGTATGTGTGCCTCCCTTGTGCGCAATCTCGGCAGTCAGGGTGCCCTGCATCAATTGCAGCCAATTGCGGTAGCCCAAGACCTTATCCCCGGCGTCGACCGCTGCTACGGAGTCTTCGAGGTCCATGATGGTTGTGATCGCTGACTCCAACACAACGTCCTTCACCCCAGCAGGGTCCCCTGAACCGATGGTGTGGGTGCGGTCGATCAGGATTTCGACGTGAAGTCCGTGGTGTACCAGCAATACTGATTCGGGGGCGTCCACGCTTCCCTGATAGCCCACCAGTTGCCCTGGGTCGACCAGCCCCAGCGAACCATCTGGTGTCTCCGCGACGAGAGCGCCGTCTGCAATTCGGTAGGCGTTGACGTCAGCGTGGGATCCGCCCGCCAGACCAAGGTACTCATCCAGGAACTGCCGCCCACGTGCCACGACGGCGGCGCCACGGACTGGGTTATAGGCACCTGTCTGTTCGCGACCATCGCCGTCGTCAACTGCATCCGTGCCGTAGAGCGCGTCATAGAGTGAGCCCCATCGAGCGTTTGCTGCGTTGGCAGCGAACCGGGCATTCAGGAGCGGGACTACTAATTGAGGCCCGGACACGGTTGCGATTTCGGGGTCCACCCGGTCGGTCGTGATAGCGAAGTCTCCGGGCTCGTCGACCAGGTAACCGATTGAGCGGAGAAACGTCTCGTAGGCTTCCTCCTGCACGGGTTCCGCCCCCTGCGAGCGGTGAAACTCGTCAATTTGCTGCTGCATCCGGTCCCGGATGGCTAGCAGTTCCCCCACCTGGGGCGAGAAATCGGTGATGACCGCGGCCGCGCCAGCCCAAAAAGCTCCCTCTTCAATCCCCGTTCCAGGCAAAGCTTCGTCCCGGACGAAGTCATAAAGCTCCTCGGCGACGCTGAGGCCGTTGATCTCCAAATAGTTCGGCATAATGCCCGCCCCTTAGATTCTCGTAAGGTGGAAAAAGTTTACCAATATCAAAACCTAGCCAGCGCTGCTCCGCATGTCAATGCACAGCCCGACCTCCGGCTCTGCGTGAAGTTCACTAAACTGGAAGCAGTCAACGAAAAATGAAAGGGCAATGGCGGTGTCAGGCAGGATCAGGCTAAGGGCGATGCTCGATCTGTCGCGAACAGCCCTAACCTCTTTGGGGTTTGCCGCCATCATTGTCGCGATCCTCGCAATGCATGTGTGGATGGGCGGTCACGGCCCGTCCACGCACGGAGCTTCAACGTGGAGCGACGCGGCTGATGGTGCTGTGTTCTCTGCTAGTCCTATGACATTGGACACCGAATCTGCGACGGCTATGAGCGGGTCGCACCACGTCCAGGCGAATGCTGCCCCCGCCGCTTCTACGGACGGGAGCTCCGGCGAATCAGGGCAGGGCTGCGTGGGGTCATGCGGCAACGACAGCGCAGTCCTGGGAATGTGTCTCCTGGCGATCATCGTCGTCGCCATTCTGGGGTTCCTGATCCGTTCCGGCCGGTTCGTTCCCGGGTCGGTGCTCCTCCGCGGTCCGCCACTGATCCGTTTACGACCCCTATCGATCCCCGTTCCTTCACTGATCCAACTCTGTATCAGCCGGACATAAAAAACCGGCACCTGCCTTTCTGGTGAGCGCAAAGGCTTCCAGCCAAAGGCATGCATGCCCGTCGAGGGCACCACTGCAGACTATTCATCAGATGAATTCACAAAGGATCAGATCACTATGAAGCGTTACCTCCCCATCACAGGGCTGAGCGTCGCAGCCGTCATCACACTCGCGGGCTGCGTAAGCGACAACGACACGACTACCCCGGTGGCCGAGCCAACGGCTTCCACCCAGGGAACTACTTCCCCCACCGAATCCAGTGCTGTGGTATCCGCCGAGCACAATCCCGCGGATGCCATGTTCGCCCAGATGATGATTCCTCACCACCAGCAGGCGGTGGAGATGAGCGAGATGATGCTTGCCAAAGACGATGTCAGCCCTGAGATTACCGATCTCGCCACCAGGATCAAGGCTGCGCAGGGTCCTGAGATCGATATCATGACCGGCTGGCTCGAAGCGTGGGACCGACCGGTCATGCCCGACGGTGGCATGGCTGGGCACGAGATGGGCGGGATGGGTGGGATGGACGGCATGCTGGATGAAGATCAGATGGTTGATCTGGAAGCGGCTGAGGGTGACGACGCGGTCGGGTTGTTTCTGGAATCCATGATTGAACACCACGATGGGGCGGTGGAGATGGCCCACGAGGAAATCGATAACGGGGAGAACCCTGCGGCAATTGCTCTCGCCGAGACCATCATGGAAACCCAGCTCGCCGAAATCCAGGAAATGGAACAGCTGCTCGCCGAACTCTAACCCGCCACAGGCTCTGGGTAGGGAGGGCACCATTGCCCTCCCTACCCGTTCCCATTTTGACTCAAGGACTATTGACGTGAAATTCATCCACTTTTCTTTGCCCCACCCACCACGGGCCGCCCCGACGGCAGTCATGATTGCAGGGATTCTGGCAGTTACCGCTTGTTCGCCACAACCCCCGCAGGGAGCCAACAGTGCCGCTACCGCTGCCCCGTCAGCCAGTGCAGAAGGTTACCCAACGGGTCACGTCCACGGCATGAGCGTGAACCCTGGCACGGACCGGGTTTTCCTCGCCACCCACGATGGCCTGTTCGACGTCTCAGAGTCACCGGCCATCAAGATCGGCCCGACCATCGATCTGATGGGTTTCACCTCAGCAGGGGAGGGCGAGTTTTATGCATCCGGACACCCTGGTCCGGGATCTGATCTTCCCGACCCGGTGGGGCTAATTCGGTCCACCGACGAGGGGCACACGTGGCAGCCGCTGTCCCGGCAAGGGGAGTCCGATTTCCATGCCCTCGCCTCAACCGACAACGGGATAGTCGGTTTCGACGGCCAGTTGCAAGTGAGTAGCGACGGGACCACCTGGGAATCCGTGGCAGAACAAATTCCGGTGTTCAACCTGGCCGCAACGCCACGGGACAGTATTGTTCTGGCGACCACAGAGGACGGCCTGCAACGCTCCACGGACAACGGCGAAACGTGGAATGCCGTGCCCGGTGCACCCCTGCTGATGTTCACGGCCCTTTCGGAAGGTGCCGCTGCTGGGATTACACCCGAGGGCCAGATCTACACCAGTCGTGACGCTGGCCTGACCTGGGTCGAGCAAGGAACGATCCCCGGTCAGGCAGCCGCGATAGCCACGCACCTGGTCGGGGATCTGACCCTGCGAATATGGGTCGCGACCGAAACCGGTGTCCAGGTCTCCGATGACAACGGGCAGTCCTTCACGGACATCCGAGTCAATCAGGAGTAGCCGCTGGTTCGGAGACTGGACGGCTAAAGCTGCAATACGGCGACCCGCTGAGGAAGCCTGGGGAGCGCCCGGCCAGCCGCTACCCGCGGCGCTCCCTCAGGGCGACGAGCTCAAAGCGAGGCTGGTGACCAGTGCATCCGATCTCACCTGCACCAGATAAGTAGGTCAGGCCTTTGAACGGTCCGGCGACAAGGTGATGGCTCTACATCGATGAATATCGATATCATAGTGAGGAACCGCAATTGCGCTGGTCGGCCTCTTCCGGGCGACGGCCGGGGTGACCGGGGCTCGTTGGTTCGGTATCGAATCGAACCTTTGTGGAAGCCAGGGAGAACCACATGTCTGTGATCCGAATTTACGAAACTACGCTTTGTCGCGACACGGGTGTGTGTGGCCCCGATGTGGACCAGTCCCTGGTGGACGTCACCGCCGACGTGCGTCATCTCCAAAGCCTCGGAGTTGAGTCGCGCACACGACCGGCACTTGGCCTGAGCGCAAAGTCCGGCGGCTGCTGCGGCGGCTCAACGAGTTGCGGCTAGGTCCGGGGATGAAGTTTCTCGAGAACGCACCACGATTCTTGTTCTTTACTGGCAAAGGTGGCGTGGGTAAGACATCCGTAGCCTGCGCCACGGCTCTTACACTCGCCAATGCCAGTCAGAAAGTTCTGCTGGTGAGCACCGACCCAGCCTCAAACGTTGGCCAAGTGTTCGGTATGGTCATCGGCAATACCGTCACCGCGATTCAGGATGTTCCGGGTCTCTCCGCGCTGGAGATCGACCCGGAGCAGGCCGTCGAGGCGTACCGGGAACGGATCATCGCACCCGTTCGGGGCCTCCTCCCCGAGACTGAGTTGGCCAGCATCGCCGAGAGCCTTTCAGGGTCGTGCACCACGGAAATCGCCTCTTTCGACGAGTTCACCAACCTGCTCGCAGACGAGAGCTCCTATGGGGAGTACGACCACATCATCTTTGATACAGCTCCTACGGGCCATACGATCCGCCTTCTTCAATTGCCGGGTTCATGGACCGATTTCCTCGAGACTGGCAAAGGAGACCCGTCATGCCTGGGCCCTTTGTCAGGGCTCGAGAAACACAAGCAGGTGTATGCCAAAGCAGTGCAGGCACTCACGGACCCCGCCAGGACCCGGCTTGTCTTGGTTAGCCGGGCGCAGACGTCGTCCCTGGCTGAGATCGAGCGTACCTATCTCGAGCTCAACCAGATCGGAATCAGGAGCGGGTACGTGGTCATTAACGGTGTCCTGCCGGAAGCCGCCGGCGACGAGAGATTAGCCGTGGCCCTGCGGTCCAGGGAAGCTGCCGCCATCGCGGCCATTCCTGAAGCGGTCGCCGCGCTGCCCCTCGATGTGCTGGGCCTCAAGCCAGGCAACATGGTCGGCGTACCGGCGCTTAGGTCTCTGTTCGCGACTGGGTCCAGACCGGCCATCCTTGACGAGACGACACAGACACCGGAGGTCGAGGACGCGCCACTGGCAGCCTTGGTTGACGAGATCGAATCGGACAGCCGTGGCCTGGTGATGTGTATGGGGAAGGGCGGGGTAGGGAAAACCACCGTCGCTGCCGCCATTGCGGTCGCACTCGCCGGCAGGGGGCACGCGGTCCACCTCACCACGACGGATCCTGCAGCGCACCTCACCGAAACACTGCACGGTTCAGTCCCTGGATTGACGGTATCTCGTATCGATCCGGTAGCGGCAATTCAGGAGTACCGGAGCCACGTGATGGAAGCCAAGGGCCGGAACCTGGACGATGATGGTCGTGCCGCCCTAGCTGAGGACCTGATGTCCCCATGCACTGACGAGGTGGCTGTCTTCCGGCAGTTTTCCAAGGCGGTCCAGGAATCCCGGCGGCGCTTCGTGGTGATCGATACCGCGCCGACCGGTCACACGCTGTTACTCCTGGATGCGACCGGTTCATACCACCGGGAAATTGCCCGCCAGGCTGGAGATACCATGGGCTTCGTGACGCCCCTGATGCGGCTGCAGGATCCTGCGCAGACCAAGGTAATTCTTGTCACGCTGGCCGAAACGACACCTGTCCTCGAAGCCGAAGAGTTGAAAAGTGATCTGGAACGGGCAGGAATCCACCCGTGGGCCTGGGTGATCAATAGCTCGATTGCCGCCGCACACCCGCAGACGCCGTTTCTGCGGGCGCGCGCCGCGAGCGAAATCGAACAGATGGCAAAGGTACGCGCCTTGACCGACCGAGTGGCTCTTATTCCGTTGTTGCCCGAGGAACCCATAGGGGAGGAGAAACTGAGGGCTCTGACGGCTCTCGCTTCGATCTAGGTGCGTATGCGTGCCGCGAGGGAGGGCCGAATGGACCGCCCACTTTCTTTCTGAGAATGATTCTCATAAGATGATGGAATGCACTTGATCCTCATTACTTCGCTGGACGCACTCAGTCGCAACAACGCCACATCTCAATTGGCCGCGCTATCTCCGGAAGTTCCAGTGGTGCTGCACGACCTGCTCGACGATTCAGTGGTGACGCGCCGCATCCATCAGAATGACCAACTGGTGGAACGAGAGTCATCTGTACTAGAACACGGTTGTCTGAGCTGCACCGTCCGGTTCGATCTGGTCCCCGTCCTGATACGCCTGGCCGCTGCCGGCACCTCTCTGGCGATCGTCGGGCTGCCGCCGGGCACCACGGCCGAGAACGCGATTGACGGGATTCATGCCATCGCCCGGGAGGATTTCACTGTGGATTCGGTAGCGTTGGCCGCACAGCCTGAGGACGTGGAGAACCAACTGTGGGACCACCACACGTTGTTTGAGTCTGGTTACACGGCTGTTCCCGAGGATGGCAGGACCCCCGGCGAATTCCTGATGGGGGAGTTACTCTTTGCTGACACGGTGCTCACCACTGTCAGTGATCTGCTGCCATCGGATCAGGAACTGAGTCTCAGGGGTGTTCAGCTCATCGGACAGCTTGCCCCGCATGTGCGGATGCTGCCCGCCCGGGGGGCGATCGCGGCCCACCTTGGGGCGCACGACGACGAAGCAGCCCGCGCCCGAAGTTGTCCCGGAGCGGTCGCGGTGCCGTCGACGTCGTCCGGGCCCTTCCGCACTTTCGAATACCGCACGGACCTTTTACTGCATCCCGATCGCTTTCGATCAGCATTGGGTGCCATCTCCGAGGGTTGCTGCTTTGTTCGGGGCGGTGTCTGGATTGCCGGTCTGCTGGAGACCGAAGTAGCAGTGTTCGGTGTTGGCCCGCGCATAGCCCTCAGCAACGGCGGCCCCTGGGCCAGCGATCCACAGGGGCAGTGGCGCCGCGGCACTCACCTCGCTCTGACCGGCGATGACATCGATGACTTCGAGGTGACCAGCCTGCTGGCAGCCTGCGCACTGACGGATGAGGAACTGCGGTCGCCCCTTGTTTATGCACCCAACAAAACCAGCCGATAAAGACAAACAGAAACCCCTGAAGGAGAACCATGAAAGTACGCAATTCCCTCCGCGCACTGAAAAAAGTTCCGGGAGCCCAGATCGTCCGCCGCAGAGGCAAAACTTTTGTCATCAATAAGAAGAATCCGCGTATGAAGGCCCGCCAAGGCTGACGCCATGGTCAAAAATACAAAGGGTTCAACGGGGATCGTGGTGGCGCTGTGCGTGGGTCACCGGTGCGCTGCCCTTGTTAAAGCTAGCGACGACGGCGAGCTGGCCGCGGCAGTCGCCCGGTCGTCGGGCGGGGTGCTTATCTCGGCATCCTGCCTGCAACAATGTGCCCACGGAGCCGTCGCCGCTGTTGCCATTCGCGCTTCAACGAGTGAACTGACTGGGCCGTCAATCTGGCTGGGCGGCCTCGAAGCCCCCGGGCGGCTAAAAGCCCTCGCCGCCTGGGTTGAGCGCTGGCATCCACAGGATGGTCGACCCAGTGCGTTACCCGGCAAGCTTTCCGGGGCGGTGCTCGGAACCGGCGCACCCGTCCGCGTGGCGACTAACCCAGCCTAGAACGTCGTTAAAACGAACGGCACCGACCCGTGGGGGCGGCGCCGTTCGGTCTAGCGACCGTTAGTGCTCGTCGTAGTGATCGCCGTGTTCCGCGTGGCGGTGCCCGTCATGAAGGTAATCGGTATGGTCGCCGTGCTCGACGGTTTCATGGGTGCAATCAGACGAACCGTGTTTGTGATCGTGCTCGTGAATTGTGTGTTCTGAGTGCGTTTCGGTGGTCATCGGTATCTCCTTGGTGCGGGAGTTCCCGCAGTTTCATATTCAGTGGCTGTGACTGGGTGTCGGGGACGCTTCGACCGTGTGGGCGATCGCGTCCTCGATGACATGGGCAACATGCTCGTCGGTCAATGCGTAGACGGCTTCGCGCCCCGATCTGCTCACGGTTACGAGGTTCATACTTCGCAAGAGCCGCAGATGTTGTGACACGAGTGGCTGGGAGAGGCCAGTGGTGGCGACCAGCGCACTCACTGATCCCTCTCTGTCGGACAGGGCAGTCAGAATTCGCAATCGTGACACAGCCCCCAGCGCTTTGAACAGCTCGGCAACCTGTTCCAGCTGCTCGTCATCCGCCATAATAATATATAAACATGTCTGCATGCGTTTATGCAATAGGTCAGTGCCGATCATCCAGCTGGACTGATATTCGTCGTCGTACGCTTCCGCCTGCGTTCAAGGGTAGGAAAGGCAATACTTGAGGCCGACACCGCCAGGACAGAGGAAAGGATCAAGGCCGAGGCCGGGGCTAACACGGTCCAGGGTGCGCGTTCGACATAGGCCATTCCCTCGGCCAGGATCAGGCCCCAATCGGGGCTCGGCGGGTTCGCGCCGAGCCCGAGGAAACCCAATGCTGCCAGAGCCAGGGCGGTACCCGGCAACCGGAGCATCGCGTGCCGGAACAATGGTCCGGCGATGTGCGGCAGGATATGCCGAACAATAATCCGGCCCCGACCCACGCCAAGGACCGGCAGGACCGCGACGAAGGGCAGGCTTTTCGTCTGGAGGGTCAGCGCCGCAGTGTGCGCAGCTAAAGGCGCCCAGCTCACGAGCGCTACGGCGAGTGCGGCGCCGCCAGCGGACGTGCCTGCAATCGCGGCAACAATGATCCCGGTGATGACGGGAGGGGCTGCGTTGGCCACCTCCAGCGGACCCGTTCCCAGCCGCGGTAACGAACCCACCAGCACTCCAATCAGAAGTGATAGGAGAACGACGGCGAGCGCCGTACCCACCGTGGAGGCGGTGCCGTGTCCCACCCGGGCGAGCAGGTCCCGCCCGCTGGCATCAGCTCCGAAGGGCAGCAGCCAGCTCGGTGGGGCGAGCCGGGAGTGGGCCGAGGTGAAAGGATCGCGCAGCATACCGGCGATCGCGAGGGCCGCCAGAAGCGATACCGCCCCGATTGGCACTGCCAGGTCGCGGCGGCGGAAGGACGGTGGAACAACAGCGACCGGCACCACCCCCAGCCGCCCGGCGGGACCGAGTAGGGCCCGCCGGGTCAGTGCCGCAAGGACGCCCGCCACAACTGCCAACACCAGAAGTGCGAGCACGCCAGCCTGGAGGACGGGGATGTCCTGTGCGGTGGCGGCACCGAGGGTTGCCCTACCGAGGCCAGGGATGGCGAAGACGCGTTCAACAGCTACCGCGCCACCGGTCAGGCCGACGACGACGAGCGCTACCTGACTGGAGACGTTCGGTAGTGCTCGGCGCAGGATTCCGAGCGCGATCTGGCGGCGTGTGAATCCGGCAGACAGCCATGCTGATACCCACTGTTCTTCCCCGGCTGCGCTGACGGCGTCAGCGAGGAGTTTGCCCATCAGTCCTCCCGCGGGCAGGCCCATAGCCAGGGAGGGTAGAACGGCGTAGTGGACACCGAGCCAGCCGGAGGGTGGGAACCAGCCGAGCCAAACAGCGCCAATAACGAGGAATAGCGAGGCCAGAAGGAATTCCGGCAGGGATGTCGCCGTCGTCGCAAGCAGTCCCGCTCCCCGCCGATGTTCGCCCCTAGCGCTGCGCAGAAGGGACGGTAGGGCGAACATGCTGGCCACCAGGAGTGCAATTGCTCCGGCTCCAATCATCAGAGTGACGGATACCGCCAGGGCGGCGAGGGTGCCCGGGAGGACCGGCGCATGGGAGATCCAGGATTGACCGAAGTCACCCGAGAGGGCGCCAACGAACCAGGTGAAGAACACCAGAATTGGACCCCGGTCCAGGCCCAGCTCGTCCCGCACCATGCTCAGCGCTTCAGGCGTCACCTCCAGATCCGCGTAGCGGGCCCGCAGCACGGTGTACTCGGGACTCTGGTCGGAGAGCCAGGGCAGCAAGCCGATCACCACCACGACGGCGAGCAGGGCTCCACCTCGCGAGAGGCTTACCAGGAATCCGCTGGTAGGAAACCGCTTCACCGGTCGGCGCGGGTGTCACCGGTGATGAGCAGCCGCTCCCGCGGGTCACGCGCTGCCCCTTCGGTCCCTGCTGCCTCACCCTGGATGACCCTTTCGTGCAGCATCGGAATAGCTGCGTCGCGACTGAGGATCTCGGCTTCAGCCGCCATAATGGCCTCGCGGCGGTCCGGCCCGGCGGGCAGCGCGGCCGCGACCCGCAGGGCCTCGTCAACCGCCGGATCGCAGAACTGGGAGAGGTTGAAGGAACCGTCGCAGCCAAAGTCGCTATACAGATAGGCCACTGGATCGCCGGAGTCCAGCACTGTCGCCCTGGACAGGATGAAGGCATCGAAAGTGCCGTCGAGGGCATCCGCCTCGATGAACTGGTACTCGCGCACATCCTGTTCAACGATGAAGCCAGCGGCTTCGAGCTGCTGTTCAAGTTGTACCGCGACCTCGGGGAGTTCCGCCCGGTCCGTGAAGGTTCCCAGACTGATGCTGACGCCGTCGACCGTTGCCGGTTCAGGACGCTGCTCCAGAATCTCCCGATACTCGTCGGCGCGTGCGTCGGCAGCCCACGGAAGTGCAGGTCCAAGAAGGCCTTCCGCCACGTCGGCCCGGCCCTCGTAGACCCCTGAGACAATCGATGCCCGGTCGATAGCTTCGCGAGCGGCGGCACGGACCTGGGGGTCCGCGAAAGGACCTGATTCTGTGTTGAGGTAGAGAGTATTGGTTCGTGGCATGGGCACCTCGAAGATCAGATCCTCGTCGATCTGTGCCACCTGGCCCACCGGGATGGCCTCGACGACGTCAGCCGTTCCGGTGCGCAGTGCCGCAGCTCGTGCGGTGCCGTCCGGCACGAATTGGACGTCGATTCCTGCAGCAGCTGCGGGATCACCCCAATAGTCGTTGTTCCTGTCCAGAGTCGCGCCTGAGGTCCCGTCCACGGCGGTAAGGATGAAGGGCCCGGTACCAGTGCCGACCGGGTCGACTGCGTCGTCGTCGTCGTAGGCGCTGGCAGCCAGGATCGAGAGCTGGGGGCTGGATAGCCGTTGGGGCACCAATGGATCGGCTACCGCCGTGGTCACAGTCACCGTCAGGTCGTCGCTGGCGACGGCGGTCAGGTCGACGCCGTCGAGGATGCGAGGGGTTGGTGAGGCGGTCGCCGCTGTCGTGAGCGATCGGGCGACGTCGTCGGCTGTCAGCGGGGTTCCATCGTGGAAGGTGACATCCTCGCGGAGAGTGAAGGTCCACTCGGTCGGCGTGGTCTGCTGCCACCCTGTGGCTAGCGAAGGTTGTGCCTCCGCGAGGTGGTTCAGGACCACCAGGGTTTCGGCCGTGGACCAGCGGGAGAGTTTGAAGGCGTCGTCGCTCAAAGGGGTGAGACCCGACCGGGGTGGCTGCAGCATGGCAATCGAGATCCGCGCGTCGCCATCTTCTCCGGAGGCCGGCGGCGAGCCATCGGGCCCGGGGGAGAAGCAGCCTGTGAGCGCAAAGCAACTGATGGTCGAGACGGCGAGAACGGTTAGTGGCGTGGGGCGGTTCATGAGCGATCTTTCTGCTGGGGAAGGGGAAGAACATGGGGGAGGAAGGACGCGCTTACGGTGGCCAGAACGACGAGGAGGACCCAACTGGATAAGCCGCCGGCGACATCACGAAATGCTCCGAACAGCGTGTTGCCGATGAGTACCGCGATGCCGCCGCAACTGGCGAGGAGCCCGTAGTAGGCACTCATCGGCCGCTGTCCGGCGAAGTGGTGCACGAGCTGCATCCCTGCCGGACCGACGAGCATGTGGCCCAGGCAGAGGAGGGCAACGAAGGAAACGGGGCCGCTCGCTGCGGGAAGTCCAGGAAGGAGATTCATGCCGGTTGTGCCAAGCAGGCCCATCACCGCGAATGCCGCGGCAATACAGGCAAATCCTGTTCTTAGCGTGGCGGCGGGCCCCAGCCTGGCAGCTACAGCCGACAGCGGCAGTTGGAGAGCGATAGTCAGAACAGAAGCCAGGGTGAACAACACAGCCAAAGTGCCGCCGCCTGCTCCACTGTGGGCGAGTTCAAGTGGCAGCGCGAAGTACAACTGGTTGTAGGCCAGGAGGTTCACGCTGAAGAAGCCGGCGAAACAGACGAAGCGGCGATCCCCCAGGCAGGCGAACGCACCGCGTAATGCCGATGCGCGACTGCGGGGTTCGCCGCCGACTATCGAGGCAGGACCGTGTTTCGGCAGGAGTAGCCAGAGCGCGATGCCGACGCCGAGAAAGAGCAGTGCAGCCGATCCGGCAACAACCGGGAACCCGTTGGGCAGCAGCCCGATCCCAATGAGAGGCCCGGCGACGGCACCAATTTCCCCAACGAAGACAAGCCACGCGAACAGGTTGCGCCTGCTGCCATTCGTAGACTGGGCGCGATCCAATGTACCGACTAGTCCTTCAACGGCTGGGGAAAAGAATGCGCCGCCGACGCCGGTCAGCACCGCGCTGCCAAGGAAAGTCCAGAAGCTCTCCGACGTTGCGAGCCCCAAATAACCCGCTGCGCGGACAGCACAACCCGTCAGGATACTCCGGCGCGGCCCCCAGCGGTCGGCGATCACCCCGCCGAAGAGGAACATTCCTTGCTGGCTGAACGTACGTGCGCCAAGGACAAGCCCGACGGCGGCAGCACCGAGACCCAGGTCATCCGTCATCACGAGTGCCAGGAACGGTACTACCGCGTAGAAGCCAATATTGAAGACCAATTGGATGGGCAGGACCAATGACACCGAGACAGGATTCCTCGGAAGGGCGGCGTCGATCATTGTGCGGTGACGCTCCGCGCTAGCCGTGCCGCATTGAGTTCGCGTGTCGCCTCATGCCGGGGGCGGTTGAGGAGGTGAACAGTGTGTCCGTATTCGACGATTCGGCCATCGGCGAGGACGGCAGTCTCGGCGCACACGGCGGCGACCGCGTCGAGGTCGTGAGATACGAACAGCATTCCCAGGCCCTGTTCGTTGACAAGTAGCTGCAGGACTTCCAGCACCTGATTGCGCAGCGGTAAATCCAGTCCGCTCACCGGTTCGTCTGCGAGAAGAATTGATGGCCGTACCACTAGCGCACGCGCGATCGCTACACGTTGATTCTGCCCGCCGGATAACTCGAACGGTCTCTTGCCAACGGTGGACCCGGATAATGCCACCCGCCCGAGCGCTTCACGAATGATGGTGGAGTGCTGTCCGTCGATTCCCAGACAAACGAGAGGTTCACGGAGCAGCTGACCCACTGTCATCCGAGGATCCAGGCTGCTCGCCGGATCCTGAGGCACGTACTGCACCTCGCGCCGGAACCAACGCAATGACCTCAACGAACCCGGTTGGACAGGTCTGCCCTGCAAGGTGACCGAACCTGAGGCTGGTTCCTCGAGAGCAAGGAGCGTTCGGAGCAGCGTTGACTTACCGGAACCCGAGCTGCCGACAAGCCCCAGGCTACTCCCACTGGAGACCTCAAGGGATACTCCATGAAGTATCTTCGTGGGCATGCTCCGGCGGAACGCCTGCCCGGGCCGTGCTAGCGAAAGCCGCAGATCCCTGGCCGAAAGAGTGGCCGTCATGCGGTGGTGTGCTTGTCTGGTGTGGCTGGTTGTCGAGCTGCCCGGGTGAGCGCATCCGCGACGGGATGGGCCGCTTCGCTGGCCAGGTGGGAAAAAGAACCCTGGTCGACGATCGACCCGCCGTCAATAATCGCGGCCCGTGAACACAAGGAAACCGCGGCGACGACGTCGTGGGTGATGAAAAGAATTCCCGCGCCAGCTTCAGCTGCCGCGCGCAAAGCGGACAGGACAAGCTGCTGGGAGACAACATCGAGGGCTGTGGTTGGTTCGTCGGCGATCAGGTACGACGCCCGACATGCGAGCGCCTGAATGATGCAGACCCGCTGTCTCTGGCCTCCGGACAGTTCCATGGGGAAGCTGCGCAACACATGTCTGGGATCGGTAAAACCTACCTCTTCGAGCATCGATTCCGCCCGCGCCAATGCGGCCGCGTGAGTGGTGGCTACATTCGACCGAAGAAGCACAGGAACGAGCTGGCGGTCGATCCGTACCAACGGGTGCAGGGATGTGAGCGAGTCCTGTCGTACAGCGGCGATACCAGGACGGGTTCTGTCTTCCAAAGGTGCCGCTTGTCCGTCAACCTCCAGCTCGCCCCGGACCATCGCACCTCCGGGAAGAGACCCACTCAGGGCTGCCGCGGTCAGAGATTTACCGGACCCGGAGGGGCCCACCAGGGCTACCGCTTCACCGCGGGAGATAGTCAGCGACAGGCCCTTGACCAGGTATTGGGAGGCAATACGGATCGATAGATCCTGCAAGACCAAACTCACCACGCACCCCAGCTCACCATTATTGATTATCGTTCTTATTAAGATACCGATAATGCGGATGGTTCTCAACTGGGGCGCCCTGTGTACTGCCGTTTCCTCAGGGTTTGTCGTGGGGGACTATCTGATTGGCTTCTCGTCAGCCTCGGGGGGTCGGTCCGTCCCGGGACTCAACCCGGGGGATAGGGAAGGTCCGGCGTTGGTTTCCGGGACCAGGGCGGCGCGCTGAGGAGGAAGACTGTGGCGGCGATTGTCACACCCGCGGCGAAGATGGTGACCAGATGGGTCGACACCGCGGTGCCGTTGTACATGGTGATGCCTACAGCCAAGAGTGATACGGCCAGGAGAATCAGGGCGATCCAATGCTGGCGGCGCAATCCCATCAGAACCATGAGGGCGGGGACCGCGTACCAGATCATGCTCGCCGTTCCCATGGAATTGATCTGGTCGATCACACTTCCGCTGCCTGGTATCGCGGCCACTACCGAGCGGAAAAACATTGACGCGCAATGCAGGATCAACCCCAGCACACCCACGACCGTCAGGGCCAGATCCAGCGGAGTCAACCGTCGGGTAACCCGCTTTAGGGGGAGGAACGGGACCGCCAGACGGAGAATTAGCAGCAGAGATGCGACGGCAGAGAGGGTCAGGACAAACGAGGCGGACATAGAATCACCTTAAAGGATCACCGGCGGTCGGAATGTGTCGTCGAATACCCTAGAAGAACGTGGGAAAACTTGTCCGGTGACCTATCGGACGAATCCGTCAACGAGTCACTCCAGGAGCACCATGACGTACACACTCAGCACCACCATTGCGCTTCCCTGGGCTGAAGCCCTGGAACTTACCCGGGAAGCACTATCAGCTCAGGGTTTCGGAATACTCACCGAGATTAATGTTCGTTCCACCTTTGAAGCCAAGCTCGGCACCGAAGCCGCGGACGCCGTGGGAGATTACACCATCCTCGGTGCCTGCAACCCGGCCCTGGCCAGCCGGGCCATTGCGGCCGAGCCCGAAATCGGCGCGCTCCTGCCTTGCAACGTCGTGGTCCGTCGAAGCAAAGCCGCAGACATCACCACAATCGAGGCCATCGACCCGGAGACAATGGTTCAGCTCAGTGATGCGCCAGCGGTCAAAGAGGTCGCCGACGACGCCAGCAGCCGCCTGCGTAAGGCCCTGGCCGCCCTCAGTAGTTAACCCGGTCTAGCTACCCGTGGTTGGGTGGCTCGGAACCAGCCAGCCAGAAGGAGAACAATAAGGGTGATATCGATGATGTCACCGCCGTAGTACATCAGCTGCGCGCCTGTCCGGCCATCGGAGATCTCGACACCGGCCGGAGGATGGACGTAGAGCCACTTAGCCAGAATGGAGTGAGCGGCGATGAATACGATGAGGACTACGGAGCGCATCTGGATCGAGGCCCGGTGTGGGTTGGGATCGGGACTTATCAGGGACGCAACAAAAAGGTAGCCTGCCAGAAGGATATGCATATGTACCGCTCCATGAAGCAGCACCGAAGTGTGCATTAGTGAGTACAAGTCGGTGGTGTAGAGAACCCATAGTCCTCCCGCATTGAGCCCGCCTGCGACCGTCGGGTGGGTGATGAACCGGAGGGGCGGAGACCTCAGAAAGCGGGTGAGGACCTGCGCCCGTCTCACCGTCAGAGCGCGCAGGGCCAGAGTAAGGGGCGCCGCGAGTACCAGCAGCAGCGGAGCAGCCATTCCGATGAGTAGGTGACCAGTCATATGAGCAGTGAAAGTGGTGCGCGCAGCAGCGGCAATAGGCCCAACTAGTCCCACCCCGATGCAGAGCAGACCCGCGTACCAAGCCATAACTCGACCTATGGTCCACCGTCCACGGTCCCGCGCCGCCCAGAGGGCAAGGGCGTAACCCGCCGCGGCCGCAACCAGGAGCAGCACAACTAGGGCATCGAAAGCTATCCATCCGAGAACATAAACGTCGTCGTTTGAACTGCTGGGAGAGTTATGGTCGTGTTGATGCTGCCGATCCACTGGCTGAACCTTCAGTCCGATGTCTGTGGCGGACGAGTCCGCCACAGAATGAACACCCCGACCAGTAACAGCACGATGGCAGACCCTATCCAGATCACGTCGTAGGGCAGCAAATCCACGTCATAACGAATCTGATGAATGCGCAGAACCTTGTGGTCAATAACGCCGTCAAAAAGTTGGAAAGACCCAACTCCGGTAATGAGCGCCCCAGTCCATCGCTTCCAATTCACCTCGGCGCGGCGACGAATGTCAGCCAAAACGAACAGGCCCCAAATAGTAATAAACCAACCGAACGCGTGAAAGAAACCGTCAGCGGTCAGCGCGACCTCGGTGGTGGACAGGTCATAGAAGTGGTGCCACTGCAAACCCAAATGGAAGATAAACAAGTCAATAATCGATGCCGCGACCCCGCACCCGAAAAGGAAACCGGAGAGAACGACGCGCCGTTCAAGCCCCGAGTCAGGCCCACGGGAGCCTTTATCCACACCACTGCTTCTGCTCATTCTGCCGGTAGGCATCGAAGCTTCCCTTCACCTTGGGGTAGCAATTGCACATTTCATCATAATAGCTACGGCACGTCGGCGATCGGCAGAATACGCCTCAATTACAGGGGAGCGGGTGGAATAAGAACGAAATTACCCACGTGTACCTTATCGAGGAATTCACGTTGAGCGGCCGCGATCTGGTCAAGTGGGAAGACCTTGGCTAGGAGAGGCCGAATCTCCCCACGCTCGATGTAGGAGATGAGGCTAGGGAATACCGCGTCGTCCCACGCTGTGCACCCGATCAAGGTGAGATCCTTCAGATAAAAGGTCCGCATATCCAGTTCGACAAGAGGTCCGCCGATGGCGCCTGAGGATACGTAGGTCCCTCCCCTCTGGAGGAGACTGAGCATCGCGGGAAAACCGGTGCCGGCCACGTTGTCGATCACGACGTGGGCGCTTTCCGCTCCCAGCACGCTTAGCGCCTCGTCCCGCCCGAGGACTGTATCCGCTCCCAGGGCCCGGACCCGATCCTGTTTGGCCCCACTGGCGATGCCAATGGTATGAGCGCCACGTCGCTTGGCGAGTTGTATGACGGCCGAGCCAACGCCACCGGAGGCACCCGTCACCACTACCCGCGACCCCGAAGTGACACCTGCACGGCGGACCATGTTCTCCGCCGTTCCGTAAGCGCAAGGAATGGTGGCTAATTCGGCGTCGCTCCAGTCGCAATCCACAGTGAAAACCTCGTGTTCGGGGACAGCAACGAATTGAGCGAACGCTCCGTCCCGGTCCGACCCTAACCAACTGGTTTCCATCGAGGAGAATCCCTGCGTGCGCATACATGCGCGGATCAGTACCCGAGCCCCAACCGAAGACTCGTCGCCCCCGCGACCGACGGCGACAATACGTCCGCAGCAGTCTGCGCCCTGAATTAGGGGGAACGGGGTGGCCGTGTTCCAACCCCCGTCCGGCCGCGTCGACGTCTGCCCGGAAACGTTCTCTGCTGCGTCATTGGTGCCTGTCGCCACCGATGACGAGTACCAACCGAGTCTGGTGTTGATTTCGGTATTGTTGACGCCGGCTGCCAACACCTGAACTAATACCTCACCTTCGGCTGGCGCCGGGACTGGAACCCGACTCACCTCGAGCCGGTCGTAGCCACCAACCCCGGTAGTGACAATCGCCATCATGGTCTTCCCCTCGAGGACTGGCCTGGTTGGGGGATGAATCGTGGGCATTCACCCATTTTGCTCTATCTACCGAGCAGTCGCCAACGACTCCGCCAATGGCCTGTCGTGCGTCCATCAACCCGACAGATTCCTGTGCGGATCAAGTAGCCAGCGTTCAGCAGAGATGACCTCCTCGAAGTATCGGGTGGGATAGGGCGGTTCGTGCACTTCTTTGAAGTAGGTGGTGATGGCGCGGTCGACGGCTGTCGGTCCGACGATCGCTAGTGCAGAAACGTTGAGCCCCGACGCGAAGGCGTACAGTGCCGGTCTACTGAGGGAGATCATTTTGTTGAGGTGGACGAGCATTGGTAGACACAGAGCTGGCGATACTTTCGCAAGGCTTCTGACGAGCTCCATGGCGTCTTTTTTCGAGACAGTTACCCCTTGGTCCCACTGGACTTCGATATAGCCTCCGCTATGGGGAAGGAGCGAGAACCTTTGGTTTGCTTCACTGTCATCCATCGGATAGTTCCTGTCGCTTTACTCCGCTGCCGTCGAGTTCCCTATTTCAGGCGTTTTCATTTAGTCGGGTGGCGGTGAGAAGGAGTCGGCTGGTTGGCCATTGATCCAGGTCCAACATGGCTATAGGTCCTTGTCATGGTGCCAAAAAAGTCGTTAGGGCTATTGGTGCCGGTATTTATTGACCATGGGGCAGTCGAAGGGGTCGCGTGCGGCGAGGCCTACCCGGTTGAGGTAGGACACCACTGCGCCGTAGGAGGCTGCGACACCGACCTCGGTGTAGGGGACTTTG